>JBAUWE010000601.1:0-6026 GCA_049583595.1 Terriglobia bacterium
TCGCCGCATCATCATCGACCCTCCCCATCACCGTCTTTTCAAAGTCGAGGGGAAGCATCAGATTGGCCACGCGCCCAAAGCTGGGGTCGCCCGAATGGGCGAGAATTCGTTGCATGAACTCGTCTTGCGGAGAACCATAGACGCCCTGGAAGTACGCTCGTGCCCGCTCATCAAGATAGGCTTCAATTTTGTCTGCGCTTTTAACGTGGACTTTGATGCCTGTTGCAGCCAGCGGCGTGAATTCGAATTCCAGTTGAAAGTTCTTCCGGAAAAATTTGACCCGTTCAACCGGCTGCCACTTTTCGCCATCCCACCACTCAATCCCGGATTGGTCCGGATTCGAATGAGGGCCATTCGTCGGAGGGCTTTGGCCGTTGGCGGCAACCGCATGGGGAAGGGACACGATGACCCTATCGATCATCCGTGGACGGGGCCACACGACAGAGGCATCCTGCCGGGTTGAGATGCGGGCTCCAAAACGGTTTGAGACCAGATTGACCCTGGCTTCGTCAACGACCTTTTGCGCACCGGGCTTACTGCCCACAACACGGACCGCCTGGTTTGTATGTCCCGGAGCGCTGATCGGTTGCGAGCCCTTCCGATAGAAAGCCCGGATGTCTCTGGCGGCGCACCACGCATCCCAATTCCCATTTTGTTCGACGCCGGTGGCCAGCACGCGAATGCGGGTCGTGCTGACGGGATTGAACCGATAGGTCCAGTTGACGTAGCCGCTTCGTTCATATTCAGCAAAGGCTGATACTTTCGTGTAATCGATGGTGACGTTGTTCGTAACCCTGACCCACTCGCTTCCATCCCAGTACTGAAGTTCCTGGCGGTCAGGGGCTGGCTGGTAAACCCGCCCTTCAAGCGACGCATACTTGATGACCACCCGATTCAATCGAACAGGTGTGGTCCATTCCAGACCATAGTCAATTGGAGATTTCGCGGTGGGTTTGCCCAGGAGCGCATAAGACTTCAGGTCCCCGTCAACGAGCGCAGGCGAAAGGGGCTCCGCCTTTGGCGTCCAACGGCGGGGCGCCGACTGCTTGTACGGGGTCGTGCTGTCATTTTGTTGCCCCAGGGCCGCCAGACGGAGAAGTCCGCCCACGGCGATGATCAGCGCCACAAATAACAAAGTTCCTGGAATGGGCTTCGGCCCTTTAACTTTCATCTGGCGGCGGAGTATAACACAGCCACAGTCCTGCGGAGTGCCGCTCCACGGCGCGCCTGGGCAAGCTGTCCACACTTCTGAACAATTTGGGGAATCCCCTGTGACCCGGAGTTGAAAATGTTCCAGCATGCTACTATGCTCGCCACATTAAGAGGAGTGTATTCAATGCAAAAAGCGATACGGCTGGTCTTTCTGGCACTTTGTTTCAGCACCGTTGCTTTTGCGCAACCGGCGCGCGTCAGAATCAGCGCGTGGTACTGGCTGAACTCGGCGCCCAGGACGGATTGGCAAGGCGACTTTGTGACCATGCACAATCTTGGTTTTACTGACGTTGTTCTCTGCTGGGGCATCGATTTGGCCGCACTGACCTTTAAGGCCCGGATCAAGGACACCCGGGAAGCCATGCAGTCGGCGCAGCGTGCCGGGCTGGGCGTCTATCTGGTGATTTGGCAGCCAACCGCTAATTCCCTCGAGCGACGTCCTGAATATGAGCAGGTAGACTCAGCCGGCCACCATCTCTTTTCGTTTGATGTTTTTAACCCCGAATGGCGGCGGACACAATGGAAACAGTACCTGCAGGAAGTGGCGCAGGCCTATGGGGACGAACCTGCCATGCGAGGGTACATCTTTGACGACTCCTTTACCCAGGGGCCTGTGGGCGGTCCCGTTGGACCGAGTGGGACGGGAATCGTCTCCTACGGCCGTTATGAACGCGAACACTTTAACGGGCCGCTGCCACGCACTCGAACAGACCCCCGGTGGAACGAATGGGTCAAGGCCAGGGAAGGATGGTGGGAGGACTGGGCGCGGGATACGGTCAATTTCATCCGAGAGGTTGACCCTGATCCACAACACATCATCTACCTGGAGGATCCTGCGGGTGACGCCCTGAATCCTGAAGTGAAGAACAATATCGGCCTCGATTTGACCCGGGTCGCCAGGTATTTCGACGCCGTGGGGGCTTATACCTCCGCCAGCTGGAGTTCCTCGGCGGACTCCGGCGCAAGAGTAGCTCAGCATACGCGGGATGTGCTAGCCCAGGTCCGAAAAGTGATCGAGCCGGGGAAATTAAAAATTTATACTTTCTGGGTGGCCAATATACCTGAGGAGCGAAAGCCGGGACCTGCACTCTACCCAACCGCAGACCAAATTCGACAGATCTGCGAGGCAGCTCTCCAGTCGGGAATACGGGACCTGGATATGTACGGGTACCGCATCGGCGAGTACCGCATGACTCCCGGCAGTTTGTGGAAGCTTGCCCCCGGGACGGGGCCCCTGTACCCCCTGACCGGACAATTCCCGCTCAAATTCCTCTGGGACCGCCCGCAGATCCATGATGCCCTTGGCGCCTATTTGAGAAGCCTGAACGCAAAATAGCAACTTATGAAGGAGGAGTTTTGACTGATCCTGCTGATCATCGCCTGGCTAATAAAACGGCTCTCGTTACCGGCGGGGGCAACGGCATCGGGCGTGAAATCGCCCTAACCTTTTCGCGCCACGGAGCGCGAATCATTTCCGTGGACATCGATGCGGCCTCCAACCAGGAGACGGCACGAATGATCCAGGAAAACAAGGGCCAGTGCGAATGTGTCGAGGGAGACTCTTCCTCTGCGGCGGACGTCGATCGGGCTTTTCGCGTCGCCGGCGATGTGGACATCCTGGTGAATAATGCGGCGGTATGGACAGGAGACGGCTGGCTCCATGAGATTGCCGAGGAAGACTGGGACCGGGTTCTTGCCGTCTGCCTGAAAAGCGTTTACCTCTGTACCCGCAACGCGCTGAAAAGCATGATGGCACGCAAGGCAGGATCGATTGTCAACATCAGTTCTGTGAACGCCATGACTGGAGTTCACCTGGCGGCGTACACTGCGGCCAAGGGAGGCATCAATGCTCTCACCCGGCTGCTCGCATTACAGTACGGACCCTACGGAATCCGTGTGAACGCGATCTGCCCCGGAACCATTGTGACCGAGAGCACCCGGCAGTATTACGATGAACACCCGGAGGCGGAAGCCGAACTTCTGACCCTGTATCCCGGCAAACGCTTCGGAGACCCGTCGGATATTGCGCAGTGCGCTCTCTACATGGCCTCAGACCAGGCAAAGTTCATGAACGGGAGCGTCGTCGTCGTGGACGGAGCCATGAGCAGCGTCCACCACATTCCATCCATCCGTCCAAAAGCGTGAGCCACCTGTTGAAATTCCAGAAGGCGTTTTTTCTTCAACACAGCGTAGGCATTGCGCACTGAGGATGGCGTTTGAAGTGCAGAGTCACCACAACCGTTAACGCAAAAGCCATCACCACGGCCAGCATGGCGTTGTAACCCATCAATTCCACCGTGCCTCCGGGCCGGTGGATCCAGCCCACAAGGAACACGCCTGCTCCGCCGGCAAGCCCCCCTGCAAGATTCAGAACACCCACTGAGAATCCATAATTTTCTTCCGGGACGATATCATAGGCGGCGGCAAATACATTGGCTATGAAGGCGCCGGAAAAGAAACCAAATGACAGGCAGGAGAGTTTCAAAATGAAAAGCGAATGGACAGCTAATACCAAATACGCAAAAGGTGCGCACACAAACAAGCCCAGGGCGCTGACGTAGAAGCGTCCGGCGCGGACCCGCGCCGAAATACGATCTGCCACGCGTCCCCAGACCAGGATTCCTATCACCGACCCGACCTGCAAATAGGCAGTGCCGGTGAATCCGCTGCTGGCCAGCGACAGGTGGTACTTCCTGAAAATAAAGGTAGGAAGCCAACCGTAAAACATCCACAGCATGGCGCAAAATACGAAGAATGAGGCGAGGAGGACATTGTAACAACCGGATTCAAACACCGTGAAAGGTCGTTGGGCAGCACGCTTCATTCCCAAGGCAACCGGGTGTGCGCCATGAAGGCCTTTCGAGAGCGCCACCGCATAGATCATGCCGATGGCGGAAAGAATGCAAAACCCGGACCGCCACCCGATGGTTTCTGCCAGCCAGCCTCCGGCCCATCCCCCGATGATGATTCCGGCAAACTGGGCTGTTCCGTGAATAGCCAGTGCTGTTGACCGGGTTCGCCTGGTGTGCAAAACCGCGATCAGCCCCACGGCTGCGGGTACGTATGAAGCCTCGACCAATCCCATCACGGCCCGCCATACCAGGAAGGAAGTTGTTGACCGGCTGGCGGCGGTCCCTATGGTTGCGGCGCTCAAGAGCACCAGGCTCCAGACTATAAGCCGGCGTCTCTCCACGATGTCTGCGAGGCGGCCCATAATGGGCATGCACGCCGAATAAGTCCAGAGAAACACCAGGCCAATCAGGCCCAGTTGAGTTTCAGAGAAATGCAGCTCTTTTTTAAGGACGGGGAAAATTGAAAACACAATCTGCCGGTCGACATAGTTCACCATAAAGGCGAACCATAGAAGACCGACCGCGGTCCACGCATAACCGATTTTGACGCGTTCCTGGGTTTCGCGAACTGTTGCCACTCTGAGCCTCGTGAACCGCAAGCCGCATTCTCCGGTCATGAGGTTTGCCGGAGGAACCTTCGTCAACCGGGTTATGGAACCTAATCACAATAGTGCCAAAAATGGAAGCTGAGTTTGGGGGTGAGATGAACCCGTCCATACACTTGAACGTTGTTCAACCACCGTCCTTGACATGTTTCGAGCGGGAAGTGGATACTGACGCTCTCTATCGATGTTCCAATCCGGGAGCAGGTATGTTGATCGGTTACGTTAGCGACGAATACTATCGTGCGCTGCCCGACACTCTGATTGAGTTGCGCCGGGGCCGGCAGGCTTGGACTGCGAGATCAGCGGCGAGTGGCGCGGTCTACGTGGACCTGGCGCCGGGGCAGTGCGAGTTGATCGCTGCCAGGTCGGGATACGGCTCGAAGAGGATTGCTTCTGTCGATATTGGCAGCGGCAACGTCATTCAGATTCGGTTACTTTCCGACAGAATGCTGGGGATGGTTTGGCCCCAGTGGTGTCGTATCGGTGACGAAGTGGAGTTTCGAATCCATAGTGTCGAGCCGGTCAAGGTTACCCTTTGGCATTACGGAAGTGAAAAGCGCCTTGTGAAAAAGCTTGGTTGGCTTGATGACCACGGCCCCCGGGCGATGACCCAGATCCTTCCAGACGACGATTTCACCCAAACGGGTGTTATGTGGTTTGGGGGAAACATGAAAGTACACTCCCAGGTGATCGAAGCGCCGGAGGAAACGGGACTGTATTTCTTCCGAATGAAGGGGGAATCCGGCTCTTATTTTAGTTTTCCCCTGATCGTTGCTCCTGCCCAGCCTCGCGCGCGCCTGGCTGTTATTGCAAACACGAATACCTGGAATGCCTATAATGCTTTTGGCGGGAGGAGTAACTATGTCCAGCCCGGTGGGCTGCGGAGTGAACCCACCGTCAATGCCCGGCAAGATCTGTCGCGTTACCTGCTGCCTGATTATGGCGATTGGAAAAGCGGCAAGACCGTTCCTCTCTCGTTTGTTCGCCCGAATCCCTGGAACTCAGTTTCTGAAAATGATGATTTGCTCTCTCCCATTGAAGGCCGGCTTGAAAGCACGCTGGCGCCAGGGGAATGGCGAACCCTCGGGTGGTTGGAGCGGGAGGGCTTCCCGTACGATTTGTACAGCGACTACCAGCTTCACTCCGGGAAGCTTCCCCTGGAAAATTACCAAGCTCTCCTTTTACAGGTTCACCCTGAATACTGGAGCATCGATGCTTACGAGCGGGTCAAAGAGTGGGTGAACCACGGCGGCCGTTTAGTGTACCTGGGTGGCAATGGTCTGAACGGTCCTGTGGATGTACTTGATGAAGCGCGAGTTCTCCACCGGAACCAGATGTCCGACTCCCTTGAAAGCCG
>JBAUWE010000602.1:0-43009 GCA_049583595.1 Terriglobia bacterium
ATGCTCGACCGCTCCATGCTGGAAGGGGCGCTGGGAATCTCCCAGGCGCTCGACCGGCGCTTCGACAAAACGACAATCGGCGCCAAGATGAGCGACGTTCCCGGGCACACTCGCGGTCTGGTGGCGCCATTTGCCGCAAACGGCGTCAAGTTTCTCGACATTGGTGTCAATGGCGCGAGCACGGTCCCGGAAGTCCCGCCGCTCTTCGTCTGGAAAGAGCCACAGGGCGCATCGGTCACGATGATGTACCACCATGGATACGGCGGGGTGATGCAAGTTCCGGGCTCAGACCTGGTGGTGGCCATCGAGGTGCGGAACGACAACGCCGGCCCACATTCCGTCGCCGAAGTTAAGAAGATTTATGGGCAATTGCGCAAGCGGTTTCCCAACGCGAAGGTAAGCGCCGCTAATCTCAGCGATATCGCGCTGGCCATTGAACCCTACAAGGGCAACCTGCCTGTAGTGACTCAGGAAATCGGCGACACCTGGATTTACGGCGTAGCCAGCGACCCGGTGAAGGTGGCGCGATACCGAGAAGTGATGCGCCTGCGTAAGGAGTGGGCCGGCCAGGGAAAGTTCAAAGTTGGCGACTCAACGGACATCCGCCTGTTGAAGCACCTGCTGCTGCCTCCAGAGCACACCTGGGGCGTCGATACCAAGCGGTTGAAAGACTACGCACATTACACCCCGAAAGCCCTCGCTACTGTGGTCAGCAGTCCTCGCTTTCGCTGGGCGGAAAACAGTTGGGAGGAAAAGCGGCGCGACATTGACCATGCGGTCGAAACCCTGCCGGCGGCGTTGCGAAGTGAGGCTGAGGAGCGCCTCCGTGCCTTGCAGCCGAAAGCTCCAGCCAGAACACGTCTAGACCCGCATAAAGCGGCATCGGAAATAGAAACCGCCCACTTCACTGTCGCACTCGATCCCAAAACGGGAGCTATCCACCGTCTGCACGCAAAAGAAAGCGGCCGCGAATGGGCTTCTCCAGACCATCCGCTCGGACTTTTCGCTTATCAAACTCTTTCCGCGAAGGACTACGAGGATTATCGCGCTGCCTACATCATCGAAAAGACATGGTGGGCGCCGATGGACTTTGGCAAACCCGGCATCGAGAAGTTTGGCGCCGAGAGCCGGGTGTGGCTGCCGCGCGTCTCCGCCTGCCGGGCCGGCAAAGTCCGCAGCGGCTTTCGAATTCTCACCGAGTTGCAGATCACGGACGCCGCAGCCGAGCGCGCTGATCGCGTGGCCTGGCCGAAGCAGATGTACCTCGACCTGGTTTTCCCTGACTCAGAACCTGTGATCCACATGGACTTCACCTGTCTCGGGAAGGCCGCGAACCGCCTACCGGAAGCGATGTGGCTCAGTTTTATTCCAGCAGCGCCGGAGCAGCACGGATGGACGCTCGACAAAGTAGACCAACCGGTTTCTCCCTTTGACGTGGTGAAAGGCGGCAACCGCCACATGCATGCGGTGTCCACCGGCCTCTACTACAAGGATTCCCGCGGGAGCTTTTCGATTGCGACCCTCGACGCGCCTGCAGTAGCGCTGGGCGAAAGGTCGCCGATTTACTACTCGAACGACCAGCCCGACCTCACGAAGGGGTTTCACTTCAGCTTGTTCAATAATGCATGGGGAACGAACTATATCCAGTGGTTTGGAGAAGACACGCGCTTCCGGTTCGTGCTCAGAGCTTAACTCCCCGCCCCCCTGCGTGCCACATGCCCTCTCAGCAGGCTACGCCTTTTTCGGGGACCGCGCGGAGACCACCACAAACGGTTTCCACTTCAGGTCCGGCTGGAAAGGATAGCTTGGGATCCGGTGTTTGTTCGCGATATTGACGATGTCCTGGTTGACCGCGCCCTCGGTGAGCGCCATCAGGTTGGGATTGGCAATTTTGTTGATTTCAGGTTCCAGGTAGCCTGCCTTGACCACCACAATCTTGAACTTTGTGGGATCGAGTCCCAGGGATGTGAAGTCATGGACATGATGGAAAGGACGCCGCCGCTCCGTCATCATCACGGAAATGCCTTCCGTTTCAACCACGGCCTGCCGACCCAGCGGGTCGTCCCCGTGCGAGAGGAAACGCACCTTTGCCTTGACGTGCACGGGCTTGCTGGCTTGGGGATCGAGGGTAGCGCCGATGTTGAGCGGAAGAGTTGCGCCCACACCAGCCCGGTAACAGGCGTCCGTGGCGGGCTGGTCGCAGATGCCGCCAATCACCGCATTGCGGACATGGCGCTTCAGCAACTCTGCCAGAACATCCGCGCGATCGTCGGTGCCACCGGCAGTGGGGTTGTCTCCCGAATCGGAGATTACCACAGGATGCGTGCTCAGGCTCACGGCTTTTTCGATGATTTCGTTGAGGGGCCCGGTGGGCACGCCGAACTGGAATTCCTTGCGTGCGTTCCAGTATTGCTGCGCAAGCGATAGAGCGTCCTTCTTCAGCCGGGCGGGGTCGGTTCCGGTGAGGACGGCACTGGCCGTACATTTCGTCTCGTCGGCCCAGACATATCCCACCAGCAGCGAAGCATCCAGCACTCCCGGGTGGGCGTTCATGGCAGGAAGTTGTCCCCACAGTCGCTTGGCCGGCTGGTAGCGGGTGCTACTGCGTTCGCCCGGCATCAGCACCGGGATGGGCGACCACACCATGGTGGGCCGGATGCCATGGTCCATGCAGTGGACCAGCATGTCACAGGCGCGCTGCGTGGTCGCCTCGCGGTCAATGTGCGGGGCCGTCCGGTAAGCAGAAAGCATGTCGAGGTTGTCGATGATGCGATGGCTGAGGCTTCCGTGCAGGTCAAAGCTGGCGGTGAGGAGGCAGTCCTTGCCAACCACTTCGCGCGCGGACGCAATCCAGTCCCCGTCGGCGTCCTGCATGCCCTCGACGGACATTGCGCCGTGCATAACCAGATAGAGGCCGTCGAGCGGAAGCAGAGCTTTGACGCGCTCGAGGAATTCCGCCTTCAGTTTTTGATAAGTTTTTGCTTCCACCGGCCCGCCGGGTACAGCGTTCGCAAAAAGGGTGGGGTGGAATGGATAGGGATATGTCTTAAGTTGACTGAAGAACGGCATATCCCCCTACTGCCGGCCCCTCCAGAGGTGGAATTCCTCCATTCGAGTGAGAATCGGCGTGTAAGTACTGCACTCGATAATAATGCCGCCAAAGGCCACGCGTTTGGGTTCCGCCGCCCGGCCAAGCCCCGAGTTTCCGAAGCGCGCGAGTGGAGACGCCAGGGCTGCCAATGTTGTGTTTCTCAGAAAGGTTCTGCGTTTCACGATGATTCCTCCGTTACGTGTCAGGCGGCGTAGAAGCTACCTGCTGGTGGCTTGCTCCAGTCGTAATTAAAATTTGGACAGTCTGAAACACAGCAGTATATCGTGCTCCAAGCGGTTTCCCAAAAGGAATCGCCGGGCCGGACGCCAGGATGGGCGCTTGGGGGGGCAAGACGTCCCTTCCCCCCTCAACATGCGGCGGTCATGAGATCAGGCAAGCCCAAGCTTCTTCTGCATTTCCTCCAGTGTGACGCCTTTGGTCTCCGGGTAAATGAAGAGCACCACGAAGAATTGGAGCACCATCATGACGGAGAAGAAGGCAAAGGGATAGGCCCCGGACGACGCCGCCATCAGGGGAAAGATTCCGGAGATCAGCGCGTTCATGAACCAGTGGGAGAAACTGCCCAGGCTCTGCCCCTTCGCGCGGACGCGGTTGGGGAACACCTCGCTCAGGTAGACCCAGATGACAGCTCCCTGGGAAAACCCGAAGAAGGCGATGAAACCCATCAGCAGCCATACCAGAAGATTCTGATGCGCCGAGGTGAAAAAGATGGCCGCCACTCCGGCCAGGCAGACGGCGGTACCCACCGAACCTACCAGCAGCATCTTCTTGCGCCCAAGACGGTCAATCACCAACATGGCGATCACGGTGAACAGCAGGTTGGTGGCGCCCACAGCCACAGCCTGTAACGAGCCCGAAACCGCGCTGAATCCCGCGTGAGCAAAGATATCATTCAGGTAATAAAGTATGGCGTTGATGCCGGAAAGCTGGTTGAACATTCCGATCGACACGGCAAGAAAGATCGGCAGACTATACTTTCTGGAGAACAGTGGTTCCTTTTTGCGCTCGAGATGCATCGATTCGAGAATGTCGCTCAGTTCCTGCTCAGCATTCTCCTCGCCCACCTGCTGGAGCACGGCGCGCGCTTCGTCGACGCGGCGCTTCTCAACCAGCCAGCGTGGACTTTGCGGAATTCCGATCAGCATCACCAGGAACAGTGCCGCCGGAATCGCTGCGACGCCCAGCATCCATCGCCACTCGGTTGCGCCAAACTGCATGAGCGTCACGAGGTAGTTGGAAAAATAAGCCAACAGAATGCCGAACACCACGTTGAACTGGAAAAACCCGACCAGGCGTCCGCGCCATTTTGCCGGAGCGATCTCCGCGATGTACATCGGGCCCAGCACAGAGGAGCCGCCGATGCCCAGCCCGCCAAGGAAACGGAAAAACACCAGCGGATACCATCCCCAGGCGAAAGCGCAGCCCAGCGCAGAAGCCAGATAGAGCACCGCCAGCACCCGCAGGCTGTTGCGGCGTCCAAAGCGCTCGCCGGGAATTCCCGCAGACATGGCGCCGACGATGGCACCCCACAGCGCGATGGCGACCGTCATCCCCAGAAAGCCGGGCGTCAGTCCATACGCCGCGGTCAGCGCGTGAGTCGTTCCGGAAATCACGGCCGTGTCAAACCCAAAAAGAAGACCGCCCAGCGCGGCCACAACCGTGCTCTTGATCAGGAATCGGTTCAGCTTCATATCACCTGCTTGAAAGTTGGAATGAACATCAGCCTGAGTTCCCCGCCGGCTGAGACTTCGGAAACAGCAAAAGATAACAAGTGAGGTCCTACTTGCCCAGCGTTTTGATGTCGTCCATCGTCCAGGGAGGAATGGCGCCCGGACGGCCGGCGACCAGAGCGCCCACGCGGTTGGCAAAATCCGCCACCTGCCCGGCAGGCCATCCGCTGCCCAGCCCGTGCACAAAAGCGGCTGCAAAAGCATCGCCGGCTCCCACCGTGTCCACCACTTTCACAGGGTAGCCCGGAGCGCTGAAAACTTCGTTGTCGACCAGCAAAACACATCCTTCGGCTCCCCGCGTGACGCAAACAGCTTCCCATCCAAGAAGGGCCGCGTAGTCCCGGCAGAAATCTTCCAGGCTGGAATGCGACCGCCCGCACATCTGGTCCACCATGGGAACCTCTTCGTCATTGAGCTTGACCACCGTGGCCTGCGACATTAAATCACGGACCAATTGGGGTTCATAGCACGATGGTCGCAGGTTAACGTCATAAAAGCGCCGTGCGCCGCCTTTTGCCGCCAGCAGCCTGCCGGTGACCTCACGCGCCTGCGGGCTCATCTGGAGTAGCGTACCGAAGCAGATCCAGTCCGGAACGGGCGAGAAGATTTCCTCAAGGTCCGCCGGTGTCAGTTCAGGAAAGTCGTAAGCGGCCGGGTGTTCGATGCGGAAACTCGGCTGGCCCGCGGAGTCCAGAGTGACCGATGCGATGCCCGTGGGAAAGTCCTCCGTACGGGCGACGAAGCGGGTGGAAAGGTTCATTTGGGCCATGCGTTCGAGCACCCTGTCACCCCGTTCGTCCCATCCGACAGCGCTGACGAATTGGACGTCGTGTCCTAGCCTTCTGGCGTGCGCCCCAAAATTAAATGGCGCCCCACCCAGATGTTCCTGGTCACCGATCACATCCCACAAAACCTCGCCGATGCTGACAATTTTCATAGAGGTTTCCCCCGGCAGCATGGATCCGAAGGACGGACCATCCCTTCGCTGCACTCTATTCTTACCACGCTGACTTCAGGTTCCAGACGTCAAGCTTCAAAATCTTGGCAGAGCCGCCGCTGGAAAACAATCGAATGCCCTGGCTGGAAAGCGAGGGAAAGATCAGTTCAGACATGACTCTCTCGCCATGATTGGCAAAGACCTCGACGGAGCAGCGGTCAACAAAGATGTGCCATTCGACTGTCTGCCCGCGGGCGACATTCAGCGGAGCGGTCTGGCGGCCTGGAAAATTGGGATCGAAGCCGGTATCACCGGATCGGGTACGGTCAACAAAGAGTTCTGACAAATGCCGATCGTAGCCCATTGTGGTCTGCTGCGTGCCGCCTTTGCGAATTTCAAAGCCGAAGGAAGTGGCTCTACCCGGATCGACCGTAGCCTCGATTTCGAGCGTATCCCCCTTCACTCCCTTCGACTGCAGCAACCTGTTGGCGGCCTCAACGCTTTGATTCCTCACAGCCACATGCCGCCCGCGCAGGCGGGTGAGTTCCGCCACCGGCGTCTGAACCAGCCGGATCCCCTGCGGAAGGCGTTTGAGCGTGAGCGCCCGAGGGATTGACTGGATGCCGCGCCAGGGCGACGTGGGAACGTGGGCCGCGTATTGCCAGTTGCCGAGCCAGCCCATCCAGATCCGCCTGCCGTCGGAGCGCGGGATGTCCGAGAAGGAAGTAGAGGCATAAAAATCCCTGCCGTAATCGGCCCAGAGTGCCTGGCCTGCGGCATTGTCGTTAGTAAACTTCCATCCGTCGAACCGGCCCACGAAATATTGGTTGCCCGATCCTCCGGCCACCCCGCCGGGATTCAGGTTAACGCTCAGGACCCATCGGCGCTGGCCGGGTTCGTTCCCGACCGGGAGGTCAAACAGGTCGGGACATTCCCAGGCGCCGCCCGCCGCTCCTTCGGGGCCAAAATCGCTGAGCATCGTCCAGTGTTTCAGGTCCGTCGACCCGAACAGCCGCACTTTGTGTTCTGCCGCCAGCACCGTTACCATCACCCACTTGTGGCCGGGTTCATACCAGAACACCTTGGGATCACGGAAGTTCTTGCGGTGGAGATCGATCACAGGATTGCCGGAATATTTTGTCCAGGTGCGCCCGCGGTCGTTGCTGTAGGCGACGTTCTGGTTCTGTTCCTTACCGGTATAGCCGGCGTAAATGGCCACCAGGCAACTGCTGTCACCCGCACTCGTACTGTTGCAGAAGCCGCTGGAGTTGTGCCGGTCTACGACGGCGCTTCCGGAAAAGATCATCACCCCGTTCCCTTCCGGGATCGCAACGGGCAACTGTTTCCAGTGAACCATGTCGCGGCTGACGGCGTGGCCCCAGCTCATGTGCCCCCACTTGTTTCCAAATGGGTTGTACTGGAAGAAAAGATGGTACTCTCCCTTGTAATAGACCAGCCCGTTGGGGTCGTTCATCCAGTTTTTCAGTGGAGTGAAATGATACTGCGGACGGAACGGCTCATGATAAGGACGGGTGCCCGCCACGACAGCGGCACCCCAGCCCGCAAACAAGAGCGCCGTGACCAGCAGCCATGAAGTGATCTTGCCTTTTACCGCGAGACGGCTACCATGCCGGCCTGCTGGAACATCTTTTTGATGCAGCATCCTTTCCCTGCCCGCAAGGATGGAGTCGATTGGACCGTGCTTTCAGGATGACCCAACCGCTTTCGTGCCCGTGACAGTATAACGATTAATGGCGGCCGGAACCCCTCCTTTTGCAATCCGGCTTTGCCGGACGGTCCGGAATTTTCAATTTCCAGAAGAGGCTTCGCTTCTTGTCACAGCGTTCTGCTGCAGGTCGGTTGCCAGCTTGCGTGGTTGCAGGTTGCCATGGAAGACCGCAGCACGACACCCGGGTCCAGGGCCGCTAAGCTGCAGGACCGGCCGATGGATCCTTCATGGAACTGATTGAAAAGAATGGTACGCCCGGAGAGATTCGAACTCCCGACCCCTTGCTTCGTAGGCAAGTGCTCTATCCAGCTGAGCTACGGGCGCAAACAGATGCGAAGGGCATTTCGCCTTTGACCTTGCAGACTCTCATTTTGCACTCCCGACCCCATTCTGTCAACGCACCTGTCGACTGCCAATCGGCAGGCGGAGGGCCAGGCCCCACTGTCACGAACCACCTTCGGCTCCTGAAACCGGCAGACAGTCCTTGCCCTCAGCCCCATCGTCTCTTATACTTGCCACACGGGGGATAGTCTCTTGCCAGGGGGCGCCAACGGGCCCTTGTGGAAATCGCATGCCGGCGGCGGCCCGTGCTATAATTTTCGAAGCAGGGCAAAGGAGCTGCAAAGTGATGAAGCAAAGTCGACGTGCGGGATGGTTTATCTTCGCTACCCTGGTCGTATGTGCAATGCTGGGCGGGTTATACGGCCCGCAGGTTGAAGCTACCACGGCAAACGCAAATGACAACGACTCATCCTTCCAGGTCAGTCTGCGCGAATTTACCAGCATCTACGATAAGATTCAGGAAAATTACGCCAGCCCTGTCGACCCCAACAAAGCTATCTATGGCCCGACGAACAGCAACTTCCTGGGAGCTATTCCCGGCATGCTGCGGACGCTGGATCCCCACTCCAACTTCTTTGACCCGCGCGCCTTTGCCATGCTGCGGGAAGACCAGGAAGGCCGCTACTTCGGCGTTGGCATGAGCATTCAGTCCCGGCCCGGCAAGATGGGCAAGCTGGTAACCTTTGTGGTGGCACCCATTCCCGGTTCTCCGGCCTTCAAGGCCGGCCTCCGCCCGGGCGATGTGATCGAGCAGGTCAACGGCAAGAACGCGGTCGGCCTTGAGTCCTCACTCAATGAGCAGACCGACAAGGTCGCCAAAATGCTGAAGGGCCCACGCGGCACCATAGTGCATGCGATCGTCCAGCGCCAGGGGGCCGCCAAGCCCCTCAGTTTTACAATCACCCGAGGCGAAATCACTCAGCCCAGCGTCGATGATATCTTCATGGTGCAACCCCACGTGGGCTATATCCACATCAGCCGGTTTAATGAAACCACCAACTCCGAACTGTCGCAGGCGCTGAAGAAGCTGGACGCCGAGCACATGACCGGCCTGATTTTGGACCTGCGGGGAAACCCCGGCGGACTGCTCCAGGAAGCCGTTGAGGTCTCAGACCACTTCCTGAAGAAAGGGCAGCTGATTGTCTATCATTACGGACGGTCTTCACCCGAGAAACGCTATTATGCAACGCACGGTGACAAGGGGAACCGCTACCCCATCGTCATATTGATCAATCGAATGTCGGCCAGTGCCGCTGAAATTGTGACGGGCGCCTTGCAGGACCACGACAGGGCTTTGGTGATGGGCGAGACCAGCTTTGGGAAGGGCCTGGTCCAGACGGTTTACCCTCTGAGTGATGAGACAGGACTGGCTCTCACAACGGCCCGGTATTACACGCCAAGCGGCCGTCTGATCCAGCGCAATTACGACAGCGTGTCACTCTATGATTATTACTACCACCCGCAAGGCATTCCAGTGCCCCACAACGAAGTCAGGCTGACCGACGGGGGCCGAAAGGTCTACGGAGGCGGAGGAATCACGCCGGACGTAAAGGTGGCGCCGCAGAAGCTGAACGACACGGAACGCGCGCTGGTGCAGAATGGAGCATTCTTCAGCTTCGCTCAGCACTACCTGGCCGTCCACAAGACGATTCCGCAAGAGTTCCAGCCGACAAGCGACGATATCGCCGAATTCAATAAGTTCCTGACCGATCAGAAAATCCCCGTAACGGCCGCCGAAGTGCAGAAGAACCTGGATTTTGTCAAGCTGCGTATTCGCGAACGCCTGGTTGAAGACATCTACGGCACCAACGTGTCCGACCGAGTCAGGATTGAGAACGATCCGCTGGTGGAAAACGCCGTGGGCCACATGTCCCAGGCTCGACTACTTCTGGAAAACGCCCAGAAGTATATGGCCGCCACCGAAAACAAGTAGATGGCCACGCTGGCATTGTTGCGCCGGCTGGCATTCCTGAGTTCTCGCCTGAACGGAAAGATTTCTCGTTGGGCAGCCTTCCCTTTACCCCGTGTCCTTTGGCGGCCTCAGATACTTGAGCAGCGACCACCCTCCAGTAATCGGCAGCAGGAGGATCTGCCGGATAATCTCGCTCCTCCCCTTTTTGCGCAGCCGTGCCTGCTTAGTTGACGTCTGCCCCTGAAAAACGAGCATCGTTGCGTACTTCGTAAAATCCAGGCCGCACTGGTCGCACCGCCCGCCGTGATCCTGGGTATGCTTGCACGAGGGACAGGCAAACCGCGCAGGAGCGTGGCAGCGTGAACAGAATTCATGCGTGTCCGGGTTTTCCTGCCCACATTTGGCGCATCGCATGGCGGGATTCCCCCCTTTGGGCGGATGATATCTCTATCGGCCTGAGCGCACGGAAACTGCAGGCTGGAACCCCCGTTTAAGGCCGAAACGGAGAAACTGAAAGGAATGAAAGGCTGGTGGACGCGAAGGGATTCGAACCCTCGACCTCAGCGTTGCGAACGCCGCGCTCTCCCAACTGAGCTACGCGCCCAATGTTTGTGTGTAACTTGGCTAATATAACACGGGCACTTCAAGCCTGACAATTTTGGCGCGGTCCCGGCAAGAGTGGCGGAGCAAAACCGTTGTCGCTCCGGGCGCGGGCAAGACCGCTCGTGTTACAATTCGGTCAGGATGCCCATTCGCGTAATCGCAGTTGACCTTGATGGAACCCTGCTGAACAGCCATCTTGAAATTTCTCAGGCCAATCGCCTGGCCCTAGCAGAAGCCTCAGAACGCGGCATCCGGATTGTGGTCATCACAGGACGCCGGTATCACTCCGCCCGGCCGCTGGTGGATTCCCTGCCCTGTCCCATTACTCTGGTAACCTCCAACGGCGCTCTCATTCGGACGCTTTCCGGCGACCTCCTGCACCACAACTTCCTTCCGCGGGAAATAGCGGTTCAGGCGCTCGAAGCCGCCATCGATTACCGGCCCTACGCCGTCGCCATATTTGACAATCCCGGGCGCGGACAGGTGATGATGCAGCAGGATGCCTCGCCTGACGGGCCTCTCCGCTGGTATCTGAAGACGGCGCCGGATTACCTGTTGCAGGTCCCAGACCTTCCTGCCGAGCTGCCGGGTGACCCCATCCAGGTGATGTTTGGGGGAGCGCCGGCGTTCCTGGAGCCCCTGGAACATCTGCTGCGCTCATCCACCGCAGGCAGGAGCGTCCATCTCACGTGGACCAAGTATTTTGAACACGACATTTCGCTGCTGGACGTCATGAACATGGGCTGCTCCAAGGCCAGCGGCCTCCAATGGCTGCTCGACCAGATGGACTGCGACGCCAGCCAGGTGATGGCCATCGGCGACAACTACAACGACCTTGAGATGCTCCAGATGGCCGGATATCCGGTGATTATGGGCAACTGTACCCCGGGACTGGCCAGCGACGGCTGGCACCTCACCCACTCCAACGACCAGGACGGCGTGGCCGCCGCCATCCACACCCTTGTACTAAAATAGCCGGTCGAAGCCTGTGACTGTTTTCCAGCGGTGATGGCGGCGGCGGAAGGGCGGCCCTGCGCTCGAACCCCGTCGGCGCTATTCGTGATTGATAATCCGGGTTCCGGGAGGCGGAGTCAGGTCAAACAGCGCGGATGCCAGAATGGGATTGCGGTCAATGTGGCTGAAGCTGAACTTCATGGCGGTGTTATTGGTGTAGACAATCACCAGCCGCCGGATGTCCATCTGCGGATCAAATTCCATGACAACGTGCTGGTAACCCATCTTTTCCGCGTGCTTGGGATAGGCGATAATCACGCGGTCTTCCGGCGGGTGCTGGAACTGGTTGTTGGCATCCTCAAATTTGTGAAATACCTTTTTCAGGTCAAACCGGGAAAGCAGCAGCCGGAACGGAACACGGAAGTCTTCGCTCTGCTTCACAGATGAGCGGTTGAGTTGGCCTTCCTCCGGCAGATAAAGCAGGACCTCGTTCTTGTTGGAAAGGAAAACCTTTTTCTCCGGCTCGCGGTAATCCCATCGCATGCGCCCACCGCGGGCAAACACCACCGTACCCGATTCCACCCGGGTTCCACCGCCCGCGTCATAGGTCTGGATAAAGTCCGCGCGGATCGACTTCACGTCATGATAACTGCTCTGCACTCTGGTGATGAACTGGTCGAGCGGCAGCCTGTCCGCAGCGGCAGAAAGGGACGACGACGCCACCATCACAGCACTCCACACTACACACACACTCACCAGGAATCGAAACCTTCTCTCGCGGCTATTGCTCTGGGCCCTTTTCTTCATGCGTCACACTTCCCTTTAACACTTGGACGGCCCTTTTTGCCTCCTGGTTGTTCGGGTCCGTCTCAAACCCTCGCGCATATTCCGCCAGCGCCACCCGCCGGCGCCCAGCCGACGCCGCGATTCGCGCGAGTCCGAAATGGGCGCGGCTGTCGTAGGGATTGATGTGGGCGGCAGCCGCATACGCCTGCTCTGCGCGCCTGAAATCTCTCTGCTCAAGATAGACGTCGCCCAGCCCGTCATACCCCTCAAAGTTCGGAGCGGCCCGCACCGACTGCGAAAACTGCTCCGCCGCCTCGGTAAGACGCTCTTCTTTAAGATACAACTTCCCAAGCTTGTTGTGGCAACTGGGAACGAGGGGTGAGAGGGCCACGGCGGCGCGCAACTGCCATTCCGCTTCCTCCAAGCGGCCCAGTTCCATCATCAGGCTTCCCAGGTTCAGGTGCGGGTCGGTGTAATCGGGTTTGTGCAGCATTGCTTCACGGAAGTAACGTTCCGCCTTCTGGTACTCCTTTCTTTTGGCATAGACCAGTCCAAGATTGGTGAGAGTGATCGGGGAGTTGGGATTCAGTTTCAGCGCCATGCTCCATTGTTTTTCCGCCTCGTCAATCCTCCCATGGTTCCAGGCCACTACGCCCAGGTTTTCGCGGATGTTGGTGGCCCTGGGCGAAACTTTCAGAGTCTGGCTGTAGAGTGCGACATCGGTGCGCCAATCGCGGTTGCGCGCAACCACGCGTGCCGCCAGCAGCAGACCCAGCGCGCAGGATGTTGCCACCAGGCCGTGCCGCCAGGCGCTGTGGCGGGCAGCCAGCTGTCTCCAAAGCCTCACCCCCGCCCAGGCCGCCAGCCAGCAGAAACCTACCGACGGCAGGTAGAGGTAACGTTCCGCAAAAACATTCCCCGCCAGGTAGCGGATGTCGAGCACCGGCGCCAGAGTGACAAAGAACCAGAGGAATCCAAACGAGGCCGTCCGGTTGCGGCGGAAAAGCAGGGCGAAAACCAGTGTACACCCAGCAAGCGATGCGATGCCTGCCAGCACTCGCGGCTCAAAAACCGAAGTTCCCTTCTGGAAGACGTAGTAGGCGCAGAGTTGGACCGGCCAGAAGAGTTTTCCGAGGTACTGTCCCATCAGCGCCAGTGCCGACAGGACGCTGGGATACCAGCCGAGCCGCGACAACTGGATCTGCGGCGCGAAAGCCCCAAGGTGTTCGATTCTGAACAGCACGTAGGCCAGGTCCATCAGCCAGAAATCGCCATAGCGGCGCGCCTTCTGCCAGAAGGTGGTTTCCGCCCGGTCGTCCCGGAAAAAATGCTCATAAATCATGGCCAGCAGGGGAAACGTCAGGGCCTGTTCCTTGGAGAAAATCGTCAGAGCAAAACTCACGACTGCGGCCAGCTTGATCCAGGGCGAAATTCCGCCCCGCGGACTGGCCAACATGAGAAACAACCAGAAGGTGAGCAGGTAGAAAAACGTGACGTCGAGGGTGGTGACGGCCGCCACCCACGCCACCGCTTCCGTATGGATGGGATGGATGGCAAACAGGCAGGCGCCAAAGAAGGCCACCACACGGTCCTTGAACAGGCGGCGCGCCACCATAAACACCAGTATGACGACGCCCACGTGCAGACAAACGTTTACCAGGTGGAATCCGTAGGCCAGCGGACCAAACAAGTGATAGCAGAGGGCGTATCCCAGGGTCATCAGGGGCCGGTAGTAATTCGAAACGCCCTGCATCCCCACAAAAGACCAGACCGTGGTGCCAAATACCTGCGGCAGGAAATGAAAACTTTTCAGGTAAGGATTGTCGAGGACCTGCCGGTTGTCGTCATAGACAAAACCGTTGAGAAGCGTATTGAGATAAGGGAGGGCGGCACAAAGGATGAGCGCGGCGATCAGAAAGGTATCGGGCTGGGCGTCTGCCCGCAGGGCATCGTCCCCGCCCGCTTTCGCGGGGGCTTCCAGCTGACCCGCCCTGCCAGGGAAACTCATTCACCCTCCGGCCGTCCGTACTGACAACTCACGCGCGGTAACGCGCCGTCCGAATCCATGGACCCCAGGACCCGGAACGGGAACACCAGGCCTCAACCCACAGCCCAAGGCTCAAAAGAAAATGGGGGAACCGTTTGGTTCCCCCGCAGGAGTTGCCGGAGCTAGACCCAGTTCAGCCGCCGGGAGAGATCAGCCCGCGAGAGGCGAATCCGCCGAACTGGCCTGAGTGTTGCTCGAGTTCTGGCGGATGACACCGGACTGGTCCGTGTAATAGGAATTCGTGCCGGTGGTGCCGCGTGTTATCGGGTCAGCCCAGACCTGGTAGGTGTCAATCCGGCCTCCCACGACCGGGCCCGGAGAATAAGTGAAGCTGTAACCGCTCTTCACCGCTCCCATGGCCGTCGCTGAGCCGCCTGACAGCACATTGTCCACCAGGCCGGAGGCCGTGGACGTAGGTATGCTCCCGCTCGCCGGCGGGCCCAGGTAACCCATGGTTGAGGTGTAGCCGCTGTTGTAAGTTGAAGCATAGGTAACTTCAGCCGTGTTGTAGGTCCTCAATGATCCAACCGCCGACGCCTGGTTGGCGGCAATCCTCGAACGCAGCAGGTTCGGGATCGCTATCGCGGCGATAATCAAGATGATCGCCACGACGATCAGCAGTTCAATCAGCGAAAACCCTTTTGAATCTCTTCGCATTCGTTCCTCCTTTAACCTTACCTGAATCTTTCAATCTGACAAAGCCGCTCACAGTTGTGCATCTTAGGTTCCGCATCGGTCAAAGCTAAAGAATTCTTAATCCCCATCCCTATCTATGAAAACACAAGGAGTTATCATACCATCCCTTCGCCTCCATCCATACAGGACCGGCAGAACAGCCCTTCATGCCGGTTTTTGTCGAAATCAACTGACACAATCCGTCACTGGCGTTGATTCCCAGCGCGCCGAGGAACTCCAGGATTTTCCGGGGGAAATCCTTGCCGGCCTTGGCCGCATTGTCGGTCTATGCCTCTGCCACCGGCAAACGGCCCTACTTTTCTCTGCTCTTTTCCCGTCTGGCTCCGGATGGCCTGGATCTGCTGTGCTGCACCGGTTTCACCCGGAAAATTCCTTAACTCTTCTTTGAATTCAGCCAGTGCGCCGGGGATGTCTCCCTTGAGTTTCAGAATCATTCCCAGGGCAAAATGGTAGGCCAGTCCACCCGGCTGGAGCTGCAGAGCATGCCGTACCGCCTTTTCAGCATCATTAACATCGCCGAGTTTCAGCCACGTCAATCCCAGGTAGAAATACTCGTCACTGTCGACGCCGTTCACCGCGATCGCGCGCTTGAGGTATTTTTCTGCTTCCCGCAGCCGGCCCATTCGGTAATAGGTGTACCCGGTGTTGTAGATAGCCAGCCAGAAGTCCGGGTCGCGCGCCAGAACTTCCCGGTAGAGCACCAGCGCCTCGGCGTAACGTCCCTGCTCACCCATGGCGTTGCCCAGATTGGTTCTGGCCAGTTTATTTTGCGGCGTGCGCGAGACTCCCCGCGAATAGAGCTTCATGTCGTTCGCCCAGTAACGGTCCTGCGCCGCCGTCGAGATTCCAAACACCAGCACCAGCAACAGCACGGCCGCTGCCTGCAAAGCGGGCAGCCCCAGAAGCTTCAGCCGTCCAAGCCCAATACGGCGCAGGGCCATGGCCAGCAGAATGGAAAAGCCAATCGACGGCAGGTAGAGGTAACGGTCGTGGGCGATTTCACCCACCGGCAACATCGAAAGGTCCAGCAAAGGAATAAAGGGAATCAGTATCCACGAACACAAGAAGACCGCCAGACGCCCATTTCCCGGCGCGGCCCTCTCCAGCCTCTGCACCCCCAGAAACACCAGAAATACCACAGCGGCAAGTCCAGCCAGCGGCAGGATAACAGGCACCAGGCCGGGTGTCGTGACGTAAGGCACGTTGTAGAAGACGCTGAGGCTGAAGGGCCAGATTAAGTGCCACAAGTAGAACAACAGCAGCTGCGGCCAGGTTAACATGATGGTCCAGACGCCCAGTGGAACCATGGTATGCCCCAGTCCCTCGAGCACACGCCACCGCACCGCCAGATAAACAAACGTCAGCAGCAGGAACGGCACAATGCGCGCCGCAGCTGTGCGCGTGCGCTCAAACACCGGCCGAAACCCTGAAGACCCGGGAGCATCCTGCCAGAGCCATTCGAAAGTGAAAATGAGGATGGGCAAAATCAGGGCTGTTTCTTTCGACAGCATCGCAAGGCCATAAAGCGCCAGCGAGGCCGCAAGCCACGACCGGCGACGCGCCGCCCGTTCCCGCGCGTTGAGATAACAAAGGAACGCCGGCAACAGAAACAGGGCCAGCAGCGGATCAGTGACGCCTGAAATCCACGCCACCGATTCGATGTGCACCGGATGGAGTCCAAAGATCAGCGCGGCAATCAGCGCCGTCCGGCCATCGCCTGTCAGCCGCCTTGCCAGGACGTAAACCAGATACGTCACTCCCATGTGCGCGGCCACGCTTACCAGGTGCCACCCCGCCGCGTAAGGGCCAAAGATTTTGTAATTCAGAAGGAGGAAGAGCAGGAAGAGGGGCCGGTAATAATTGCCATGAATGCCCGGATAGGCAAAACTCCACACTCTTTCAAGAAAGTAGTGAGGAAGGTAGCGCCAGGCATGCACCTGAACGTTGGCCAGGATCTGGCCGCGATCGTCGTAAACAAAATTGAAGCCCAGCGTGTTGCTGTAGACCAGAAAGGTGGCCAGCAGAATCAGGCTGACCGCGGCCCACGGAGTCGCCGCCAGGATGGGAGTCTGCCGGCGGCCGGTCGATGCCCGGTTGGTTCCTGAGCGTTCCTGGCGGGAGGGACCTGTCATTTCGGGTGCACCAGCGGCATTCAGACTCCGTGCTTCTTGGCATAATGGCGGAACGAGCGGTAACTCATGTGCAGCAGGTCCGCCGCGCGGTGCCGCACGCCTCCGGCCAGGTTCAAGGCTTCCACCAGATAACCCTTCTCGACTTCTGCAAGCTTCGACTCAAAATCCACACCTTCTTTCGGGATCCCAATCAGCAATTTCCCTTCGGATCCTATTCCGCGAATGGCTGCCGGAAGATGTTCCAGTCGCACCAAGTCGTCGTGTCCGCCGCTGACCGCTACCGCGTGCTCGATAGCGTTTTCCAGTTCGCGGACATTGCCGGGCCAGGAGTATTGCATCAGAGCGGAAAGCGCAACGGGATCAAAGTCCTTCGCCGGCTTTCCCATTTCCAGCGAGTATTTCTTCAGAAAATGCCGCGCCAGCGGTTCGGTGTCGCCTTCACGCTCGCGCAGAGGCGGAACATGAACAGGAATAACGCTGACCCGATAAAAGAAGTCCTCCCGGAACTGGTTCTCCGCCACCATGGCCTTCAGGTCCCGATTTGTGGAAGCAATCAGGCGCACATCAACCGGAATGTCCTGCGTCCCTCCGAGTGGCCGCACCGTCCTTTCCTGCAGGACGCGGAGCAATTTAACCTGCATGCCGGGGCTGGTCTCGCCGATTTCGTCCAGAAAGAGAGTGCCCCCGCTGGCGGACTCGACGATTCCTTTCCGGTTGCCATCGGCGCCCGTGAAGGCGCCCTTGAAATAACCGAAAAGCTCGCTCTCGAGCAGAGTCTCAGGGAACGCCCCGCAGTTGATGGACACAAAATGCTTATCGCGCCGCTGGCTGGCCTCGTGGATGGCGCGGGCCACCAGTTCTTTGCCGGTCCCGCTCTCACCCGTAATCAGCACCGTGCTGTTGGTGGGCGCGACGCTCCGGACCATTTCCAGAATAGCAGCAATCTTTTCGCTGCGGCCGACGATGTTCTCCTGGGCAAACACCCTCAGCATTTCTCTCCTCAGCCGGGCGTTTTCCTCATGTAAAGCCATTTCTTCCAGGGCATGGTTGACCACCAGCTTGAGCTCTTCCACCAGCTTGTCGGTCTTGATGACGTAACGGTAAGCTCCCAGGTTCAGCGCCTCAATCGCCGTAGGCATGGTCGGAACCGCGGTGATCAGGATGAAAGCAGCGGCGCTGTGGGTAGCGCGCGCGTGCTGAAGCAATTCGATTCCCGTCAGGCCAGGCATGCGAATGTCTGCAATGATCACGTCATACACCTGCGACTCAACTTTTTTTTTGGCCGCTGTGCCGCTGGTGACCGTCTCCACCAAATGTCCCACCTTCCGGAAAGTAATCTCCAGAAGCTGGCAAATGGATCTTTCGTCGTCTATAACCAGTATTCTTGCCATGTATCCGTTTCCGCCCGCCTGTCCCCGCTTCAAAACCGCTCCGCACGCAGCGCCCTGCCGAAAAACCTCTCACGAAGTTCTTCGCATGGAATGGCCGCGCCCGACTCCAACGGAGGTTCAAATGGGGCTGCCTGCATGAATCCTGATTTCCTCCATTTTCTCCGCCGGCTGCGATTTGGGCAGATCGATGATAAATTCCGAGCCTTTGGAGGGAGAGGACTCCACCTGGATATGGCCGCCGTGCCCATGCACGATCTGATAAACAATGGCCAGCCCCAGTCCCGTTCCTTGTGAAAAAGCGGGCTGGAAAGGTTCGAACAGCTTGTCAAGCTGCGATGGCTCTATCCCCATGCCGGTGTCGCGAAAAGCAATGCGTACACCACCACGTCGCCCGCCACGGACGTCGACGGTGAGCGTCCCGCCATCTTTCATGGCTTTCAGGGCATTGTCACAGACGTTCCAGAACACCTGGCGCAGCTTGTCGGCGTCCGCCGGAACCTTGACGGAATGTCGGGGCAGATTGCGTTCTATGCTGACGCCTTGCGGAAAGTCAGCACGGTGCTGCAGCAGGAGCAGCGTCTCCTCGATCAGGACCACGACGTCCACTTCTCTGAATTCAAAGGGCTGCTCCCGCGAATAGAGGAGGAAGTCGGAAACCAGCTTGTTCAAACGCTCCGATTCCCGGCTGACAATGGCGATCAGTTTGCGTTCGTCCTCATCGATGTCTCCCATGGTCTCCAGCACTTTGGCCGATCCGGAAATGGAAGCTAGCGGGTTGCGGATTTCGTGCGCGATGCCGGCGGCCAGACGCCCCAGCGTTGCCATGCGATCGCGCAGCCGGAATTGTGCCTCCAAGCGCTTTTGAACCGTGAGGTCCTGCACGCTGTAAATGTAGCCTGCCGCCCCACTCTCAGGAATCACCAGGTGCGAAACCGAGATGCCAAGAATGCGCCTTTCTCCCGCCGGGTGATCGAACTCCACTTCCTTCCGTCCATGACCGGAAACCAGGCTGCGAAACTCCTCGGATCTCGGGCCGAGGCCTCCCAGGATGTTGTCAATGGGTTCGGCCAGCGCAGAATCCCGTCCGCACCCCAAAATCTCCGCTCCCGCAGGATTCAGTTCCGTCACAACGCCCTCCAGGTCTGTTGTGATCAAGCCGTCTCTCATGCTGCGAATCACGTTTTCGTTCACCGCCTGAAGGCTGGCCACCTGTCCCCTTCGGTCGCGAAGCTCCGCGCCGGTCTTGCGCAGAGTTTCCGCCAGAAAACCAGCCAGGTAGGCAACCGCGAAGAACCCGAAAAGGCTGGCCAGTATTTTGACCTGGAGCGTCCCCAGATCCACGGGCGTGCTGGAAGGATCTGGCAGAGCGGCCAACGCGGGATGCCGCGCGGCGAATCCCGGGAAGAGCGCCGGCAGGTGGGCAAGTTCCAACAGGCCGCCCATCAGGATAAAACTCACTCCGGCCACCATAAAAACCCGCGCCCTCGGCAGCAGAATGGCGGCCAGTATGATAGCCACGAGATAGAGAGAAAAATAGTTGCTCTCCAGGTCGCCCGTGACATGGACGATGGCCGTGATGATGAAAATGTCGGCGAACAGCTGCAGATGGGCCTGCAAGGAGTAATCCAGGCTGATCTGGTTGTAGATCAGGAAAAACAGGTTCAGGGTGTACCAGAGGATGACAAATCCGCCCAGATATTCAATCGAATAGGCGCCACTAGGGCTGGGTGAGATCTGCTCGATGGCGTAATCGATGGCAAAAACAAAGGTGATGATGACAAACCGGATCTTAATGACCCAGGGAAGCCAGCTTTGGAGTTCCCCGGTGAATTTCATAGGGGAACTAAAAAGCATTACAGAGATTGAGTTCCTTTTGGACAGTAACCCTTGCCGCACAGAAGCCCAACCTCCCTATGTTCCTTGTTCCCTGCTAACCCCTCCTGTGTTCAGGAAGGTCATTCGACAGGACCCTTTGAGATCATCCCGCTAGTTTGCCAATCAGGGAGAACAACGGCAGGTACATCGAGATCACCACGCCTCCCACGACGATTCCCAGAAAGAGGATGATCATCGGTTCCAGCGCGGTCAGCAGGTCTGCCACCGCGGCATCCACCTCGTCCTCGTAAAAGTCAGCCACTTTCTGCAGCATGTTGTCGAGCGCGCCGGTATGCTCGCCCACGCCAATCATCTGGACCACCATGTTGGGGAAAACGCCGGTCTCGCGCAGCGGATCAACGATGGTCCGGCCACCTTCGATGGCTTTGCGAACCCGGGAAATCGCCCTTTCGACCACCGCATTCCCGGAGGTGCGGGCGGTGATGTCCATCGATTCCAGCATGGGTACGCCGCTGGTAATCAGCGTTCCCAGCGTCCGGGAAAACCGGGCCACCGCAATCTTGCGCATGAGCGGACCCAGCACCGGGATTTTCAGGATGAGGGCGTCGATGACCATCCGCCCGGGCGGCGTTTTGTAATACCACCGCAAGCCCACGCCCAGGAGAATCACCAAGACGATGAGGATGAGGCCAAAACTTGCTACAAAGTGGCTCAGACTAATGACGATCCGGGTGGGAAGCGGCAGGGAGGCTCCCAGACCGGCAAACAACGTGGTGAAAATCGGCACCACCTTCCACAGCAGCAACGTGACCACACCACCTGCAATCACCACAACCGCCGCGGGATAGATCATGGCCGACTGCACGGAGCGCTTCAGCTTGACGGCCTTTTCAATGTAGGTGGACAAACGCTGAAGGATGGTGTCCAGGATTCCGCCGCTCTCTCCGGCTTCCACCATATTGGTGTAAAGATCATCAAAGGCCTTGGGATACTTGCGCAGAGCGTCGGCCAGCGAGGAACCGCCCTCCACCGCACCGCGGACGCCGGACAGAATCCGGGCAAAGGCCTTGTTTTCCTGCTGAGACGAGAGGATTTCAAGACATTGCACCAGGGGGAGGCCCGCGTCAATCATCACGGAAAACTGGCGGGTGAAGACGGCCAGTTCCTTGGACTTCACCTTTTCTCCCCACTTGAATTTGGGAATGGCAATTTCGCGCCCCTTCTCGACAATCCTGAGGGGCGTAATCGACTCTCTGCGCAAAATGGAATCCAGCGCCTCACGGGTGGCCGCGGCACGAACTCCCGTCACGGTCTCTCCCGTACGCGACGTTCCTCGGAATTCAAATTGGGACATTTCCGGCTACCTCCATTCAGGACACAGCGTCCATCACGGCCTTTTCTATCGCTTGCTTTGGAGCTTTGCCATCCACCTTCGCGTTACCTCCGCACATGAACGCCCGGGGCGGAACCACGTGCCTGCTCGGCCGGAGCCCCACGGTTGATCATGTCCTGCAGTTCATCCTTGTTGCTGGACCGGGCCAGAGCGGTTTCCAGGGCGATCAGCTTGTGCTGATAGAGCTTGTGGAGCGACTGGTTCAACGTCTGCATCCCGTAGCGCTCCTGGCCGGTCTGCATCGTCGAATAAATCTGGTGAACCTTGTCTTCGCGAATGAGGTTGCGGATAGCGGGATTGGGAATCAGGATTTCCATGGCCATCACCCGACCTTTGCCGTCTTTGCGCGGCAGTAGAGACTGGCAGAGAATGCCCTCGATCACCATGGAGAGCTGCGCACGAATCTGCGACTGCTGGTGCGCCGGGAAAACGTCAATGATGCGGTTGATGGTGGAAGCGGAGGAATTGGTGTGCAGCGTACCGAACGTCAGGTGGCCGGTTTCAGCAATCCGGAGGGCAGCCTCAATGGTTTCCAGGTCGCGCATTTCGCCGATGAGCACAACGTCGGGATCCTCGCGCAGGGCGGCGCGCAACGAATTGGCAAAGGAGTGAGTATCGGAATTCACTTCGCGCTGGTTCACCAGGCACATTTTGTGGGGATGGACGAACTCGATCGGGTCCTCAATGGTAATCATGTGTTCGTTCCGGGTGGAGTTAATCAGGTCAAGCATCGTCGCCAAGGTGGTCGACTTGCCGCTGCCCGTGGGCCCCGTCACCAGGACCAGCCCGCGCGGTTTCTCGCACATTTTCCGCAGGATAGGGGGCAGGCCCAACTGCTCGAACGTCTTGATTTCAAACGGAACCGCGCGAAACACTCCCGCCACCGCTCCGCGCTGGTGGAACAGGTTGCCCCGGAAGCGCGCAATGTTCTTGATGCCGAAGGAAAAATCGAGTTCGAGATTTTCCTCAAAGCGGTGCTTTTGGGCATCAGTCAGAATGCTGTAACAGAGCTGTTTGCTGTCGGCCGCCCCCAGCGCGGACAGGTCCGCACACGGCTTCAGCTCGCCATCCACTCGGATTCGTGGCGGCGAATTCGTTGTGATGTGCAGATCGGAACCTCCGGAATCCACCATCATGCGGAGCAGATCACTGAGCTGTGGTATTGCCATCGGTCTTCAGCCTCCCTGGTAACTCCATCGTTTGGAGTATCAAAACATTTTCTCCGGGTCAGAGCATGGTTTCGCGAATAACTTCTTCCAGCGTGGTAACCCCCGCGGCAACCTTCAGCAGCCCGCTTCGCCGCAACGAAATCATTCCCTGTTCAATCGCCTTCTTTCTCAATTCAAGCGCCGAAGCTCCCACCAGAATCAGCTCCCGCAACTCGTCGTTGATTTCGAGAACTTCATAGAGACCCACCCGGCCCTTGTAGCCTTTGTTGCCGCACGCCGCGCAACCCTCCCCGTGGCACGGCCTGGCGGTTCTCGCCTCTTCGGGGCTGAAACCGGCATCGGCCAGGAACTGGGGACGAATCTTATCCTCAGCTTTGCAATGCTCGCAGATGCGGCGGGTCAGGCGCTGCGCGCAGATCAGGTGAACCGAGGTCGCCACCAAAAAAGGTTCAATGCCCATATTCATCAGCCGGGAAATGGTGGACGGCGCATCGTTGGTGTGCAGGGTGGAGAGCACCAGGTGACCCGTCAGAGCCGCCTTGATCGCGATTTCGGCAGTCTCAAAGTCCCGGATCTCGCCCACCATGATGATGTTCGGGTCCTGCCGAAGGAACGCACGCAAAGCCGTGGCAAAATTGAGACCGATCTGTTCTTTCATCTGGACCTGGTTGATTCCCCGCAGCTGAAACTCCACCGGGTCCTCGGCGGTGATGATGTTGATGTCGGGCTTATTCAGTTGGACGATGGATGAATAGAGGGTGTTGGTCTTTCCGCTGCCGGTGGGTCCCGTTACCAGAACCATCCCATAGGGCTTGAAAATGGCCCGCTGAAACTTTGCCAGCGCCTCCGGTTCAAAGCCGAGACTCGTCATATCCAGGCGGAGGTTCTCCTTGTCCAGCAGCCGCATGACGATTTTTTCGCCAAAAAGGGTTGGCAGCACCGAAACCCGGAAGTCGAGCTGCTTCTTCTTGTTCCTGTGTACCATCCGGATCATGATGCGGCCATCCTGGGGCAGCCGTTTTTCAGAGATGTCGAGTTTAGCCATGATTTTGATCCGGCTGATCATGGCATCCCGCAGCTTGACGGGAGGCTCCATGACGTTCTGCAGAACACCGTCAACCCGGTAGCGAACCCGGTACTCCTTCTCATAGGGCTCAAGGTGGATGTCACTGGCTCCCCGCTCGACGGCATCCGTCAGGATGTAATTCACCAGCCTGATGACCGGCACCTCTTCAGCCGCTCTTTCCAGCGCGGCCAGATTCAGGGCCGATTCGTCCTCGGCCTCCAGCTCCACGCTGTCGGTCGGCCCGTCGTCGATAAAACTGACCAGCTCTTCAATTTCTTTCTTCCGGTCATGTTCCTCGATGGAGCCGTAATTCTTCTTGATGGCTTCCGCAATGGACATTTCCGAAGCCACGACGGGCTCGATATTGAAGCCGGTCATAAACTTGATATCATCCATGGCGTAGACGTTGGCCGGGTCCGCCATGGCAAGAGTCAGAGATGAGCCCACACGGCTGAGAGGCATCACCTGGTACTTGAGCGCGGTCTCCATCGGAATCAGCCGGATCACACTGGGATCGGATTCAAAATATTCAAGGTTGATGGAGGGAATGCCATACTGCCGCGAAAGAACGGCGGTGATTTGATCGGGGGCCAGAAAGCCCAAGTCCACGACGCTGGTGCCCAGCCGGCCGCCGTGCTGCTTCTGGTGTTCCAGGGCCTGCTCAAGCTGGGCCTGGGTAATCAGGTTTTCCCTGATTAAGAGTTCGCCTAACTTCCCGGACATCCCGTATCCGCGCAGGCTTTCCGAAGTGTCTGTTGTCGGTTGAATTCCCATGGCCACTGGTTCCGTAATCGTCTGGATTGTTAAAGATTCAGGCCACCGTGTCCCGTTCGACATGGAAGGACCCGTTCCTCACCCCTCTTGGGGCCAGTTTATTCCAGGCGAAACTTCCTGGCTCGCCTTAAAACCGCAGTACCCCCGGCATCGACGGAGCCTCTTAACTTTCATCGGAAATCTGCGGCTGAACTTGACTTTCCTGATACGGCCGTATTAACTTCAAACCTATGCAACGCGCGGCTCAGCCGCTTGGAGTTGAGCCGGGTGAAGTGCTGGAAACGTACTACGAAGAGCTCCTTCGGCAATTCGGCCCCCAGCGTTGGTGGCCGGCACGCACTCGCCTGGAGGTCATCCTCGGCGCCATCCTCACCCAGAACACGACCTGGCGGAATGCTGCCCGGGCCATTTCCAGGCTTCGCGACGCCGGCTTGCTGCGGTGGGCACCATTGCGGCAGGCCTCTCTTTCGCAGCTTGAATCGTGTGTCCGGCCGGCCGGATATTTCCGTCAGAAGGCGCGCGCCATCCGCACGTTCGTTGAATGGCTCGACCGAACCCACCAGGGTTCGCTGGATACCCTGTTTCGCCAGTCTCCGGACCAGGCCCGGACCCAGTTGCTGGCCCTCCGCGGGGTGGGACCTGAAACAGCAGACGCCATTCTGCTCTATGCCGGCAAGCTGCCTTTCTTTGTGGCCGATACCTATACTCGCCGTGTCCTGGCCCGGCACAACCTGATTTCCCCGGAGGCCGGGTATCCGGCCGCGCAGCAGTTTCTCCATCGTCATCTGCCGGCCGATGAAGGGCTTTATAATGAATTCCACGCGCTGTTGGTCGAAACAGGGAAGATTCACTGCAAACGGCAGGCAGCCGAATGCCGGGGTTGCCCGCTTGAACCCTATCTGCCCGGCACTCGGAATGGACAGCGAGCCCGGCTACGCGCTGCTCGCTCGTCCCGGAGCAAGAGATGGGATTTTCTGGAAAGGCAGGTTCGTGTAAAATCTCATGGCCCTGAATAACAGTCCGAACCGTCCCCGGCGGGCCTATCTGATCTTTCTGCTCATCGTGGTTCCGGTCTTGCTGTTCATCGGCTGGAGCCAGGCTTCTCTCAACCTTTCCTTTATCCACCCCAGAAGCGCTTCCCAGACCATCCTTCTGGTGGTGGTTTCCGCCCTCATCTTCCTGGCCTTCCTCATTTTTGCCCTCATCCTGCTGCGCATCCTACTGAAGCTTTACGTGGAAAGACGCAGCCACAAGCTCGGTTCGCGCTTTAAGACAAAGATGGTGGTGGCCTTTCTGGCCTTGACCCTGGTCCCTGCATGCTTCCTGTTTGCTTTCTCTTACGGTCTGCTCAACCGAAGCATTGACAAGTGGTTCGGAGTTCCATTTGACGTGGTTCACCGGGATGCCACGGAGGTGGTCCGGCAGCTTGCAATTCAGGCGGAAAACCGCTCGCGGCACCTGGCCGTCCACCTCACCACCAGCCCGCAGCTTGCTGGGGCCGCCTCGCTGGGCGACCACGCGGCCCTCAACCGCATTCTGCAGCGCGAAGTGGCCGATTTAACTTCAGAATCCGCTATGTTTTTTGATCCGGATGGAACCCTGCTGGCCGCAGCGGGTCCGGTGAAGTTGAGTGGACCAACCGTCCGCGAACTGCTGCCCCGCCACAGTTTCAGGGGTTTGCCCTCCCAGGGTCTCTCGCTCCGCAAAAGGTTCAGTGATGAGGACATTTTCCTTTCCGTGAGGCCGCTGAATTTTGCCAGCGGCGGCACATCGGCCGTCGTGGTGGCCATGACCCGCCTGCCCATGAACATTGCGCGTATTGCCACCCAGATTCAAAGCGAAGCGGTTAAATATGACCAGCTCAGCCACCAGCGCAAGGCCGTCCGTCGCGTCTACCTGTTGTCGTTGTCTTTGCTGACCGTTCTGATCCTCTTCGTTGCTTCCTGGTTTGCGCTCTTCTTTTCAAAGCAGGTCACCGTCCCCATCCAGGCGCTGGCCGATGCCACACACGAGGTTTCAAGCGGAAACCTGGACTATCGCATCCCCGCCCGCGCAAACGATGAACTGGGCAGCCTCATCCAGTCGTTCAATGAGATGACCCTGCAGTTGAAGGAGAACCGGCTGGCACTGGAACGTGCCGCGCAGGAAATCCAGAAAGCCAACCAGGAGCTGGAAGAGCGTGGCAACATCATGGAGGCCATTCTTGAAAACATTCCGACGGGCGTGGTCTCTTTCGATCCCCAGGGGCGCATTATGCGGACGAATTCCACGGCCGAACGGATGTTCGGGCAGGACGCCATCCGGAACGCCCATCGGATTGTCGACCTTTTCGCGCCCGATGAAGCCCGCGAAGTGGCCAGGCTGTTTCGCCGCGCCCAGCGCCAGGGAGTCGTGACCCGTCAGATGGAAATCACCCTGGCAGGCCGGCGCGCCTTCGTCGCCCTCACGCTTTCCTCCATTCGCGCCCGCCACGGCGCCGTGGGATCGCTGCTGGTGCTGGAAGACCTTACGGAACTCCTTCAGGCCCAGAAAGCCCTGGCCTGGCAGGAAGTGGCCCAGCGCATCGCCCACGAAATCAAGAATCCACTCACGCCCATTCAACTTTCCGCCGAACGCATTCGCCGGTGGCTTGCCCGGGCTGACCCCAAAGCGGCGGACAGTGATCTGCTGACGGCGGTGGGACAGAGCTCGGCACTGATTGAACGTGAAGTAGCAACCTTGAAGACGCTGGTGGACGAGTTCTCGCATTTCGCGCGCTTCCCCGCCTCCCGGCCGGTGCTTGCAGACCTGAACAGCATCGTGGGAAAAGCCGTGCAGGTTTTTCACGGCCGGCTGGATGGAATCACACTGAGGTGTGAGCTGGCGGAAAGCCTGCCCGCCATCCAGGCTGATCCGGACCAGATGAAGCGTGTACTGGTGAACCTGATTGACAACGCCGCGGAAGCTCTGGAGCACTCACCCGCCAAAGAAATCTGGGTCCGCACGCAGCTCGATCCAGACCGGGACGTGGCGGTTCTCCTGGTGGCGGACAGCGGTCCCGGGATTCCGCTGGAGGCCAAGGAGCGTTTGTTCCTGCCGTTTTTCTCCACCAAGCGTCGCGGCACGGGGCTGGGCCTGGCCATCGTCAGCCGCATCGTTTCCGAACATAACGGAACCATCCGGGTGGAAGAAAATCGCCCGCTGGGCACAAAGTTTACCATTGAGTTGCCCGTGGAGCATGCATCGGCAGCGGCCCCCTCCCACGCGCGGGAAGTTCAAAAGAATTTGGCGCGGCGGGATACTGTTTGAGCGAAACCACGGAACGGCTGGCGAATCATCACGAGAGATGGAGAGGATTTTGAAAAATTATTCGGTGCTGGTTGTCGATGATGAAGCCGGCATCCGCCAATCATTAACGGACGTTCTGCAGGACGAGGGCTATCGGGTCACCGCCGTTGAAAGCGGTGAGGTTTGCCTCGACTTTCTCGGCAAGCGAAAGGCCGACGTCGTCCTGCTTGACGTCTGGCTGCCGGGCATCGACGGGCTCGAAACACTGGCCCGAATTCGCGAGGGTGAAAACCCGCCGGTCGTGGTGATGATTTCCGGACACGGCAACATCGAGACCGCCGTCCGGGCCACCAAGAAGGGCGCCTTCGACTTTATTGAAAAGCCGCTCTCCATTGAAAAAACGCTGCTGACTCTGAAGCACGCCACTGAGGAACTCTCACTCGCGGACCAGAACCGCCAGCTACGCCGCAAACTGGAGGGCGACTACCGCATTATCGGAAAGAGCGTCCCCATGAAGGCCCTGCGGCAGCAACTCGGTCTTGCCGCCCCCACGAATGGCCGCGTCCTGGTCTACGGAGAAAGCGGGACAGGCAAAGAACTAGTGGCCCATGCCCTGCACCGCCTGAGCCTGCGCCGTGACAATCCTTTCGTCGAGGTCAACTGCGCCGCTATCCCCGAGGAACTAATCGAAAGCGAGCTGTTCGGCCACGTAAAAGGCTCCTTCACCGGGGCCGTGGAAGACAAGGTGGGAAAGTTTGAACAGGCCGACGAAGGAACTCTGTTTCTCGATGAAATCGGTGACATGAGTCTGCGAACTCAATCCAAGGTACTGCGGGTGATTGAGCAGCAGCGGTTCTCTCCGCTCGGCTCCAAAAAGGAAATGGCGGTGGATGTCCGCGTGGTGGCCGCCACCAACAAGAACCTGGAAGAAGAAATTCAGAAGGGGAATTTCCGCGAAGACCTGTTTTTCCGCCTCAATGTGATTCCCTTCTTCGTTCCGCCGCTGCGCGAACATGCGGAAGATATTCCGGAACTGCTGAATTTCTTCCTGGAAACTTTTGCCGGCGCCTACGGGCGCAGGCCCAAGCATTTTTCCGAGCCGGCGCTGGAGATCCTTCTCCATTACCGCTGGCCGGGCAATGTGCGCGAGCTTCGGAACCTGGTGGAGCGCATGGTCATCATGGTTTCAGGCGATCGCATCGAGCGCCGCCACCTGCCCCAGGCTCTCACCAACCACCGCGGGCATGCCGCTCATTCGCGCGGCACGACCGGCGGGTTTTCAACCCTGCACGAAGCGCGCGCCGCCTACGAACGTGACTACATACTTCGCAAGCTCGATGAGAACCACGGCAACGTCAGCCGCACAGCTGAGGTCCTGGGGCTCGAGCGCAGCCATCTTTATCGCAAGATGAAATCGCTGGGAATCAGCGCCACGGAGTGAGGCGCCGCCAACTTCAGCCCCTCCAACAGAAGAGTTGCCCCAGGCGGGAGCCTGCAAGGGATTTGCTAAGGGTCTATCCCAAACGTATAATTGCTTTCCACGCCTCCTTCAGAAAAATCTGCAAGGGCCGCGAGATGCGAAATGAGGCCTCAGCTCATCAATGCCCGACAGTAAGGTGATACAAATCGCCAGTCCCACTCTTGTACCCGAAGAAATCTGCCGCCTGATCCGCGAGCGTATTGCGCCGCACTTCCCGGAATTTCTCAATTGCCATTCCACCGCTGAGCTCAAAAGCTTATCGTCATACCGTACCCTCGCGCCCGAAATCGAACGGGTTCTCAACTGCCTGTATTGTGGAGACTTCAGCCGCGACGCGGCGCCCGTTCGCAGCCATTATCGATTTGTGGCCTGGAATCTGGAGCGCGGCATCGAGTTTCAGGGACAGCTTGACGCGCTGCGCGCTCATCCCTATCTGGCCAGCGCGGACGTCTACCTGCTGACCGAGGCGGACATCGGCATGGCACGCTCGGAAAACCGTGCCGTGGCGCAGGAGCTTGCCCGCGCGCTGGGCATGCACTACAGCTTTGCGCCGTGCTATCTGAACCTGTCCAAAGGAGCCGGCATTGAACGTAATGCAGACGGAGAAAATGAGCTGGGGTTGCACGGAAACGCCGTCCTGAGCCGCTATCCGATCCGCAGCGTCCGTCCCGTTCACCTCAAGAACGGAATGGACAAGATGGGTGGCCGCGAGAAGCGCCTGGGACGCCAGGCCGCCCTGGCCGCAGAGATTGAGTTTCCCAACTATCGTGCCACGGCCGTGGCGGTCCATCTGGATGCCAATTCCAGCCAGGCACACCGCGGTAACCAGATGCGCGACATTGTGCAGGACCTCCCCAGCGGCCTGCCCGTTATCCTGGGCGGCGACTGGAACACCTCCACGCAAAACTCGTCTCGCGCCCTCTATTCGATTCTTGGCTTCTGGTTAAGAGTCTTCATGGGCGCGGAGAATGTGATCTCGAATCATTATCTGCACCCGGAAAAGCGCTTTGAACGCGAACTATTCCGGCTGCTTGAAGCGCAGGGGTTCGAATACCGCCGCTCGAACCGCCTGGGCGAACCCACCATTCAATACGACGTTGACGATCCCAAGACTCGTCAAAATCTCGGCGAATGGGTGCCCGGATGGTGTTTTGCCTTCGTCCGCTGGGCGCTCAGGCGGCATGATGGCAAGTGCCCTTTGAAACTGGACTGGTTTGCAACCCGGGGAGCCCGGGTGGAAAATCCCGCCATCGTGTGGGACCTCTGCTCAAGCGACGGCCGGCCCCTTTCCGACCACGCCGCCATCGGAGTGGATATCGTAGTGGAATAACGTGTAGCGGGGACTTCTCGGCCGGAGGCACTTGCCGCCAGCCCGTCGCGCCTCACCCTTCGTTGCGGTAATCCAGACTGGCAATCAGGGCCCTGGAATCGCGCCAGTGGGGTTCCACCCGCACAAAAAGCTGAAGAAACACTTTAGGCGGGAAGATTTTTTCCAGCTCCAGCCGCGCCTCGGTACCGATCTGCTTGATTCGCCTTCCGCCCGCCCCCAGCACGATGGGCTTCTGCGAGTCCCGTTCCACCAGGATCGTGGCGTGGATTCGCGTGAGGGTTTCGGACTCTTCAAACTGCTCGATCAGCACCGCGCTCGCGTGAGGCAGTTCCTGGTGGGTGTTGCGGATCACCTGTTCGCGGACGATCTCTCCTGCAAGGAACCTTTCGGGCTGGTCGGTATAAGCGTCGGGCGGGAAATATGGCGGGCCTTCCGGAAGCCTTGCAATCACAGCTTCCAGCACCTCATCCAGGTGCGCGCCCTTCAGCGCGGAAATCGGGAAAATCTCTTCGAAATTGTGCAATTGGGAGTAGCGCCCGATCAGCGGCAGCAGTTTCGGCTTGTGGACGCGGTCGATCTTGTTCAGCAGAAGAATCGCTCTCGGCGCGTGGTCGGCGACGAGTTGCACCGCGAACTCGTCTCCCTTGCCGAACCGTGCCGACGCATCGGCAATCAGCAGCGTCAGGTCCCGCTCCTCCAGCGCCTCTCGCACAAAGGCCATCATCTGGTCGTTCAGGCGGGAAAGCGGCCGGTGGATGCCCGGCGTATCCATCAGAATCACCTGGGCGTCGGGCCGGTGAACGATTCCCAGGATGCGGTTGCGCGTGGTCTGCGCCACCGGCGTCACAATCGACACCTTCTCGCCCACCAGAGCGTTCACCAGCGTGCTCTTCCCGGCGTTGGGCCTGCCCACCACCGCGACAAAGCCTGATTTAAATGGTTTTTTGGGTTCCGGCATGGGTAGCTTGCGTTTCGGAATTTGGAACAGGAAGGCTGAGCCGAACTTTCAGGACCGTGCGGCGATTGACTTCCAGGATCTCAAAAGTCAGGTCGTTCGCCTCCACCTTTTCATGGACGGCCGGCATATGTCCCAGTTTGGCCAGCACCAGCCCGGAGACGGTGGAGTAGTCTCCGCTTTCAATCTCCAGGTCCAGTTGATCTGCAAGCTGGGCCAGTTCCGTGTGGCCAGCCACCAGGAAAGTGTGGGCGGATTCTTTCACGATGTCGCGCTCGTGCGGCTCAACCTCATCGCGAATCTCACCCACCAGTTCTTCCACCAGGTCTTCCACCGTCACCAGGCCTGAAACGCTTCCGTACTCGTCAATCACGACGGCCAGCTGGATGGTGGTTTTCTGCAATTCCTTCAGCAGGTCGCGAATGGGCTTGGTTTCGGGCACAAAGCGCACCGGCTTCAGCAGCGAGCGCAGCGTCGCGTATTTCTGGTCCTCCGGCGACAGCTGCACCAGGTCGCGCACGCTCACCACGCCCTCAACCTGGTCGAGCTCTTTGCTGTACACCAGATACCTCGTGTAGCGCTTCTGCCGGAACAGATTGCGCAGATCATCGATGGGCACGTCAATTTCAACCGCCGCAATCTCCGGGCGCGGCGTCATCACTTCCCGCGCTACTTTGTCGCTGAACGCCACAACCGACTGCAGCAACTCAAGCTGGCTCTTTTCGATCAGCCCGGCTTCCTCTCCGCTTTCAATCAGCTCTTTCAGGCCTTTCTGAGGCCTCGGAGGTTCCGCCGTATCCTCCTCCGGAGTTTCCAGCAGGCGGGCGATGGTGGTGGAGATCAGAATTGGGAAAGTCACAGGCAATGCCAGATACACGACCGCGCGCAACAGCGGCAACCACCGCCGCAAAATAGCTTCCGGTTCATCATGGCGCGCCACCAGGACGAACGGGATCAACTGGTCAAAGAGCATGATGGTGGCCATCACCAGAAGCAGCGAAGCGCCCAGGCTCTCCCACAACGCCCCGGAATGATAAAAAATAAACAGCGTTGTCACTCCAATGGAATACAACGCCATGGCCACCCCGTGCAGGGCGGAAATTGAAACGCCCACCCGCTCGCGGTCCGCGCGAATCCTCCGGGGGTCGTCCGTTTTGAACAGCGCCCGGGCGCCCATCGGAGTCAGGCGCCGCATCAACAGGCGCAGGAAGGACGCCACCGAACTGGCAGCCACCAGCAGCCCAAGCGCGATGATTCCCAGAATCGTGGCCATCAGTTGTTTTACCCTGCCTGCCCCGCCGATTGGGCCCGCTGGCCGTGCGGCCCTGCCGGCGTCGGGTTCAGCCTCTCCCTCAGGGAAAGTTCCAGAGATTTCATTTCCCCATGGTCGGTTTCGTGATTGTACCCCAGCAGGTGCAACACCCCGTGCAGAATCAGCATGCGGATTTCTTCCTCGGTTGAGTGCCCCTCGGCACGGGCATTTCGCTCCGCCGTGGCCACAGAAATCACAATGTCACCCAGGAAGTTCCGGAATTCGCCGCCGGCCGCTTCCTCCGGGCCGCTTTCGCCTTCGCCTTCCCATGGAAACGACAAGACGTCCGTTGGCACTGCCTTGCCGCGGTAAACAGAGTTCATCCTGCTGATCTCCTCGTCGCTCACGAAGCAGACGTTAAATTCCCGCGCACCCAGGTCCAGGACGCTTTTCACCTGACGCTCATAGGTCCGCAACGACGGCAGGTCCAGCGAAAACTGGCTTTGACGATTGATCATCATGGTTCAATAGCCCTCGAATTGAACTGGTTTTCAAATACTCTCTCAATATCCAATATTCCGGCGCGCTATGAACCTTTGCGCACGCTTTCCGCAGCCGCCGCACGCGATTGATCAAAGGCCTCGTAGGCGCGAATAATGCGCTGCACAAGCTGGTGCCTCACCACATCGCGTTCGGTGAAATAAACAAAGCTGATGCCCAGCACACGGCTCACCACATCCACAGCTTCCATCAGGCCTGACCGGCGCCCTTCCGGCAAATCCACCTGAGTGATGTCACCCGTAATCACCGCCTTGGAGTTAAACCCCAGCCGGGTCAGAAACATTTTCATCTGTTCGCTGGTGGTGTTCTGAGCTTCATCGAGAATCACAAAAGCGTCGTTCAGCGTCCGCCCTCGCATAAAAGCGATCGGAGCGATTTCAATCGTTCCCTTTTCAATCATCCGCTCGGTCCGCTCGGGGTCCAGCACATCATAGAGCGCGTCATAGAGCGGGCGCAAGTAGGGATCGACTTTCTCCTGCAGGGTTCCGGGCAGAAAACCCAGCCGTTCGCCCGCCTCCACGGCCGGCCGGGCCAGGATAATGCGTGTTACCGCCCGCGTCAGCAATGCGTCCACGGCCATGGCCACCGCCAGATAGGTCTTGCCGGTGCCGGAGGGCCCGATGCCAAACACCATGTCGTGCCGCTTGATGGCGTCCAAATAGAGCCTCTGATTCAGGCTCTTGGGCGCAAGGGTCTTTTTCCCCAGCGTGTGGGGACGGCCGGCCTCTGCCAGCCCCTTCAGCGTGACTGTGGGATCCTGGGCAAGAATCTTCAGAAAGGCCTGCAGCTCGGCGCTGTCAAAGTGGACACCGTTATCAACCAGTTCCACATACTCCTCAACCAGCCGTTGCGCCCGAGCCACGTTCAGGTCTCCCCCCTCAATTTCCAGATGGTCGGCGTTTAAATGGGTCGAAACCTGTAGGCATTGCTCCAGCAGCTTCAGATTAGCGTCATAAGCCCCGAAAAGCTCTTCAATGCCTCTTTCGATCTTGACACTTGCCTTCATAAAAAGAGCCGAAAATACTCTTTCACACCTCCAGCCTAAATTGAGCAGTGGGGAAACCCGGCAATTGGGTCGGAATCTTTCACGTTGGTAATACGGGGAAATACTCTCTATTTCACTTCCACACTAGCAGAAAGGATGTCCGGCGTCAATCGAACCTGCCGCCGCATTTCTGGCGTACCAAGCCCTGTACGACGGCACTCGCCGCCCCTGAAAAAACAGCCTGACCCGGGAAAAGTGCCGTCTGCCTCCCAAATTATCGCTTGCATTGTGCAAGTTATCGATATACCCTCTTCCCGGTGCCTGAAAAGTCGAGTCCCAAACACCGGTCAGGATGTCCGGTGAGCATCTCGCTGGAAGTCTTTGGCGACCGCTGGTCGCTACTGGTCATTCGCGACCTGATGGTGCGTGGGTACCGCACTTTCAAGGAGTTCGAGCAGTCCGGCGAAGGCATTGCCACCAACATTCTGGCCAATCGACTGAGGAAATTACGCGCCGCCGGAATCATCGAAACCGAAACCGACCCCACGGACGGGCGCAAGCTGAACTACCGGCTGACGCAAAAGGGGATCGACCTGGGGCCGGTCGTTTTGGAACTTCTCATCTGGGGCGCACGGCACGAGCAGACTGGGGCGCCGTGCCAGGTCATCGATCATATGGCGCAGAATCGCGAAGCGGTGCTCGCCGAGGTTCGCAGGCGCTGGCGGCAGCGCGACCCGAGGCCGTTCCTGCCGCCTTTCTCAAGCGGCGAACGCGGGTAAAGCGGGCATCGCCAGACGATTATCGATTAGGGGCGGATTTCAACAAGAGGCGTTTTTCACCATTCAAAAGCGAAAGGGACGCACGATGCAAATCAATTCCTACCTTCTCTTCACCGGACAGTGTGAAGAGGCCTTCAAGTTCTATGAGAAGCTGTTGGGCGGAAAAATCGAAATGATGATGACCCACGCGGGCACGCCGGCCGAAAGCCAGGTGCCGGCCGAATGGCGCGACAAGATCCTCCACGCCAGGATGACGACTCCGGGCGGGGTCCTGATGGGCTCCGACGCGCCTCCGGGCCGCCAGGCAAAGGCGCAGGGGTTTTCGGTGTCCGTCAGCGTGGAGGAGCCGGCGGAAGCCGACCGCATCTTCAACGGGCTGGCGGACGGCGCCGTCGCAGTCACCATGCCTATCCAGGAAACCTTCTGGGCCAGGCGCTTTGGCATGGTCACAGACCGCTTCGGCATTCCGTGGATGATCAACTGCGAGAAGGAGTCATAACGTCGGATCATGGAGCTACGCCCCGGAACAGCCGGATTATAAACCCATACCCTGAGGAGAACAGCAATGCGATTTATGGTGATTGTAAAGGCCAACAAGGACTCCGAGGCAGGCGTGCTGCCCGATAAGAAACTCTTTGAAGCCATGGGCAAGTACAACGAGGAACTGGTGAAGGCCGGCGTGATGCTCGCGGGCGAGGGACTGGCTCCGAGTTCCAGGGGCAAGCGGGTGAGGTTTGACGGCGACGAACGCACCGTGATTGACGGGCCGTTCCCCGAGACCGATCAGCTTGTCGCCGGCTTCTGGCTGTGGAAGGCAAATTCCATGGACGAAGCGGTGGAATGGCTCAAGCGCGCGCCGTTCGGCGGCGGGGTTGAGATCGAGCTTCGACAGATCATGGAGTTCGAGGATTTCGGCGATCAGCTGTCGCCTGAGCTCGTCGAACAGGAAAAACGCCTGCGCGCACAGACCGAAAAGCTTGCGAAGGATGCAAATAAGTGAGATTTGTTGGGTAGCGGGGTTTTGTTTCTTTCACACTCCGGGGAACCTGACTTAGCGGGGCAACTGCAATCTACAAGACTCAAAGGAGGAGCAAGGCATGAGCGGAGTAAGGCTCTTGGTGGGCACAGTCAAGGGAGCGTTCGTCATTGAATCGGACGGCACGCGCAAGAAGTGGAAAGTCAATGGTCCGCATTTTGCCGGCTGGGAGATTTATCACATGAAGGGCTCGCCGGCCGATCCCAACCGCATCTACTGCTCGCAATCGAGCGGCTGGTTCGGGCAGGTCATCCAGCGTTCGAACGACGGCGGCAAGACGTGGGAAGCACCGGGCGGCGGTGTGACCAAGTCGCCCCAGGGCTTCCCTCAGGGCGAAAGCAACCGTTTTGTTTACGACACTTCCTCTGAAACTGGCAAGCCGCTCACCACGCACCAGTTTTATGACGGCACGCAGCACCCGTGGGAATTCAAACGCGTCTGGCACCTGGAACCTTCCCTCACGGACCCGGACACGGCCTATGCCGGAATCGAAGACGCGGCGCTGTTCCGCACCGTGGATGGCGGTCATTCCTGGCAGGAACTCTCCGGCCTGCGTGGACACGGTACCGGCCCCCGATGGCAGCCGGGCGCGGGCGGCATGTGCCTGCACACCATCGTGCTCGATCCGACCGATCCACAGCGGATTTTCATCGCCATCTCGGCTGCGGGCGCCTTTCGCACCGACGACGGCGGCAAAACCTGGAAGCCCATCAATCGCGGCCTGCGGTCCCAGTTTCTTCCCGACCAGGATGCCGAAGTGGGCCACTGCGTGCATCGCATTGCTCATCACGGCTCGCAGCCCAACGTACTCTTCATGCAGAAGCACTGGGACGTGATGCGCAGCGACGACGCGGGCGACACCTGGCACGAGGTCAGCGGCAACCTGCCCACCGATTTCGGCTTTGTGATTGACGTGAATGCGCACGAACCGGAAACCATCTACGTGGTGCCCATTAAAAGCGATTCGGAACACTATCCGCTGAAAGGCCGGCTGCGCGTCTACCGCAGCAAATCAGGCGGCAACGAATGGGAGCCTCTGACTAAAGGTCTGCCGCAGCGCAACTGCTACGTCAATGTGCTACGCGACTCGATGACGGTGGACAAACTTGACCCCTGCGGCGTCTATTTCGGCACCACGGGCGGGCAGGTATACGGCTCTGCGGACGGGGGAGATAACTGGAAAGCCATTGTCCACGACCTGCCGCGGGTGCTCTCGGTTGAGGCGCAGACGCTGCCATAGGCAGCCCATTCCGGCCAGTCACCACCCGGAAAAGAGGTTGACTGTGGACTATAGTGTGGAGTAGACTCCACAGCATGGAAACCATTCAAGTTGTGTTGGATTCTGAACTTCTCAAAGCCACCGACAGCGCCGCCAAGCGTGCGCGGGTGAACCGGTCAGCGCTCGTCCGCCAAGCCCTTCGCGAACACTTGCGGGGCCTCAAAATCAAGGAACTGGAAGCACGCGAGCGCCGTGCCTATCAAGAGCAGCCCCAGGACATTGAAGAAGTTGAGCACTGGGCGGGGGTGGCAGTGTGGCCGGAGCGATAACGCGCGGAGACATCCGCCTCTGTCCTTTTGCCCGCCCCGACAAGCGCAGGCCGGTGGTCGTCCTGACCAGGGACAGTTCGATTCCGTATCTGGCGGCCGTGACCGTAGCGCCGGTCACTTCCACCGTTCGAGGCGTCGCCTCCGAGGTGCAATTGAGCGAGTCGGATGGGATGAAAAATCCGTGTGCAGTGAATCTGCATAACCTTGTCACTGTTCCGAAGGATTGGCTGGGCAGACGGGTCGCGGCGCTCAGCCCGGAGCGCATGGAGGAAATCTGCAGCGCCCTGGGGTTTGCGCTGGGTTGCTCAGGGTGACGGATGGGGCCGAGGCGCAAGGACCGCCACGAGCTTTCTGCGGGCCGCGGCATCGACGAACATACCGGACCTGAGATGATACCCGCTGGCTACATAGCGAAGCGTGTGAGCTTGAAGCCCGACTGGCTCAAAGCGCCTCAGGTTGTCGACATCTTTTCCGTTTCGAGTTGTATTTCCAATGACTTTGCAGACTACATCAAATACTGGAAGCATAACGGCCACTGGCTGTTCGACTCGCCTGAGATCATTCAGGCTCTTGCCAAAGAGAATTCAATCGACCTTGCAGGCACAACGTTGTTTTATTACGAGGTGCATGAAATGGAGTTCGATGGCGAGGACTGGCGGCCGTTTAAGATTGAAAATTCGTTCCCAACAAACGTCGTTCCGCCTTCCCGGATGCAACTTGAGGGCTTAGATGTGGTTACTTTTTCCGTCAGAACCTCACAAGAATGCTCGCCGCTTTCATGCAACCGGTTGGCGCACGAAGTTGACACCAATGAGCATTGCTTGCTTCCATCCTTCGAGAAAGCTGAACGCGCTCTTAACGACGGAGTATTCAAGAACTCTGAGCCCGGCCCCTATCGAATTTTCTCCGTCTATTCGGTTGCCTGGTAAGAGCGAATAGCCAGAGGGTGCCGTCCCGTAGCATGAGGCTGCACAGGGGGATCATAAGGTGAGTTACAAAATGATTCGAGTCATCCTTCCCTTCCATCTTCGGAACCTTGCGCAGGTCGATGACGAGGTCAGGCTCGACGTTCAGGGTGAAGTGACGATACGCTCGGTGCTGGATGCGCTTGAAGCGAAATATCCAGTGCTTCGGGGCACCATTCGCGACCACGATACGGGCAAGCGCCGGGCGTTCCTCCGCTTCTTTGCCTGCGAGGAGGACCTGTCGCACGAGCCACCCGACGCTTCCCTGCCCGAATCCGTCGCCAGCGGCAAGGAACCCTTTTGCGTCATTGGCGCCATCGCCGGCGGATAGCAAATGGATTGCTAGGTTGAAATGCGGATAACATTCTCAGCCCCAAAGCACTCTCTCGCAAAGCCGCCAAGACGCAAAGCAGCGGTCTTAAAGAAAGTAGAAAACCACCGGGGCGCTCAGTGACGTCCCCACCCGAATTTGCTAATTGGGACTGCAAGCCGTTTCCCGGTTTTCTTTGCGCCTTCGCGCCTTTGCGTGCGCCTGCTCTTCTCGCGCCTTCTTAATATTCCACCCTCACCAGCCACAGTCCGCTTGCGGGCGCGGTGGCGCCGGCGCTCCCGCGATCGCGCGCCTCAAGAATTCGCAGAATGTCTTCGGGCTCGAGCTTTCCGCCGCCAACCTCCAGCAGCGTCCCCACAATGTTGCGGACCATGTGGTGCAGAAATCCCGAGCCGCGAATTTCATAAACCATCATCCACAATTCCTTCCGCACCCTGATGCGCGAATGAAACATCTCCCGGACGTTCGAGTCTTCGCGCAGTTCCTTCTTCTTTCGCGCGGGATCGCTTCCGGCAAATGACGTGAAGTCGTGCTCGCCTTCCAGCATCCGCGCCGCGCGTGCCATCCGGCGGCCATCCAGCGGATGAGGATGGTGGTCAACGTAGCGCGCCAGAAAGGGCGGGCAGATCGTGGCCTGCAGAATGCGGTAGCGGTAGGTTTTGGCTTTCGCGCTGTAGCGCGCGTGGAACGTGGCGGGAACATCCTCCGCCTTGCGAACGCGGATGGCAACGGGCAGGATGTCGTTGAGAGCCTTCACCAGGCTTTCGCACGGGATGGGACATTCCGTTCTGAAGTTCGCCACCTGGCCCGCTGCATGGACCCCGGCATCCGTGCGTCCGGAGCCGTAAAGCGTCGCGTGCGCGCCGGTGATTTTCTCGATGCGCTCTTCCAGTTCTTCCTGGACGCTCGGCGCCTGCGGCTGGCGCTGCCAGCCGTGAAAGTCCGTGCCGTCATAGGCAAGGGTCAGGCAAATGTTTCTCATGGTCCCACAGATTATTGTGTCTTCCCTCCACTGCGCAACCGCCAAACTGAAAGTTGGCTCGCAAAAATCGGCCTGAACCGGGGGGCGGGTTCGGGCGCGCCACTCACAGGCTGTCAGTCACAGGCGCACAAAAGCCAGCATCATGTTGAAACACAACGATTTAACAAATCTTTGCAAAATGTTTCATTATTTACTTGACAGTAAACTTCGAATAGTGTTACTTATAGGTAAACAGGGTCGGTGACCCGACCCGCCGGGGAGGAAAATACGGTGAAGTCCACAACTCAATAGAGCATCCAGTTTACCATAACTCCGCCGGTTGAAAGTACCTTGAAGTTAACGCCTGGTATCTTGCAGGTGGTTTGGTCCGGTCGCGAAATCGGCCAGACCAACGAGGCCCCCCTCCCGCGGCGGACGGAACTCTGGTTCCGTCCGCTGCACCTCGTTTCCTCAGCCATTAGCCATTCAATTCACGCACCCGTGACAATCAAAGCCCTCATGAAGACGGTGCACCATGATTGATCCGCATGGCGCTTGATCCTCCGCCCCATGCGGAGGCCCGCACCATCAAAGAGTGCGCCGGACGACGATGAACGCCTCCTTCAGTATCCCCCGAATGTGGAACGAGCCCTTCCCCTTGACAATCTAGGGGAGCGGCGTTAAAGTTTTCTATTCGTGCCGTGAAAGGGTTTGAAGGCGTGGAGGGCCGTGTGAGTCCATTGCCAGAACAGCCCGGCGGATGGTACATTTGGAATCTGACACCAATAGGGCCCGTCCTGCTGCGGCGGCCTCAGTTTCCCTGCGGCGAAGGCGCCTGACAACCGCAACTGGAGCAGACCATCACCACCCGACTGCACAAAATCAACCTGACGTTTTTTTCGATCAGACCGGTTTTTTCTCCCACCTCAATGAAACTGAACATCTGAAGAGTTCGTATGTAATGGAGTAGACCCTGAAAATCAGAAACTTTATCCCGGAGTGAGAGGTTACGAGATGAGATTGGAAAAAGTGAACTGGGTTGCCGCGCTGGCAGCTCTTGTCATTTCATTTGCGGCGGCAGCTTTACCGGGCAATCTCCATGCCCAGCAGCCGGGCTCCCGGCAACAGCCGGCCCAGAGCGAATTCAGCTACACCGAAGGCCCCTCCATTTTCGGAGCCTACTCTTATCCGTATGTTCCCCGTCCGTCGATGGCCAACTCGCCTGAATTGGGCCAGCTCATCCGCAACAACAAGCTCGAACTCTCACTCGATTCAGCCCTTCAGCTGGCGCTCCAGAACAACCTCGACATTGCTGTGTCGCGCTACCAGCTTCCCATTGCGCGGCTCGACATTCTCAGGACGAAATCCGGCGGCGCCGCGCGCGGTGTTTCCGGGGCTACCGTTTCTCAGGCTTTGTTCGCAGGCGCTCTGGGTGCAGGCGTCGGCGGCACAGGAGGCGTTTCGGGCGGCGGTGGCGGCGGCTTTTCGGGTGGCGGCGTCACCAGCACCAGCTTCATTGGACCGGGCGATCCCGTCACCGGCGTCAGTTTCGGATGGAATAACAGTTCAACCCCATTAAATTTCGCTTCGCTCACGGGGGTTGCCATTGAGGGCAGTCACACGGCAGCCTACAGCACATTCTTCGGAAAGGGCTTTTTCACGGGAACCAGCTTTGTGGCGGCGGTCAGCGGCACACGGAACAGCACCACCTCCACCAATGCGTTGTTCAACCCCTCCATTCCCACCACTCTGACGGTAGGCTTCAACCAGCACCTGCTGAAGGGCTTTGGACGCCGCTCCAACGCCGTTTTTATCCGCATTGCCAGGAACGACCTGAACATTGCGGACAATGTTTTCCGCCAGCAGATCATCACCACCGTCGCGCAAGTGCTCAACGCTTACTACATGCTGCTGGCAGACCGCGACCAGGTGCGCGTGGCGCAATCCGCCGTCGATTACTCTCAGAAACTGGTGGAGGACGACAAGAAACAGGTGCAGATCGGCACTCTGGCTCCTCTGGATGTGGTCCAGGCTGAATCCGAACTCGCCAGCGACCAGCAGCAACTGATCGTGGCCCAGACCAACTACCTGCAGCAACAGGAAATCATCAAGACCCTGATCTCGAAAAGGGTGACTCCCAACCTGGTTGGAGTTGAACTCGATGCCACTGACCATCTTCCGGAACCCAAACCGAATGACATTCCGCCACTGGCCGAGGCCCTGGTCGCGGCGGTTAAAAACCGGCCGGAGATCCGTCGCGACCAGCTGAACCTGCGGAACCAGGACTACACCATCCAGTCCAACCGCAACGGGCTGCTGCCCACACTCGACGCCTTTGCCACCTACCAGTCCAACGGACTGGCGGGCGTTCCCTTTGCGGGCGTTGCTGCCGCCGGGCCGGGAGGCCTGGGCGATTCCCTGTCCCAGATTTTTGGCGGAAAGTATCCCAGCTATTCGGTTGGGCTCACGCTTCGCGTCCCCATTCGCAACCGGGCGGAGCAGGCCAACGCCGCCCAGGCCCTGGTGGAACTCCATCAGATGCAGACCAACATGCAGCGCGACAAAAACACCATCGAGCAGGATGTCCGCAACGCCGAAATCGCCGTCACCCAGGCGAAAGCCCAGATCAACGCCGCGGTTAAAGCCAGTGACTACGCCCATCAGGCCCTGGATGCTGAAAACAAAAAGCTGCGCCTGGGCGTTTCAACCACTCTGAACGTCATTCTCCTGCAGCGCGACCTCATCAACGCCGAAGGAAACCTGGCCAAGGCCCGCCAGGCCTATGCGCAGTCTCTGGTCCAGTTCCGCCAGGCCACGGGCACCATTCTGGACGCCCATAATATTGTCCTTAGGGATCCGAACAGCGGAGTGTACAGCCGCCAAAAGAGCATCCCCGGATCTGCAGCGACGCCCACCAGCCAGCCCTAAGGACAGTAATTTCGGTGACTGA
>JBAUWE010000603.1:0-13436 GCA_049583595.1 Terriglobia bacterium
TCCCTGCCCTTTCGCGGCTCGTGCAAACCTTCATCCCTCAGGAAATCCCGGCCGCGGACTGACTAAGCGCCAGACGATCCGACGGCACCCTTGCGTGACTTCTCCCACTCTAGGATTCCGTCAACCACAAGCTTTACTTCTTCTGAGGTCAACTCAGGGAACAAGGGCAGTGAAAGGACGCGCGCCGCCGACCGCTCCGTGTGTTCCAGCGAACCGGAAATCCTGGCTGTCTGTCCCCACGGATATCCTTCCTGCTGATGAATAGCAATGGGATAGTGAGTCTGGGCCCGGATGCCCTTGGCCAGCAGGAATGCCTGCAATTCATCACGATGGTCGGTTTCAACAACATAAAGGTGGAAGATGTGCCGAAACCCTGCCCGCACCGTAGGAAGTTGCAGCGTTGTGCCGGCCAGACCCGCATCATATTCGCTGGCGCGTGCCCGCCGCAGGTCATTCCATTTGTCGAGTTCCTTCAGTTTCACTCTGAGCACTGCGGCATGGATGTCGTCCAGACGACTGTTATACCCCAGGCTGTGGTGCGAACGCTTAGGCGAACCGTGGTTCCGCAGCTTTCGAATTTCAGCAGCCATCTCGGAATTATTGGTCATTACTGCGCCGCCGTCCCCAAAGCAACCCAGGTTTTTCTGAATGATAAAGCTGGTGCACAGGGCGTCGCTCAACTCGCCGAAGGCAAAATCGTCGCCCCGCGCACCCAGCGCCTGCGCACAGTCTTCGATCACGAACAGTTTGTGGGCTTTTGCAATCTTTGAAATTGCACGCATCTCCGCCGGCTGCCCGTAAAGGTGGACGGGGATGATGGCCTTTGTTTTGGGCGTAATGGCTGCTTCGAGCAGGTTGGGATCGATGTTGCAGGTCTTGGGCTCAATGTCCACAAACACCGGCGTCGCACCCACCAGCCAAATGGCCTCTGCCGTCGCAAAGAAGGTGTTGGATGTGGTAATGACTTCGTCGCCCGGGCCAACCCCCAAGGCCTTCAGCGCCAGGATCAGGGCGTCCGTGCCGGAATTAAGCCCGACGGCCTCTTTGGTGTTGCAATACTTGGCGAGCTCACCTTCAAGCTGCTTCAGTTTGGGGCCCAGCACATAGCTTCCACTCTCAAGAACTTCAAGAATGGCCGCGTCGATCTCGGCCTTTAGATTATGGTACTGACGAACGTGGCCATAAAAATCAACTTGATACTTCGACACAATGAACCTCCCTTAGATCATTTTCCTGAGTTTTCAGAATGCTCACGTTCCCGCCTGGTCGGATCGGCCGAGTATTCAGCTTTCGGGAAACGAAACAGAGATTATAGCACCTCTCCCTCCTTTCAAGAAAACTCATCGGCCGTCGACTTTCGAAAAAGGCCTCCCCTGTCAACCTGAAAGTCGGGTAGCTTCAGCCACGGCCAGGCGCAGCCTGCCAACAAACGCCATATGGAAAGTCTGCATTAATTACTTAATCTGCGCCCCAACCTGTGAGAGAATGATTACAGTGTCGAACTAGGCAGCAATTTTGCCATCGACGAAAACTAAGGGTGTACCCATTCTACAGCACGCCAAAGCATGGCTGCACCGGCACTGAATGATGGGACCAGAAGGTTCCCCTGATCTCGGCCATTCAATCCAGAGAAATGGGTGATATCTCTAAATCTGTGAGGAAAACGAATGAAGAACCTGTTTGTAGGCAACCTTCCCTTTACCGCCACCGAGGACGAACTCCGGGATTTGTTCAGTGCGTTCGGAGAAGTTCAGCAAGTCCGGATCATGACAGACCGCGACACGGGCAGGTCGCGCGGCTTTGCGTTTGTGGAAATGCCCGATGACGAGGCCGCGGCAAAAGCAGTTACTGACCTCAACGGCAAGGATTTCAACGGGCGCCCTTTGACCATTAACGAGGCCCGTCCCAAACCCGAACGCAGGGGCGGATTCGGCTCCGGAGGCGGCGGAGGGTTTGGCGGCAAGCGCCGGGGTGGCGGTGGTGGAGGAGGTGGCCGAGGTGGCTCGCGCGGCGGACCGTTCACACCCCGAGAACCCCGCTGGTAAGCAGGTTCTTCGAACTGTCGGCACCTATAGCCGTATACCATGGCAATCCCGTCCACGGAGGACGCTTCCCTCAAGAGGCTCCCAGGCGAGAGTCCCCGCGGCCGGGGTGCTTTTGGCACTCTTCCTGCCTTCACCCATGACAGATTTTGGTTGCGCAGCGGGGGCGCTCGTTTGAGGGCTGATGCTTCCCGGTCACAATCGCCGCCCTCGCCGGACCGCAACGTGGGAAAGACGGGGCACTGACAGAAACTTGACTCAACCTCCTTTTCCACCCATACAATAGCCCTATGGGGACGGCACGTGTCCAATGGGCGGTATGGTTTTATGTTCTTCTCGCAGCTCCGGTGTTGCTGGCTGCCACTTCGCTTCCTCCCCTGCCCAAGCTGAAAATGGCCGACCTTTTTCCGGGTGTCGTGAAGCAAGTGGAGGAAGCATATCAATCGGCCCGCGCTCATCCAATGGATGCAGCCGCCAATGGCAAGCTGGCCATGGTGCTCGATACTTACGAACAATATTCTCTTGCCGCGGTCTGCTACCAGCGCGCGCACCAACTCGACCCCAAGTCGTTCGACTGGGCCTATGATCTGGGCTATGTCCTTATCAAGGAGGGTCAGTACGCAAAGGCCGTTGAAGCTCTAAGGAACGCCCTCCAAATCCGGCCCGGCTATGTTCCCGCAAAATTGAAGCTTGCGGAGAGCCTGTTCGCAGCGCATCAGCCGGACGCTGCAGGCAAGCTTTACCAGGAGATCCTTCAGCAGAATCCCGAAAGCCCCGAAGCCTTGTACGGCCTCGGACGGGTCCAGGCGACACAAGGCGACACCCGTTCGGCCGCAGAGTCTCTCGCGAAAGCGTGCGAACTTGTCCCCGAATACGGTGCAGCACAATTCGCCCTGGCAACGGCCCTGAGGAAGCTGGGTCAGACCGACAAGGCTCGGGAACACTTCAAACTCTACCGGGCGAATATGACCAACGTCCCTCCTGCTGTGGACCCAGTGCGGGCTGCCGTGCAGCAACTCGACCACAGTGCCACCGCCCACTTGCGGCGGGGACTTGCCCTCGCTGAAGCCGGTGATCTTCAGGGAGCCATTCAGCAGCACCTGCAAGCGATTCAGTCCGATCCCAAGGAAGTCCAGGGCTATATCAATCTGATCCAGCTTTACGCACGCGTCGGAGAAACTGACAAAGCCGTGGAGGCCTACCATAAAGCTGTCGCGATCAACCCAAACCGTGCCGACTGCTATTACAATTACGGGGTGCTGATGTTTCAACTGCGGAAGTTTTCCGAATCAGAACAGTCCATGCGAAAAGCCATTCAAATCAACCCCTACTATGTGGAGGCCCACGACAACCTCGGATATCTGCTGGCCATGCAGGGCCACTTTGATGAAGCTCTGGCCGAGTACCGCAAAGCAGTCGCGGAGCGGCCCGATTTTCGCCCGGCGCATTTCCACATCGGACAGATTTTTGCACACGAGGGCAAGTATCCCGAAGCCATCCAGGAATTTCTGAAAATCCTCACCCCCAAAGATGAGCGCACGCCGGCTTATCTTTATGCCCTCGGCGCCACTTACGCGCGTGCCGGTGACCGCCAGAACGCACTGCTCTATATGCGCAAGGCCCGGGACGAAGCCGCCCAACGGAAACAGGAGCAATTGCTCACCAGCATCAAACGGGACATCGCGAATCTTGAACGGTGACGAAATCCATGTTCAATAGAAATCCTGAAGGGCCATCCGCCCAAGAATATCCTGCGAAAGAGAGTGTCCATTGACTCGACGGGACCTTTTACTGGCCAGCCTGGCCGTGTGCGCCTGGCCTCGCAAATCCCGAGCGGCGCTGCCGCCCGCGCCAGCTTCCCATCCGATTTTTCGCGATGTGGCTGCGGAAACAGGCCTTAACTTTCACCACTTCAGCGGCTCCACCGGCGACCTTCTTATGCCTGAAATTCTGGGCGCCGGCTTGGCGCTGATCGACTATGACAACGACGGCGACCTGGACGTTTACCTGCTGCAGGGAACCATGCTCCAGGCCGACAAAAAGCCGCTCATCCCCCCTCCGCCCGGCTGGAAACCTGGCAACCGCCTGTTCAAGAACCTGCTGTCGGAGACCGGCAAGCTGCAGTTTGAAGACGTTACTGAAAAGGCGGGTGTGGGCAATATCGGCTACGCGATGGGAGTAGCCGTGGGAGATTACGACAACGACGGCTACCAGGACATTTACGTCACCAATTTTGGTCGCAATGTTCTTTACCACAATAACGGCGATGGGACTTTCACAGACGTCACGGAGGAAGCCGGCGTCGGCGACCCGCGTTGGAGCACCAGCGCCGCATGGGTTGATTACAACGGCGACGGCCTGCTCGACCTGTTTGTCTGCGATTACGTTGATTTTACCGTGCGGGGCCACAAGAAATGCTATTCCCCCTCGGGCCAGCCGGACTACTGTTCGCCGATTGCGTATCACGCCATCCCATCCCGTTTATTCCGAAATCTCGGCAACGGTAAATTCACCGATGTTACCGAGTCGTCCGGCATCGGCTCTTCCTACGGGCCGGGACTCGGTGTCATTTGCATGGACTTCAACGGCGATGGATTGATCGATATCTATGTCGCCAACGACACGGCGGCTAATCTCCTCTGGCTGAATCAGGGGGATGGAACCTTCAAGGAATCGGGACTCGACCTGGGCGTGGCGCTAAGCGCCGACGGGCTGCCCAAGGCCGGCATGGGGGTTACCGTGGACGACATCAACAACGACGGGCGACTGGAGTTGCTGGTCACCAACCTCAACCGCGAAGGCGTCACCCTGTTCCGAAGCGACGGCAAGGGCATGTACGACGATGACACAGCCCAATTTCGTCTCGCGCAACCAACTTTTGGATACACGGGTTACGGCGTCAGTTTTTTTGACTACGACAACGATGGCCTGATGGACCTTTTTATTGCCAATGGAGCCATGACCATCATCGACTCCATGCAAGACAACGCCACTCCCTATGCCCAGAAGAATCAGCTCTTCCACAATGAAGGACCTGGCAAAGGTTTTCGCCAGGTTACCGACGTTGCCGGTCCCTTGTTGCAGATGATTGAGGTCAGCCGCGGTGCCGCCTTCGGCGATATTGACAACGACGGCAACATGGATATCGTGGTGACGAACGAAGACGCGCCGGCACGCATCTTCCTGAATGAAGCAGGGTCCAGGAATCACTGGCTCTTGGTGAAACTCGAGGCGCCAAACGTCAACCGCTTCGGCATGGGAGCCCGAGTCGGGGTTTTCCGCCGCGACATGCCCACCTTGTGGAGGCATGCCCATACCGATGGAAGCATGTTGAGCTCCAGCGATATCCGGGTGCATTTCGGACTCGGCAACAACCCCAAAATCGAGGCGGTCGTCGTCGAATGGCTGGGCGGGAAAAAGGAAAAATGGGAGAGAATCCGCGCCGACCGGATCATTACCCTACGCCAAGGGACAGGACACACCGTATAACCCGACCGCCTTCGCCGCAGTATTCTGAGGGACAGCGCGCAACAGCAGACATGAGGAATCTCCTGCAGAGAAAGAATTCCTGTTGGGGACACTTCCCTGCTCATGAATGGATAGCGCGGACTACCCGCCCCAGGACTCCTCAATTTCTTCGAGCGTGCGCCCCTTGGTTTCTGGAACCAGGCGGTACGCGAACACGAATGCGGCCACACATGCTGCAGCGTAAATCCAGAATGAGAATCTCGCTCCCACGGCGCCAATCAGGCTCAGGAAGGTTACGCTCACGACCAGATCAAAAATCCAGATGGTAACCGATGCCACAGACATGGCCTGTCCGCGAATGGTCGTGGGATAAATCTCCGAGATCAGCAGCCAGAACACCGGCCCCAGTCCAACAGCAAAGCAGGCGAGATACGCCAGCACGTCTGCCAGGATGGCCACACGCGAAACGTGCGCCGCTCCAAACAGGTATCCCAGGAAGATCAGGCTTACCAGCATGCCGCCAATCCCAAACAGCAGCAGCGGCCGCCGGCCCAGGCGATCCACCAGCAAAAGCGCAACGACGGTGAGCACCAGGTTGACTCCGCCCACCAGCACCGTGGCCAGGATGGCGCTCTGCGCGCTCTTGAACCCCGCCATCTGCAGGATGGTCGGCGTGTAGTAAATGATGGCGTTCACGCCGGTGATCTGCTGGAAGATCGCAAGCCCCACGCCAATCACCAGCGGCTTTCTGAACCGGCCGCCGAACAGGTCCCGGAACCGGAGCTTGTCCACTTCCGTCACCACTTTCAATTCTTCCAGATGGCGGCGCGCCTCGTCGGTGCTTTCAACCCGGTCCAGAATCCGGAAAGCGGCGTCCGCCTGCTGCCGGATGACCAGCCAGCGAGGGCTTTCAGGAAGAAACATCAGAGCCACCAGCAAAATCACCGACGGGATAACAGCGCTGATGAACATAGCCCGCCAGTTGGACGAGCCGGAGAACAGGTAGTCCACGTAATACGCCACCACAATCCCCGTAACGATAGCCAGTTGATTCAGCGTGACCAGCGCGCCGCGAATCCTGGGCGGGGCCAGCTCGGCGATATACAACGGCGTCAGCATCGATGCTACCCCCACCGCCACTCCGATCACAAAGCGCGCCGCCAGAAACAGCATCAGGCTGTTTGCCATGCCCGTAAGCACGGCAAACACGCCAAAAAGCACAGCGTTCACTATCAGCACGGGCCTGCGGCCGTAGCGGTCGCCAAATGAACCGGCAAAGCCCGCGCCAATTGCAGCCCCCGCCAGCACGATGCTCACCGCCACTTCCGTCTCAACCGGGGTCAAATGGAATTGCTGCCGCACAAACAGGATGGCGCCCGAAATCACGCTGGTGTCGTATCCAAACAGAAGCCCGCCCAACGCCGCGGCAAAGGCAATCATCAGCGCATAGCCGCGCTTGCCCAATCCAAAAGGAACTTTGCGCATAAGACCTCCGCCCAAGGCCTAAGATGGTAATCGATGTCCGGCAGCTTGTCACGGCTCGCCATGCTGCCACGTTTGTTGTATATTGCTAGAGTTTCTTGTTGGCGCTCCACCCTTCCCCGGAGAACCGTTCCTATGAAGACTTTCCATTTTCGGACAATGTTTGCGGCCATCGCTGTTTCCCTCGCCCTCGCCGGCGCCTGCGGCGTCAGTGATCTGCTTGCCCAGGCAAATCCGTCTTCGCCTTCCGAAAGCATCGTGATCAACGCCCAGTCGCCGGCTCATCCCTTCCCTCATTACTGGGAGAAAATGTTCGGATCGGGCCACGCCATCCTTGCATTGCGCCGAAGCTACAGCCACGATTTGATAAAGATGAAGCGCGTAACGGACCTCCAGTACGTCCGCTTCCACGGCATCTTCGATCGTGATGTGGGATTGTATAGCGAAAACAGGGAGGGCAATCCGGAATACAATTTCACCAACGTGGACCAAATTTACGACAGCCTGCTCGACAACGGTGTTCGCCCCTTCGTAGAATTAAGCTTTATGCCACAGGACCTGGCTTCAACACCCCGGCAACAGGAATTCTTCTACCACCCCTACATAGCGGCGCCGAAAGACTGGAAGCGCTGGGGCGATTTGGTCTACGCTTTCACCCAGCACCTGATCGACCGCTACGGTATTGATGAAGTCTCGCAATGGTATTTCGAAGTCTGGAACGAACCCAACATTGGGTTCTGGGCCGGTCAGCCCAAGCAGGCCACCTATTTTCATCTCTACGATGTGGCCGCACGCGCTCTAAAGACCGTCAGCCCGCGGCTTCGCGTTGGCGGTCCGGCTACGGCACAGGCGGCCTGGGTCAGCGCCTTCATCAACCACTGTGCCCAAAATCACATTCCTGTCGATTTCGTCTCGACGCACGTTTACGGCGATGACACGGCGGAAGACGTTTTAGGCACTCATCAGAAGATTGCACGGCGCGACATGGTGGTCATGGCCGTTAAGAAGGTTCATGCCGAAGTAAAATCTTCACCCCTCCCCAACCTTCCCATTATCTTCAGCGAGTACAATGCCACCTATATGAATATCCGCGACATCACCGATTCGCCATTCATGGGACCCTGGCTGGCGGAGACCATCGGCCGCTGCGACGGGCTTGTCCATCTGCTCTCTTACTGGGCTTTTTCAGATGTCTTTGAGGAACAGGGTGTGGCCAGGACCCCATTTTACGGTGGCTATGGACTGGTGGCCACCGGCCACATTCCGAAGCCAGCTTACAACGATTTCGTTCTGCTGCACCACCTGGGCCGCGAACGGCTCGATCAAGAAAGCGGACCGGTCATCGTCACTCGCCGGGCCGACGGCACCCTCGCCATCGCGCTGTGGAATTACGCCCCGCCCGGCAATGGAGGAACCGTCCGAACATATAAACTTTCGTTCACAGGTCTCCCAGGCACCCATCGTGCAATCATCTGGACGGTCGACAAGAATCACGGCTCGCCGCTCGCTACGTGGGAAGCGATGGGGCAACCCAATTTCCCCAGCCGAGCCCAGCAGCAAATCCTTCGCCAGGCCGCCCAGCTTCCGCCCCCCACAATTGAAGCGGTGCCGGTCGACAACCCGTCGCTCACGCTCACGCTCGAACCGCATGCGTTGTCATTGATCGAAATCACACAATAACGGGAATAGCCGCGCTTTACACAGCTGACTGTGAGCCGTTGGATAAGGGAACCAGGTTCTGCTCGCCTGCACTAAACCGTTCCCCCACCGCCCTGCACCAGGTTGACTTCCCCCAAACCGCCCTGGATATCGATATTGAGGTTCACCTTCGACGCCCCATAGGCGCCATTGGTATAAGTGTCGCCTTTTTTGGTAAAGCCGTTGGCGTGAATCGCGCCCAATCCGCCCTGAACCCTGGCCCGAACGCCCACATCGCCGGGCAGGTGCAGCGTCAGCTTGCCGATTCCGCCGTGGATTGAGGCAGACAGATCATGCTGCCAGGCTCCGTCCAGGTCAATATCAGCCTCGCCAGCGCCCACATTCAGATTGAGACGGTTGAGGTTCAGCCCCGCCAGGATGAGGTCGGCCTTGCCGGCGCCCTGATTGACGTTCATTTCCATGGGTACCCGGTTGTTCAGCCGGATGTCCCATTCGTAGCGTGTTCTTCCCCGATAATTTTGCCTGCCTGACGGTTGCTGGATGGTCAGCGTGCCGTGATCCCCACTCGCATCGTAACGGACCTCCGGCTTCCAGGCATCGACATTGTAGGTGAAGCCAGCGTTCATCAGCGCGGCGCTGCCGTTGGCCACTCGAAGCTCACCCGCGCCCATTTTGATCTCCACGTCAACTGACTTCTCTTCTCCCAGCGGGACCGTTTTCGACGTCGTACGCGTTTCCCCAATCGGCGGCCCACTGGAAAAGTTGCAGCCTGTCACGCCCAGAATCAGCCCAGCGCAAAAGGCAACCGCTGTTGACCGAATCCGTCTTCTATATGAATCATGCATATTCGCCTCTTCATTGTCTTACGCGTTCGAGGGTGAATGAGTTCCAGGACTCTTTTCAAGAATCGTCAGAAGCGGCGTTACTGTCTACGAGCGCATTCTATACGCAGATCCCGCCTGGCAAAAGCGCAGTCTGTCGTCTTTACAATCCGCGACTCTTCTTTTGATCGCTGAAAGTACCCCGCACCTCAGAATCAGAACTTCACGCTAATTGATCCTGCCGGGGGCTATCACTACCTCGACACTCTCACGGTATACACAGCGGTCTGCGTCCTATCCGGAGACTTAACCTCGATCCTTATATTGGAGGAACTGAGTTCCACAGTGCATGGTTTGCTCGCTGGCGCGGGCCTCCCATTGATTGTGACGGTCGAGCGACTGGAAGTGGGAACTGCCGTGACCGTAACATTGCCTACGCCCTTCGGCACGTCAACTGTGTAATCTCTGGTCACAGGTGTGAACTCAGGCGACAGTTTCAACCCCTTGAAGGCAATCCGCGACAAACTATCAATCTTCTCCACCGGAGCAGGAAGGTAGTGGGCACGATTCACATTGATGGCAACCCAGTTCGGATCCGTAAAGCGGTCACCCACGACAACCTGCCACAGGCCCGTGGGCCGGTATGACGGAACCAGAGCCGCGTCCCCTTTGTCCATCAGCGTCTGCAGTGCGCTCTCGATGTTGTCCAGGTAGGTTTCACCCTTCAGCGGATGATCATTGTGCCCGGTCATAATGTATTTCACGCCGTTGCCAAAACTCGCTCGAACGCGCCTGACCGCTGCCAGATAGATATCCAGAGAATTGGGGTCGAACTGCATCCAGGCGGCATCCGGAATGGTGGGGGAATTGCTCCCAAAAGCATCGCCGGTGAAGAGATATCCAGTCTGCTGATCGAAAATAACAATCGAGCCTGGCGTGTGACCAGGTACGGCGTAAATAGTAAGCGACCGGCCGCCAATATCGATCCGCTCCCCGTCGTGGATCGCAACAACGTGCTTTCCGATCACGTCATCGGGCACCCCCCGGGTTTTCAACAGGCGCACCAGGCCGGCACGGTCCGGTCCGCCAATGTACTCCATGCTGCCACGGACAAACTGGTCTGCCTGGCCGATGTGGTCGCCATGATTATGGGTGAAGATCGCCATTATCGGATTGCCACCCGTGAACTGCGAAATATACGCCTTCAGATTGCCGCGGCCCATGCCCGAATCAATCAAAACGTAAGTTCGCGTCCCCTGAATCAGGAACATCTTGTCGTTATAGGAATCGCGGATGATCCGGACACCCGGAAGGATCTCGTCCGAACTGTACGAAGTAAGGTCGTGCCTGTCGACAATATATTCGAAATGGCTGACATCGCTGTTGGTATGGCCGTTCCCGATGGCGACGGCACGGATCGTGTATCCGGCCTTGACCCCACCCATGCCATCGTAAAAGCCGGCGAGAAAAATAAGCTGTGAAGGGTTAAAGACCGGGCTCTCTGCCGTGGGAACACTGCCATCCAGAGTGTAGTGAATCCTCGCGCCTGGGTCTGCATCCTGCAAAGTCACGGATTCTGTTGTGGGAAAAGTTCCAGAGGGTGGAAAGGCGGTTGGGGCTGGCAGCTTGGGCCCATGACCTTGCGGCGGTGGTGGCCCAAACTGCGCCTGCAGCGCGGGACAGAAGGCAATGACGATGATAGCGATCCCCCACGTTACCAAACGGTTCATGAAAGCTTTTCCACGCCAAGCCGGAGCTGTTGTCGGCTCTTGTCTGATGTCATTGCAGTTGCCCAGCATTCCGCGGTCCAGACACACGATTCCCTCCCTGTCATTATGATCGCAGGCAAACTCGACCATACGCGCCAGGCGAGAGCACAGGGGCGGTTATGGGGGCAAGGTATGACAGCATGACAAACTCTACACCCACTCGCCCTGGCGCATCACGGGTTCGGCTTTGCCGTCGGCGGTGATGCCGTCAACGTCAATCTTGCCCGATCCGATCATCCAATCCACATGGATCAGGCTGTCGTTGGCTCCGCGGGCGGCCAGTTCCTCGGACTTCAGTTTGTCTCCATCCTTCACGCAGTTGCTGTAGGCCTGTCCCAGCGCGATGTGGCAGGCGGCGTTTTCGTCGTAGAGGGTATTGTTGAAAAGCAATCCGCTCGCGGCAATTGGCGAAGAGTGCGGCACCAGCGAAACTTCACCCAGGCGCCGGGCGCCGTCATCGGTATCAATCATTCTCTGCAGCACCTGCTCACCCCGCGAAGCATGGGCTTCCACAATTCGCCCGCCCTCAAACCGCACCTTGATGCCCTCGATCATGGTTCCCTGGTGCGACAGCGGCTTGGTACTGGTCACCTGCCCTTCCACTCGGTCCTTGTGCGGCGTGGTAAAAACTTCTTCGGTAGGCATGTTGGGAATGCAATATCGGCCGTTGCCCGCCGTGGTTCCTCCACCCAGCCAAAGGTGGTCATCGGCAAGTCCCACCTTTAAATCGGTTCCGGGCCCCTTGAAGTGCAGCGCCGAGAATCGACTCTTATTCATCCGGTTGGCCCACGCGTGCAGCTTGGCGTCATGCTCTTTCCAGGCAGCCACCGGGTCCGGAAGGTCGGCACGCGAAGCCGCAAAGATGGCGTCCCACAATCGGCCCATGGCTTCCTCCGGCGGATGATCCGGAAACACCGCCTTCGCCCACGCCGGCGTGGCGCAGGAAACAATCGTCCAGTTGATATCGTGCCGCGTAATCAGCTCCATCGCCGGGCGGTAAGCTTTCGATGCCGCGCGATTGGCCCGGCTCACCTTTTCCGGATCTTCCGCGGAAAGCAGCGCGGGATTGCCGCCGGCAATGGCGAGCCGCGCTGCTCCGTTGCGGTAGGCCTGGGCCATGCCCTCATAAAGCCACGACGACGCCACATCAAAGCTTGCATCGGGTGCGTGGCGATAGCGCAGCAGCGTCGACTCCTCATCGCCCAGCAGTGTGGTCACCAGTGTAGCGCCGGCCTTGTAGGCCTGTTCCGTGATGCAGCGCGCCAGAGGAACAGCGTCCAGGTTGGCGGTCATCACCAGTTGCTGGCCGGGCCCCAGACCTAGTCCAACATGGACGGCAACTTCGGCCAGCCGGTTAAGTTTATGGTCAAATTCAGGTGTGTGGGCAAACTGCCCTTCAGCAAATGCAGTCATCGATGTCATGGCTCCCATTATGACTTGCGGTGCGGAGCATTGGCAACTGCCTGAGAAAGTGCTTTACGGGCCAGATCCTTTTTGCCTCGGACACAGCGTCCTGCAATTCCTGGGCAACGTTGTCATTAGCGCAGACTTAAACGGTACCAAAGTTCTATTGTCACGGTCGGTCTGTTAATGGTATTTCCTATACAGGGCCCAGTCAAAAAGGGTCTTATAAGGCGCGGGGCAAATGTAAGGGTCCAAAGGGAGGGGGACTTATGATTTGCACGATGTCAGTGGACGATTTTGACCAACGAGTCAAAACGATACTGATCCAGGAATTTGTGGGAGTTCTGGAACTAGGGCTCTTATCAGAAGAATCTTTGCTGCCCGTTGTCGCTGGCATGCGGAGTTCTCTCTGCGACGCTTTTCCAGCCATGTCAACTGCGGAGGCTGAGCTTCATCTGCACGCCTTACGTGACCAATGCAGGGATACAGCCAACAGCATTGTCGCCTTGGCTGACTCCGAATACTGGAACTAGGTCTTTTCAAGACTATAACTACACACCCGCATGCCGCAGGGGCATACCTTGCATGTACCTAGCAGGGACAGAAGGCCACGGTCAAGAGACTCGTTATCCGGCCGTGGCCTTTCTTTGTGCTGAATGCCTATCGGTAGCGAACCACCATCCACTGCCATTCAACGTGGTCCAGGTGGAGTCTCGATCCTAAGATATTCGTATCCACAATGGGTTGTGCCGTTCGCACAACGCTCGCTTGCATGGCAAACTGGTATTCCC
>JBAUWE010000604.1:0-8577 GCA_049583595.1 Terriglobia bacterium
AAGAACCAGCCTGCGATAGCGACAGCGGCGGCAAAGGGAAGAAAACCCATCACCCATCCGGCCGCATACTCCCGAACGGAATGCGCGCCCGAAGGCCCCAGGCTCACAAGGATCAGCAACGCAATCGGCCAGATCCACCACGCCCGGTGACGCCATCCTGAGCGAGCCAGATGGATCAGGATCCCGACCACGGCGGCGCCCAGAACCGTATAGATGAGGGCGTGCACCAGCACCCCAAGGCCCGGTGAGGAAGTGTCCATCCGACCGGAAAAGATGCCGATGGACACCGGAGCAAAGGTATGGAAGCGGTTGGAGATCAAGCCGATTAGCTGCGAGATTCCCACTGCGGCCGCAACGCTGAGGACGATTGCAATCACCGCATCTCGCCGCCATACTCGCCGTGCCGCACCGCGGAATATCCCCCAGGCGTCCGGATAAAGGCTGGCAGCCAGCGCCACAGCCAGCCAGCCGAAAAGGCCCAGTAACAAGGGAACCACCGCCAGTCCGACACCGACGCTGATCCAGAAATTACTGAGCGAGATTGATGTAACATACCTCTGATCAATCAGTGGAATCCCGTTCAGTTCCGCCAGGATCATTAACACCGCCAGAGCCGCTCCCACCCAGAGCGACCGTCGCCAGGGGATTTTTCCCGCGCGAACCTGTCTGACAAAAAGGATAATCATCAGCGCGACTACGGCAATCCCCATGAGGCTTTGGAGCCCGAGCAATATGGAATTTCCAAGCCGAGACGCTTCGCGCTGGCGCGTCCACTGTTCCGGCAGCTTGAAGTATCGTGAAGTGCCGATCACATGGTTCCCCGCAATATCCACTGCGATGCGGAAATGCGCATCCCCCACATTCAGCGGACTGTCCGGTTTTGCCTGCCAGGTGAGCATGTAGTCTTCACGGGCCTTGCGCTTTTTCGACTCAGAATTCTGCAGCTCAAAGTTTGAGAGCTGATAGTTCTTCTGCTGCAGAAAATCTTCTGCCAGTGAGCGGGCTTCATCAGCGGAGAGAGTTGCCCCCGGCGCATTTTCATCCAGAATATGCCGTTCACCAAATACCCGGTTGTCAGAGGGGTCGACAAAGACGCGGTATTCCTCCTTCTGCATGGGCTTGAAGAAGCGAATCTCCCAGAGTTCCAGGCGGGTCGTCCGCCGGTAAAGCTGCTCTGATTCCCTGATGGAGAGATGTTGCAACAGGTACCGCATGGTCAGCGGGTCCACATTTTCGACAAGCCACGCGGCGCGACGGTATTCCTGCACCTGAACTTTCTGCCCTTCCAGATAGGCCACGGCCGAACCCATCACCTCAGGCCGCGAAAAGCGCAGCTTGATGTCGCGGCCAAAACGATAGGCGGGAATAAAGGCGGCCCCGCAAAGAATCACCACCAGCAGCCCTGCTGCAAGAATGCGGGACTTTTTGAGAGGCTGGTAACTGACGGACCTTTCACCCTCTGCGGAGGATTCTTCGGTCAGCGCCCGCTTGAGCCCCACACTTTCGTTGGTCAGTTCGGATTCGTCAGAGAACGTGCCGCTCCGCAGATAGGCGATCAAGGCTACAATCAGCGGAATCAACATAATGCTGGCCGTCAATCCGCCTGAGATCCGCAGGTAATCATTAGGGGAACGCAGCAGGAGAAAAGCGGTGTACAGCGCATCCACCGAATAGTGCCAGATGAGCGTGGCGAGAATGCCAAAGCGAAGCATGATGACGCCGACGATGATGCCGCCAACACCCACCTCAACCCCTCGAATGAAAAACGGCTGATTGGGATAGGCGGAATGGAGAAACCCCCAGATAAAGGCGGCCACAACCACTCCAGCCACGCGTGAGCGAAAGATTTTTTCCAGGAAGGGAATGCCGAAAGCCCTGAACTGCAATTCTTCTGAAACCGCCGGAAGAAAGCCCATCAGGAGCACTGCAATCCAGGGGATGCGCGTGTTCAGCAGATTTGAGAAAGGAATGTCGGCCGGGGCCCAGGCCCCCAGCTTATCCGCGGCCAGATAGAACACCGTCTGGTAAGCAAAAAAGAAAAACGTCATGGCGATGCCCACGACGTTGGCGATGAAGAAAGAACGCGACCGCAGCCCCCGCCAGCTCAACGTGCGGCGGATGGACATGAGACGCGGAAGACCTTCCCGGTAAACGGGCTCGGCGCAGGCCACAATCAGGAAGATAAAGGCCCCCACGCCAAGCGCGCTCATAACCGCATTTCGAAAATAACCCGCCATGAAGCTCGAATAGGAATCCGTGGTGGAATAGCCAAACTGGCTGAGCGAAAAGGAATTCAGTTGCTGAAGAAAGTAGAGGGCCATTCCGACCACGCCAAACCCCGACGCCATCTTTAACGGAACGTCGCCGTCGCGCAGCCGCTTCACCAGGATCACCAGCATCGCCAGGCTGAGCAAAATCCAGAACACCTCGTCCACTAATTGCGCGGAAGTATTCCGGGAACGCAGGCTCTGGTAATCGCGCGAATACTGGTCGGGAATTTTGACATACTCGCTGTAACCTGCGACATGGTCACCATCAACATCCACTTCAATGCGATAGCTGCCGTCGCCCAGGTTGATGCTTTTCTGTTTCCAGGTGAAGCTGTAATCTACGCGCGCCGGGCGCTTTTCCGATTGGGTATCCAGAAACTCAAGACCGGAAAGGTCGCGCTGCATCGTTTTCTCAAGGAACTGTTGCGCAATCTCCCGCGCCTGCTCCGGATTCAGGGAGGCCCCCGGCGCCGCATCAGGAATTTCATGGTCAAAACCCACCACCTGGCCCTGCGTGCTGACGTCAACCCTGAATTCCTCTTTCTGCTGGGGCCTGAACCAGCGATGCGACCAGCGCCACAAATGGATGGGGCCGCTGGTCAGCTTGTTCATCGTGGCCAGTCCCTGCGTGCGCTCCAGATAGGTCTTGGCGTCGTCGTCGTAGGTAAAAATAGCGACGTGCCGGTACCCGCTGGTTTTGAAACCGTGAGAGGAAAGAAACGTTTCTGCAATCGGAAGTGAGTCGGCGCGGTTGACCCGCAGGGTGAGCGAAGCTTCGGGAAACGCCCGGGAAAAATACCTGATCCCGATCAGCAGCGACACCGCCGATACCGCGATGGCGATGACGATGACCTTTCGTTCGCGAGCTCCAAGTTTGACAGGCATAAAGACCTCTGGATCGTGCAGGTAACTTCAAAGTGTAACGAGGATTATACCAATCACCGGGCCCGTCAATGCCCGGAATCGGAGTCGGGGCAAAAAATCCTGCGGCAGCCTGCAGCGCCCCTTTCCGCTGCCAGCGGCCCGCTATTTGAGCTGCTTCACCATCACCCAGGCCGCCTGGCCGTTATGGTAATACCGTTCCACTTTATCCACCTTCCGGTATCCTCGGCCCTCATAAAAACTGTGAGCAGCCACGTTGTCCTCCGCGGTCTCAAGATAAATAAGTTGCAGCCCGGCCTTGCGTGCCCAGTCTTCGGCCATCTTCATCAACCCGGTACCCGTGCCCTGCCCCCGTGAACCTTCCAGAACGTCGATGGTGATAATGTGCCCAACGCGGGCGGGCTCGCGGTTGGCCACCACAAATCCCACAATCGAGCTCCGATCTTCCGCTACCCACGTCCGGGCCGACCGGTGGGCGATAAACGCAGCCAGTTCTTCCCGTGAATAGGAGATTCCCGGCGGGAAACACTCCTGGTCAATTTTCGAAAGGGTTGGCAAGTCAGCCGGCTGAAAATCGCGAATACGCATGAAAAATCCGATAGGATTGGGCACGGGAAGGCCCGCAGGCCGTCCGCGCCAGTTGAGCGAGGATCCCGCCCCACCTAATCGGCAGGCCGCATGGGGCTGCCTGATTCCGCGCAAGTACCCCACCCGCAAAACCGGTCTATTAGCTGGCTATTGCCAGCAGCCGGTCAATGTCCTCTTTGTTGTTGTATAGATAAGGCGAAACGCGAATCCGGTGGTGACGCAGGCTCACCTCAACATGATGAGCCTTCAGTCGTTCATACAACTTGTCCGTCGCTGCTTGTGTCTGGCTCCGGAAACATAGAAGCGTAGAGGGAAGGTTCGACCGGTCGTCATTGGTCACGGTGTGCCCGCAGGAAAGCAACCCTTCCGCCGCGTGGTCAAGAAGCTCCATGCAATGCTCAGTGACGGCGCGAGCGCCCACTCCGCGGACAAAATCCAGCGAAGCCTCCATCCCCGAAAGGTTCAGGAAATTGGCGGTCTCAGGTACATCAAAAATCCTGGCGCCCTGCGCCAGCTGAATGTCATCCACCGGCAGAGCGTCAAAATCGTCCGCACCCTCCACCGATTGCCAGTTGACCACCTTCAGATCCAGGCGGTTTAACACTTCTTCCCGGACATACACAAAACCCGTCCCGTAGGGTCCCAGCAGCCACTTGTAGGCCGCCACGGCAAGAACATCAACTGGAAGGTCATGGACGTTCAGTTCCAGCGCCCCTACACCTTGCGTGCCATCGACGACAAACAACGCGCCTCGCGCGTGGGCCAGCTCGCCCATCACGGCCAGATCAATCCGTCTTCCAGTGGAATAATTCACCCAGTCGAGCGCCAGGATTTTAGTATGGGGCGTGAAGGCACCCGCCACATCGTCCACACGGAGGGGAGCATCCCCATTCTTTAGAAGGTTCACCTGCACGCCTTTCCGGCGCATGTGCAGCCAGGTGAAAAGATTGGCGGGAAAATTGTCGGCGGCAACAATCACTTCATCCCCCGGCCCCAGTAGCAGTCCCGACGCCAGCACGCCGACGCCCTGCGTGGCGCCGCTGGTGAGAGCAATCTCACTTTCATCGCTGCCGACAATCGCCGCCAGGTGGGTGCGAACACGCTCTGGCAGACCGAAATACTCTGCCGGGTCCATCCGTTCCGGATGAGATTTCAAGTCAATCGCTTCGTGGCTGCGCGCCACGGCCGTGAGGGGAAACACTCCCTGATAGGCGCAGTTCAGATAGGCCGTCTCGCCAAAATCAGCAAAGTGCATTCGGTAATCAGTCATGGGACAAGGAACCACCTTGGGACGATCAGGCTCTGGGCTGAAGGTTATCGACCGCCGTGCTGCCCGGTCTATCGTTTTGCGGCGGCGCGCACGCTCTGATTCAGGTGAGCCAGTATTTCAGAAGCTGCCCGGTCCAGGGATTTCGTAAGATCGGGCGGATTGTAAGGAACTCGAATCACGTCCTGCCAGATGGACTTTCCGGTGACGCGATCGCTGATATAGATCTCAGCGTGCAGTCGCTTCAGGCGGCGCAGGTCAAAACAGGTTCCCCGGACAATGGCGTCGGCCTGGTCCTCTTTGTCCACTACCTTCAGCCACGAAACGTGCGCCAGGTCATCTGCAAGCTTCACATTCAGATCGTGATCGATCCTCTCAATGTAGACCTTTCGCATTTTCACAAGCATGCGCGGATTGGCTGTCCGCGTGTTGGCGGGACCTTCCAGAGACGGACGGGAAGGGCCGAGCGTTGGCGCTTGCTGGCCGTAAAGCACCGGACCCGACGCCAGGCACATTGCCAGACCCCAGATGAATGCCCTCATCACTAGCCTCCACTTGCAGATTTCATTCCTAGTTTAACAGAAAGGCTTGCTCAAAGTTTTGCCGGGCTGGGGAATGCAGTCATTGCACAAACAGGTGGGAAACCTGTGAACTGAAGCTGTTGGCCGGGAACTCCAGGTCAGCGGGAGTGACAGCGAAAGCCACGCGAACGGTCCTTCCTTGGCGACCGCCACGGGTTATTGAGACTCAGGCAGTGTTGTTTCGAGCTTTAACAACCGCTCACGGTCCTTCAATGTTTGCCGCTCGTCCTTTTGCCGCTGGAGGAGTCTCTTCTGCTCACGCTTCAATTCGTGCCTGAGCTGGATGCGGACCGCTTTGGGCAGACGGGAATTTTGCAGGGATTCCCGGGCGTACTTCTGTTTCAACTTCAGGGCCCGTCGTTCCGTCTTCTGGCGTACCTTTAACATTGCCGAGTCGGGCGCCCACCGCTGCCGGGCAAACAATGGCCCCCCAGCCAGGCCGGCAATCAGCAGCAACAAACAAAGTCTCCGCATCATTCCTCTCTCAGGAAACCACATGGAAGGTCCCAAGGAGGCCCCTGTCCAACTCGACGGCCCACCTTCAGCCCTCAGATTCTATATCGGCTGTCGTTGTTAGAAGATGAGCCTTTGAATTATCGAAGGGGCTCGTTGCAGACTGGTTGGAAGTTGCATCGCCCGCCTTCCACGCCGTAGCGCACCCTGCAAGCGAACTCTGAAAGCAGTCGCATGATCGGGACTATTTCGTCCTTTGCCGGCGGACCCAGGTGATGTAATCGGTCGAGGTGGGAGTTCCGCCTGCGTCGCGGACGGCGGCGGCAATCTGGCCCCGGTGGTAGGCTCCGTGCATCACCAGTTGCGTCAGAACGTCTCGCACCGGAGCGCGAAACTCAGCGCCCTTGCTGTTGCGGTGGACAAGGTCTTCATCCAGGCGCCCCGTCGTCAGGTTTCCGAGATAGGTGCTCCAGCGCTCGTGCATTTCATTGACAGCAGTATTTGCTTCTTCCAGGCTCATCAGCGGCCACGGCGCAGGAGGATCGCCGCCCGGAGTCTCCAGCCGCCCCAGCCACACGCGTTGTGCTCCAATGATGTGCCCCACGACTTTCAGGGGCCGTTCCGCTGGCTTTTCGAGAGTCGTCATGCTGCGGAGCGATTCCTGGTTGGCCCAGTAGTCATATTCAAACAATTGCCGGATTGAATCCAGAGATTCCATTTGCCCTGCCTCCCACACCAGTCTTATGAATGCCCCACATCAGCGGGCTGCCGAAAAACGCTACTGCCGCCTACTTTGCTTCTTTCCAGTTCCTTCCGGTACCCATGTCAACCTTCAACGGCACCTTCAGCGGATAAACACCTTCCATTTCCGCCCGGATGATTTCCCCGGCCGCTTCTGCTTCGCTTTCGGGCGACTCGAAGACCAGTTCATCATGAACCGTCAGAATCATGCGGGTTTCGAGATTCTCGCGCTTCAGCCGCTCGTGCGCCTTCACCATGGCCAGCTTCAGCAGGTCGGCGGCGGTGCCCTGCAGGGGAGTATTCATCGCCTCGCGCTCGGCACGGTTGCGCGCCATGGTGTCCCGGCTGTTGATTTCCGGGATGGGACGCAGGCGGCCAAACAGCGTGCGGACGCGTTCGGTTGTGCGCGCTTCCTCAATGCGCGCTTCCAGGAAGGCCCGCACTCCGTCGTACCGTTTGAAGTAGGCGTCGATAAACTGCTGCGCTTCCGTCCTGCTTGAGCCCGTCCGGGCCGCGAGGCCAAAGGAGCTGAGGCCGTAGATCACCCCATAATTGATCGCCTTGGCCATCCGCCGGTGTTCGTGGTTCTGCAAGGCGGGCGGAACGCCGAAAATCTCCTGGGCCGTACGCGCGTGGATATCCTCCCCCCGCCTGAAGGCTTCAATCAGCAGGGGATCGCCGGACATGTGGGCCAGCACCCGCAACTCAATCTGCGAATAATCCGCCGCAATCAGCAACCAGCCCGGCTCCGCCACAAAAGCCGAGCGGATCCGCAGGCCGAACTCTTCGCCGATGGGGATATTCTGCAGATTGGGATTCGAGGATGAGAGCCTCCCGGTGCGGGCGACGGTCTGGTTAAAACTCGTATGCAGGCGGCCGGTTTCGGGATTGATGTATTTCGGCAACGCGTCCACGTAGGTCGACTTCAGTTTCGCCCGGGTGCGGTAGTCGATGATTTTCCGCGGCAGGTCGTATTTTTCCGCCAGCGATTCCAGCACCGAGGCTTCAGTGGAATACTGCCCGCTCTTTTTCAGCTTTCTCCCTCCGGGCAGCTTCAGCTTTTCGAAAAGGATTTGGCCCAGCTGCTTCGGCGAGTCGATATCGAAGGGTTCCCCCGCCAAGTCATGAATCTCGCGGGTCAGGCCAGTCAGCTCGCCGGCGAATTCCTCCGACATGCGGGCCAGAATCGCCGGATCGATCTTCACCCCGATCATTTCTACGTCGGCCAGCACTTCGGCCAGAGGCAGCTCAATCGTCGAATAAAGTTCCCGGACGTTTTCGCGCGAAACCTGCGGGCTCATTATCGCGGCAAGCTCATGCGTATAGCGCGCGGCCAATCCCAGCGAACCGTTGAGCTTTCTCCCCAGTCGCAGGAGAGCGAGGGATTCCAGAGTATGGCTGGTGGCCAGCGGATTCAGCAAATAGGAATAAAGCATCGTGTCGTGCGCCACACCTTCCAGCCCGATCCCCTGTTTGCAAAGCATCATCCGGAAGAGCTTTGAGTTATGGACTGCCAGCGCGTGGGCATCTCCGGAAAACACGGTATTGAGCGCACCCATTGCGCTCTCCAGCGATTCCGCGGCGATCGTCCCGGCACGTTTGCCGTCTGAGAGACCTATTCCCGCCAGCCGGCCCGCAAAGCCTTCTTCGCCTTCCACATCAAATGCGATGCCCAGCCCCGCACCCGACGGTACGGCCTTGAGCCAGCGCTCAACCTCATCGGGAGATTGAAGTTCAACCGACTCATCGTCATCCGCAGCTTCTTCCGCGCCGGATTCCTGGAGCAGTTCATTCA
>JBAUWE010000605.1:0-6873 GCA_049583595.1 Terriglobia bacterium
GCCTCAGACGCACAACCACGTATTGGCCTGGCAGAGCCATGGGGAGCGGATGACCGCCAGCGCTCTGCATGGCAAACGAGAGGACGTCCGCGGACTCGCGGTCAATTGAGGTCACGACAAGCGACTGAAATCCTGGCGAGACCGGATGGGCTGCCGCGGCAGGCGCTAGTCCCGCGTTTCCTGTTGCCGCCGTATTCTTTTGACTCTGGAGTAGTGCCTCAAACGAGCCACGCCATCCGGGCGAAAGCGCTTCGATCCGCAATGCGCGCTCCAGAAGATCGCGTTCATGATTGGGCAAATAGAGGAGCGCGTTGATCTCAGTGACGGTCATGCGCTCCTTCGCCTCGCCCACCTTCACGATTTCGTCGCCGGCAGCCACCTCGCCTTCACGGAGAACGCGGAAGTAGAAACCCGGCCGGCCGCTGGACGTCAGCAAGGCCGCCATCCGCGGTTCGTTCATTCGAATGCCGACGCGATAGCAGGTGACGCGAGGTTGGGTGACCTCGAAAAGTGCCGTGCCGACCTGATATCGGTCGCCGATGCATACGGCATCGTCGGGCAAACCTTCGACTGTGAAGTTCTCGCCAAACTGTCCGTGGACGAAGTCAGTCCTTTTCAACTGCTCCTGCCAATAGCGATACGATTCGATCTGATACACGAAGACGGCTCGATGCTCGCCTCCGTGCCCGGCCAGGTCGCCTTGACCGTCTCCCTCGATATTCAACCGGGCGACGCGACAGCGACCATGCACCGGATTCTTCCAGATCCCGGTGTGTACCGTGCGCCCCCTCCACGTGATGTCGCGTGGAAGCCCGACGTTTACTGACAGTAGCCGAGCCATGCCGTTAGGATTCCTCCCGCATGAATCTTCTTATCCCCATAGGGTCTGTGCCACAGCCAATCGAAGGATCCTCAGACTCTTGAGATACTAATAATGCTGAGATATCCCCGAAACGGGAACAGTTTTCGTCATCCCGCTTCTTGCGAAGATAAGCACCAGAACGATTCCGACCAGGCCGAGCAATGCAAGGCCCCAGAAAACATCGATAAAGGTCAGTAGCGCAGTCTGTTTCGCCACCATTAACTGGAAAAGGCGAAAAGCTCCCTCATGGGCAACATTTGATGGAAGTCCTTGAGCTTGCAGCCGAAATCCAAGGTGGCGCACGACATCACCGACTATTGGATTCAAACGGTTCGCTGTATCAAGAAGGCGGCCGGAATGAAGTGTCTCGCGAATGTCCAGAAGAGCCACAGTGGCGGCTACGCCGATAGCGCCGCCAAGCTGACGAAACGTGTAATAAATTGTCATGGCGAAAGCGATGTAGCGAAAGTGCGCGTGCCCGACCAGCACATTCGTCACGCCCGGCAGCAACATGCCTAGAGAAAACCCGTGCAGAACCAGAATCGCGCAGAGATTCAGCGCGGGCGTATCTGGAGTGAGCGTGAATACAAAGAGCACATTGGCGGCCACATTGGCAGAAAGTCCAGCCAAGACCACTCCGCGCGGAGTGAGCCTCTGCATAAGCTTGACGGCTGCTATGATGCCAAGAAGTGTTGAAAATCCATCCACACAAAAGAACCATGAAGTCTGGGTCGCACTGTAACCCTGGATCTGGCGAAGAAAGAGGGGCAACAGATATAATCCGGCTGCCAGCAAAGCGCCGAGAATCGCTGCGACTCCAATCCCAGTAGCCAGAGCAGAGTCAGCAAGGAGAACACGAAGATTCAACAGCGGATTGGAATTGGCAGGGTGGGTATCCCACCAGACAAAGACCGCCAGACTCAGAATGCAGATGATCGCCATGAAGGAAATCAACCCGGATTGGAACCACATGTCCTGCTCACCGCGGCTCATCACCACCTGGAAGGCTATCAGCCCTGTGACGAGACATACGGTTCCGAAGGAGTCCACGTTCGGCGGACCGGCGTCAAATTCTATGCCGCGAGGAAGAGAAGCATACAGGAAGGCCGCAGCAATCATGGCCAGCGGAACCAGAACAAGAAATGCCAGGTTCCAGGTTCCCAGATCGGTGACGATACCGAACAGGACGGGCATCAGGGCGCGGGAAGAGGTGACAAACAGTGCAAAGGTCAGCAGTGCCATCCGCCGGTGCTGAGGATCGTAGAACCTGTAGAGGGTGATCAACCCTCGGACAAGAAAGGCGCCACCTCCAAGACCCATGATTGCCCGCGCCACCAGCAATTCCCAAAGGGAATGGCTCAAGAAGCATCCAAAGGCCCCTGTTGCATAGAGGAGCAGCGAGGCCACTATGTACTTTCGGTGGCTCAGCCGTCTGGCAAACCAATCAGTAAGCGGAAGGACGGAGAAAAAAGCAGCACTATAGACAATGATGACCCAGCTGATCTGGTCCTGGCTGGCGGCAACATTGCCTTTCATGTCGACGAGAATGACATTCACCGCGACTTGTGTTCCCAGTTCAATGCCCGTGGCCAGGCTAACTCCCAGTACGATCATCCACTTCTCAAGCGAAGTCAGCCGCGCAATGGCCCGCGCAAGGATATGTTCAAACCTTTGGGCACTTTCCAGGACCAGAGGATTCAGGACGCCTGAATACGGGTCAGTGGACATAGATGGTGACCTCAACATTCATGCCCGGGCGCAAGACTGTATCGCTTGCCGACGTCTTAAGGACCCGTATCTTGACAGGAATGCGTTGCACCACTTTGACAAAATTGCCGGTGGCGTTCTGTGGTGGGAGAAGGGCCTGCTCCGATCCGGTTGAGCCTGCGATGGAATCGACCACACCCTGGAACCGACGGCTTCCGTACATATCCGCGCGGATAATCGCTTTCTGCCCCACTTTCACACTGGCCAGTTGCGTTTCCTTGAAGTTGGCCGTCACATAGATGTCCTGAAGAGGCACGATGGTGAGCAAGAGCTGGCCCGGTGACACATAATCACCCAGTTGGACATGCTTCGCCGTAACTTGCCCTGAAATGGGAGCTCGGATCAGAGTGTAGCCGAGCTGGAGGCTGGCCTCTTCAAGCTGAGCTTTCGCCCGTTCAGCCCCCGCAAGAGAAGATTGATATTGTGCTTCCCGAACGGGCACTTGCTGCTTCCGGGCCTGGCTTCCACGCAATTGTGCTTCGGACCGGCTTAGGTCTGCAGCAGCGGCGGCGGCCTGCGCTTTCGCGATGTCAACCGCTTTGTGAGCCTCGGCCAGTTGCTGATTGGCAAGATCAAGCTCGCTCTCGGAAACGCGGGCAGTCGCTTCAACGGCGTCAAATCGCAATTCAGATACATCCCCCGTTTTAACCAGCGGGCGATAGCGGGCAAGATCTGCCTGGGCACGCCTGTTGTTGGCGAGTTTCGCCTGGACGTTTGCTTCAGCAGCTTTTAAGGCTGCGGTTGCCGTTTCTTCAAGAGTTGTTTTCGTTCTCAAAAGGCCGGCCTCGGCCGCAGCCTTCGCAGCAAAAGCGCTCTCCACAGAGGAGGACGTCTCATCCCGGGTCAATCCGATGTCCAGCCTGGCCGTCCGGGCGCCTGCCACCGCCGTATCATAAGCAGCCTGAGCCTGGGCTACGGCCGCACGGAAATCTCGAGGGTCAATTTGTACCAGAGTATCCCCTTGCTTAACCGACTGGTTGTCATTCACAAAAAGCTTCTCTACATAACCGGGCACTCGCGGTGAAACGGTCGTGATGTGAGCGTCGACCTGGGCGTCGTCCGTGGTGACTTTCCCATAAAACATAACGATTGCTACGATGACAGCTACTGCGCAAGCCCCGGCAAGCACGAGAATGAATTTCCGAAGGCTTCTTGTCTTGTGAGAAGTTTCCGACCCTGATCCGGGTGTATTTTGAGCTGGACGAAGATCCGGCTCCGATTCACCCGCCGGAATGTTCTCGGTCAATGATTTATCTGCCATAAACAGCCTCCGCATCGCCCTCAGCGCGAGCCAGGTCGGCGCGCGCCTGGTTAAATCTATAAAGGGCTTTGATCTGGTTATCGTCGGCCCGTGCCAAATCATCCTGGGCTGTAATCACCTCGATGTTAGTTGTAAATCCAGCTTCGAAACGCCGTTCGGCCCGCGCCACCACATCCTGGGCAAGCTTGAGCCCCAGATGGGCGACCTCGACGGCATTTCGGGCGGCCTGAAGCTGATCGAGCGCCGTCTTGACCTGCCGTTCAATGGCGTCTTCCAGGTTCTGGTGTTGCTCTTCCAGGCGCTTTGACTCAAGGGAGGCCCGCGCCATCTCCGCATGAATTCGTCCGCTTGTCCACAGAGGAACGTTAAGAGTGAAAGCATAGGTATAACCTGGTTCACCTGTGGAAAGCCGCCGCGCCTGGTATTCATAGAACCCTGAAAATGTAAGGGTGGGCAGTCTCTGCTCGCTCGCCGCCTTGCGCGCGAGTTCTACCTTTCGTTCCCGGGACAAGAGAGCTTTCATTTCGGGACGATTGGCAAGGGCCTGGTCGATCAGATGTTGCTGGTCGAATGTCGGAATTTCATAAAACTGCATCGTGTCGATCGGTTGGGGTTCCTCGTTGCGCGGAAGGTTCAGCAATTCAGCCAGAGCATAGATTGCAGTGCTTTGCGCCGTTTGAGCATCCAGCAATTGTTGCTTCTCGTTCTGTAATTCCACCCTCGCCCGCAACGTGTCGATGGTCGTCCCGACTCCCGTTTTTTCAAGCCGTGTTGCCTGCTGGTTGAGCCTCTCGGCCAGTTTGACCCGGGCTTCTACTGCCTTTGTATTCGCGACCGATTGAAGGATCTGAAGGTACTGACTAACGACAGCAGCGGTGACGCTCTCCCGCACCGAAGACTCATCATATTTTGCCGCCTTGACCCCTTCACGGCTGGATTGGAACCGGCGGATCAGTCCAAAGTTCAACAGCTGCTGGGAAAAGACGGCGCCCCCTTTTATGGATTGGAAGGGGCCAATCCTAAGTGGCTCATTGCCGAGCCCAATTTTCGGAAGGTCGATGATGCTCTGCGCGTTGAAACGGATAATCGCTTGTCTCGCCTCGACTTCGGCCTGGGGCAACAGCGCGGAACGGGCGATGTTCTTGTCCTTGAGAGATTCGTCAACAAGTATGCGTGCAATAACACGCCTTGGGTTTTGGCGAAGCGCGAGGTCCACAGTCTGCTTGAGAGTCAATGGAATTTGGGTGACAGTTCCTCTGCCTTGATGACTCTGCGAAGCGGGATCCCTTCCTGACGCATAGGTGACTTCAGAAGTTGGGGTCAGTTGGCTCACTGGCCCACCGTATTCCGGTGTTTGAGCGCGGACACTGCTGCAATTCGAAATCAAGGAGGAAGCAACCCAGAATAAAGGGAGAAGCCTCAGTATGAATGTAGATGGTTTGCCGCACGACTCGCGGACACTCATTGTACGTCCTTTCGGGAACCACTAAGGGCTGTAACAATACGCTAAGATCGGCGCAGTTATTCCGATTCCCCGCTACATATGCGCTTTTTCTGCAATCACCTCAATTTCGGTTCCCTTGACCACAGCCTTTGCATTTTGCATGTCCACGTCAGTGGGCAAGTCGACCAGAGACAGGGTCACGAGATATTTCGGATCTTGGTCCGCTGAATCTCCATTCTTCCCGCTGGTCGCAAGTCTCTTTCCCCAGACAATCAAACGCCGGGGGTACAAACCAACCTGCAGGTTGGCCAGATCAAAGTTCGAAACATCTACTCGAAGCGAGATCTGCTTCCCGTTGTCTTTCACGTCGGAGTGCACGCTCTGCACAATTTCCTTTTCGGCCTGAAACCAATCCGAGAGGTCGTCTCCGTGCGTATACCCGCGCTGTTCGAAAAGTTCGTATGCGCGACGTCCAATATCTTGTTGGATCTGTTCTGCCAGATCAGCAAGAGCTGAGCCGACTTTAAGCGTGAGGCTCACGGTATCTCCTGGTTCGCTCGGGGATTCTTTATGATTACGTTGCATTCGATCCTCCTTACCGCCTTGTCTCTTCAGGTTGTTTGGGCAAACAAGTCTCAAATCCGCACGAAAACAATCAGCGCTCAGGCCGGCGCCTCGAAGGGAATCCCGAAACTTTGTGTTTCGTGGACGACCTTGCCGTTGCGGAACTCCATGATGCTCACCGCATAAGCCAGATGCCCCTGGTACGTGATTCCGTATTCGGTGATCCAGAGGTCCCCGTTTCCGAGAATGCGCTTGACCTTGAAGCCGGACGGCTTGCCGGGATGATGACTCCGCAAGGCCTGCAAATTGCTTCGTCCGAGAAATCGCTCGCCCGACTGGGGATAGTCACAAATAGCATCGTCATCGTAAATATCGTGTTCCGCGTTTGAATCGCCGACTGCCGACACGTGCCCGTGCGCATTCAGGGCTTCAAGGATTTGTTCCTCTTGCATGGACTGTTTCAGCTGCAGTTTCGCTTGCATGTTCAACTCCCTTGTGGAATGAAACCCGGGACGCCGGTTTTCACGACTTCATTCAGCCTCTGGCGGGTCCGAATTCGATTGATTTCCTCAAGCGCGTCTTCCGGAAGGGGAGAGATGTTGAAGTTCTCTCGCGCCCGGGCCGCACTCCTGGGCGTGGTAAGCAAAGCAGTACCGCGCTGCACCGCCCAAGCCAGCAGCACCTGCGCAGGCGTTTTCCCAACTCGCGCGGCGATAGCCGAAATGACTGGATCTTCGAGCAACCCAGGCTTCATCCCATGGCCTAATGGCGCAAAAGCCAAAAACACAATGCCCTTTTGCTTGCAGAATCTCAATAACTCCGTTTCCGGCAGATACGGATGTGATTCCACCTGGACCACGGCGGGTTTGATTCTCGCAGATTCATAGATGGGCTTCAGTTCGTTCAAGGTGATGTCCGACAGTCCAATGGCCCGGCACCTGCCACGATCAACCAGACTTTCCATCGCCTTCCAGG
>JBAUWE010000606.1:0-10145 GCA_049583595.1 Terriglobia bacterium
CCGGTTGCGGCGGATTCGTAGGCTGCGTAGATAATTTCCAGCGTAGCTCGTCCGTCTTCGCCGCTTTCCATCAGTTCCTCTTTTCCCAGCAAAGCACGCGTAAAGTGGCGCATCTCATGCGGAAAACCGTAAAGAAAGGCTTCCTCAAACACGGTGAAAGTCCAGCCTTTCGTCTCACCGGCCTTTTCCACGGCGTACCCGTAGCCATTCTTGCTGAAAGTTTCCATAGAACTGCCGCGCAGCAGGTCGCAATGAATCACACCTTCAGTCCCGTAAAGGTCTGCACGATCATCCATGCCGCCGTGGCGGGCCCAGCTGTCTTCAATGACCGCGACGGCGCCGTTTTCGAATTCAACAATCACCACGGAATTGTCATCGCCCCGGGTGCGTCCCTTGTGAAAAACCAGCTGGCAGTGGGCCGTCACGCTTTTGACCGGTGGCTTGCCATACAGCCAGCGGGTCCATTCGATACCATGGCAACCCATGTCCATCAGCGCGCCGCCACCCGAGCGGTTGACATCGTAGAACCAGTCCGAGTGCGGCCCGGAGTGCTTTTCACTTTGCTTGGCCATATAAACGTCGCCGATGGCACCCTCGTCAACCAGCTTTTTCACGCGAGCATATTTGGGCGAGAAGCAGATGGTTTCCGCGTACATCAGCTTGACATTGTGCTTCTTGCAGGCGGCGATCATGGCGTCCGCGTCTTCCAGCGTGTGGGCGATGGGTTTTTCAAGGATAACGTGCTTGCCGGCTTCAGCCGCGGCCAGCACCACATCGCGATGCAGGTCATTGGGAATGCCTACCACGACCACATCCACGTCATTCTGGTCCATCATCTTTCTGTAATCCGTGACAGCCTGCGGAATCTTCCACTTGCGGGCGAATGCTTCAACATGATCCTTGTTGGGCGAGCATGCCGCGACGAGTTCAGCCTCACGGACCTCCTGGAAGGCTTCTGCATGAAGGTTCGAAACAAAAGCCGATCCAATGACACCCACCCTTACCTTTTCCATTCTCGCTCCTTAGAAACGAATTCCGATTGGCGCGTTTCGATGAACGGATGCCGCACAGCAGAAACGTCCGGGACACAAAAGACGACCCTCCAAGATATCATAAGGACGAGTGAACTCGAATCCCAAATTACCTTCGATCAATTGTTCTGCAGGCTTACAATGCATCAGGAACACATATCCGGCAGGCCATCGTACGCTGTCTCGCAGAATTTTGTTGCAGGCAAAAGACGATCAGCGATAGCATCCAGTGTTTTGTTCCGGACGGGGGAAACGGTGCGACGAAACAAGGTGGACATTGTAGGACTGGGGTTAAACGCCACGGATACGGTGCTGATGGTGCGGGAATTTCCGCCGCTGGGCGGGAAGGAGCGCGTGGTATCGTTCTCCCAGCAGGCGGGCGGCCAGATGGCCACGGCCCTTGTGGCCTGCCAGCGACTGGGACTGAAGGCACGGTACATCGGGAAGGTGGGCGGAGATGAGGCCGGACGCTTCCAGTTGCAGAGCCTTCGCGAAGAGGGCGTTGATCTCAAATACGCGAGCGTGGTGCGCGGCGCCGCTACACAATTCGGCCTGATCATTGTGGACCAGGCTACCGGCGAACGGACGGTCTTCTGGGATCGCGACAAACGCCTGGCGGTTACGCCCCAGGAATTGAAGCCCGAGGCCGTCACCTCGGCCAGAATCCTACACCTCGACGGGTGTGATGCCGCGGCCTGCGCGCAAGGCGCCAAGTGGGCCCGGAAGGCAGGCATCCCCGTGGTAGCGGACCTGGATACGGTCTACAAGAAGGTGGAACAGATATTTCCGCTGATCGACTACCTCATCGCGTCCGCGAATTTCCTGCCTGCCGTGACCGGCCACAACGATCCGTTTCTCGTGCTGGAATACATGGCGCGGGAATACAAGATCCGTGCTCCGGGAATGACCCTGGGCCGCGACGGCGCGTTGGTTTACACCGGGGGCCGCTTCTATTACTCTCCCGGGTTCGTAGTGGAGACGGTCGACACAACAGGCGCCGGCGACATCTTCCACGGGGCATTCGCTTACGGGCTGCTCCAGGGATGGACCATCGAACAGATCCTGGATTTTTCGAACGCCATGGCCGGCCTGAATTGTACGCGCGTTGGCGCGCGAGGCGGCATCGGAACCCGGGCCGAAGCTGAAAAATTAATCGCCACCGGCACGCGCCACCGCAATCCAGACTACGCAAACCTCCCGCGGCCCGGCGCCAAGAGCGTAGGCGGTCCAAGGCTGAAGAACACCCGACGCTCTTAAAAGCCATGTCCGACGATCGCTACACACTCATTACCGGCGCGTCCAGCGGCATTGGCGAATGCTTTGCGAGAGCCTTTGCCCGGCGCGGCCACAACCTGGCGCTGACAGCGCGCTCCGAGAGCAAGCTGAGCCAACTGGCCGCGGACCTGGTTCGTGAATACTCCATCAGCGTGGAGGTGCTCGCGGCAGACCTCAGCGTGCGCGACGCGGCGCCGCAGCTTGCCGCCGCGCTCAACGAGCGGAACCTTTCCATCAGCGTGCTGGTGAACAATGCCGCTTTCGGCGCGCGGGGTGAGTTCTGGAAACTGCCGATCGACCGCCAGATGGCGATGGTCCGCCTGAACATTAACGCATTGGCCGAGCTCACCTACCTGCTGCTGCCTGCCATGGTGGAACGCGGCGAAGGCTCGATCATCAACGTGTCCTCCACGGCAAGTTTCCAGCCGTTGGCCTACACGGCCACCTACGCCGCCACCAAGGCGTTTGTGACGAGTTTCTCAATGGGCCTTGCCGAAGAGGTGCGGCCGCACGGCATCCGCGTGGTAACGCTGTGTCCCGGTGGCACCCGCACCCATTTTTTTGAGGCCGGCAACTACGGCGTGCGCACCCTTCCCGGCGGCCTGCAGGACCCCAATGAAGTGGTTGAAGATGCCTTCAGGAAGCTTGACCGCGGCGGCGGCCTGGTGGTGCCAAGACTCCTCAACAAGCTCGGGGTCATTGTCCAGCGTTTTATACCGCGCAGAATGGTGGCAAAACTCGCGGCCACGGCCTTTCGTCCACGCAACGGCGCCGACCACCCCTAAGCGGGTGTCGCCGGCCGCATATCGCCTTAGCTGAAAGGACCTTCACTCATGGAACTCTCAAACTTGATTTCGAGCTTGCGCCAAGCCCGCGTAGTCGACCTGAGCCAGACGCTCGAAGAACACATGCCAAACTTCCCTACCCACTCCAAGTTCTTCCACAACCTCTGGGGTTCCTACCAGTTCGGTGGCAGATCGCTCAGCTACCAGCTCCAGGTGCATGAGCACAATGGAACACACGTGGACGCGCCGGTGCACTTTGTGAGTGACGGGAAAATGGACGGACGCAAGACCGTCGAGCAGATTGAGCCTGTGCGCCTGATCGGTCGCGGCACACGACTCGATTGCCGTGGGTCAAAAGAAGGCGATTACGTGTCTCTGAAGTTCATTCAGGACTGGGAAGCGCAGCATGGACCCATCGAAGCTGATGACATTGTGCTGTTCAATTTTGGATGGTCGGAACACTGGGGCCTGCCGCCCAACAACAAGCGTTACCTCGCAGACTGGCCCGGCGTGAGCGTCGAGGTGGCGGAATATCTCGTGAGCAAATCCGTGGCGGCAGTTGGGGTCGATTCCCTTTCGCCCGACCCGCCCGCAGCGCTTGAGGACCATCCGATCCATCCCCTGCTGCTTGAAAAAGAGGTCCTGATTATCGAGAACCTCACCCGCCTTGACGAGCTACCGGATTTCTTTCTTTTTATCGCCCTGCCGCTGAAAATCCGAGAGGGTTCGGGTTCGCCCATCCGGGCGGTTGCACTGGTTTAGAAAGGGGTAAAATTTCGTCGTGCGCTATGCTTCCGTGGCGTTCAGGTAACGGTCCACCACCGGCTTCCATTTGCCCTGCGCATCCAGGATGATCTCAACGGTCTCGCGTACGGCACCCACCCCGCCGGGCGCTTTGGTCACGTAGTGAACATGCCGCCGGAGCAGCGGGTGCCCGTTCTGGACGCATACAGCCAGCCCCGCGCGCTTCAGGATGGGAAGGTCTACCAAGTCGTCACCCACATAACAGACCTCTTCATCCTTTACGTCCGCCGCCTTCAAAATGCGCTCGTAGGGCGGGATTTTCTTGAGCGTGTTCTCCTCGATAAAATCCAGCTTCAACTCCGCCGCACGGTCGCGTACAGTGTCTGAGCCGCGTCCGCTGATGATGCCGACCTTGATTCCGGCGTCGCGCGCGTAGCGGATGCCGATGCCGTCACGCGAATGGAAAGTCTTGGTCTCAAACATTCCGCCTTCGGGACGTGGCACGTAATAGATGCGACCATCGGTCATCACGCCGTCAACGTCGAGCAACAGCAGCTTGATCTTGCGCGCCCGGCGTCGGACCTGCTGTGGGGTAAGTGGCATGTTCCTCCTCTAATTCCAAACACAAGACCTCACAACAAGGTCCAGGGCAATCTCAAAACATTTGCGTTTTCCACAGGTCGTGAATGTGGACCACTCCTTCGAGACGGCCCTCCACGTCCAGGACCATTAATGAAGTAATCCGCCGGTTTTCCATCAGGTTCAAGGCTCGCGTGGCAAGTTCCTTGCGTCCGATGGTCACGGGGGATCGCGTCATCACCTCACCCGCCGAATGTTCCAGCGCGTGGCTGCCTTCGCGCTGAAAAAAGCGCCGCAGGTCGCCATCGGAAATCACTCCGGCCAGCCGGCCGTCCGCATCCACAACCGCCGTGTGCCCCATCTTTTTCTTGCTGATCTCGTAGATCACGTCGGGCAGCGTGGTGTCTGGCTGCACGCGTGGAATTTCGTCCCCGGCGTGCATCACATTTTCAACTCGCCGCAACCGCACTCCAAGACCACCGCCCGGGTGCAGCGCTGCGTAGTCCTCTTCCTTGAATCCCCGCCGCTCCAGTAAAGCCATGGCCAGCGCATCGCCCACCGCCAGCATCGCCGTGGTTGACGCTGTCGGAGCAAGACCCAACGGGCAGGCCTCCTCGCTGATGCTGACGTCGATTACCACATCGCAGGCCTGCGCGAGCGTCGAGGCCGGCATTCCCGTCAGCACAATCAGAGGAACCGCAAGGCGCTTAACCGTGTCCAGCAACCGCAGAAGTTCTTCCGTCTCGCCGCTGTAGGACAGCGCCATCAGCACGTCGTTCGGAACCAGACGGCCCAGGTCGCCGTGGAGCGCTTCGGCAGGATGCAGAAAGAATGATGGCGTCCCGGTGCTCGAAAACGTCGCCGAAATCTTTTGACCGACCAGGCCGGACTTGCCCATGCCTGCCACTACCAGGCGGCCCCGGCAGGCGAAGATGGTTTCCACCGCAAGCTCGAACCGGCGGTCCAGCCGCCCTACCAGGTCGGCGATTGCCCGCGCTTCAATCTCAAGGACTCGTCTGCCCGTTTCAAGACTCATAGAAAATGCCCGCTTAAATCACGGATAATATCACAGGTGGCCGGAGCCTGCTGATGGGACGGTTACGGATGGGGCTTGACATCTCAACGCCTGAAATGCAAATCTTCGGCCAGAACAGCACGTGAAGATCAGGCTGCAGAGGAGCAGTTGCAACCATGGCAACTTTCGAGACAAAGGAACTTCCCGCCAACCGCGATGCGGTGGCTCCGGACGGGTCAGACGTAAGAATCCTGCTGGGTCTCAAGGGCGGCGGCATGGCCCATTTCTCGCTCGGGCCGGGCCAAACCTCACGCGCCGTCACGCACCGGACGGTAGAGGAGATCTGGTTCATCGTCTCCGGGCAGGGGGAAATGTGGCGCAAACAGGGCGCCGACGACCAGATTGTGGAGGTCTTCCCCGGGGTGTGCCTGACCATCCCCCTGGGCACGAGTTTTCAGTTCCGATGCACGGGACAGGACCCGCTCGAAGCCATCGGCATCACCATGCCTCCCTGGCCCGGCGAAGAAGAAGCTATTCTGCTGGAGGGACCGTGGCAGCCAACCGCAGGTGAAGGCGCTGAGAAGTAACCCGCACATCCTGCCCACGTCATCGAAACATGGAATCAGCAGCAAGTCACGCAAGGGTTCGGAAGCCCAAAGCACACGCTAGCCGGTGATTTCCTTCTCTTCCACATACATCGTGGTACGGTTGCGCCCGGCGCGCTTGGATGCATAGAGCGCCCGGTCACTGGAATGCAGCATCTCTTCCAGCGTGCCTCCGTGGGCCGGATAGACGGCAATGCCCAGGCTGACAGTGATGGGGGGGACCTGTCGGTCCTTGACCTGGGGCATCCTCATGTGGCCGACGGCGTTGCGGACGCGCTCTGCCACCACCTGGCAGGCGTCGGCGCCGGTGTCGGGCAGAAGAATAACGAATTCTTCGCCGCCCAGCCGCGCGGTCAGGTTGGTTTCCCGCATGGACTGGGTAACTGTTTTGGCAAACTGCTTCAGAATACGATCACCCACTTCGTGCCCGAAGACATCGTTCATGTTCTTGAAATGGTCAAGGTCCAGCATAATAAAGCCCAGGGGAGTGTCTTTGCGCCGGGCCATGGCCATCAGTTTGCGCGCGTAATCCTTGCAGAAACGACGGTTGTAGAGGCCAGTGAGGGGATCGATGTTGGCCTGCTCTCGCATGGTCTGCAGCAGCTGCAGGTTGGAAAGTACCGAAGCGCTGGTACCCAGGTAGCTCTCGAGAAGGCTTTCACGCTCCGGTGTCCACAACCCGGCTGCGCCTTCGAGCCGGACGGCCCCGATGATGATGCCGCCTGCGATCAGGGGCCCGCAGTAATAGCTACCCTCTTTGGGCAGCACGAACTTGCCGGGGCACAACGGCTCGACGGTGACGTCGTTCACCCGGAAAGGCCGCCCCATCCGGACTGCCTTACAGCTGTGCTTGCCTTCGATGACGGGCCAGTCCTGCACATCCTCGGGAAGCGGACTGAGAGAGGCGACAACTTCCAGAAAATCTTCTTCCGGGCGCAGTTTGAAGATGATGACCTGCCGCGGCTGGAAACGGTCGCGGAAAGCGTGCAGGATGTGGTCATAGACCTCATTCTCTGAAGTACACTCCGTCACGGCTTCGGAAAAATGCTTGATGCTGGCCAGTTCCTCACGGTCCTGCCGCAGGGCATGGGCCATGTGCAAAAAACTGTGCGAGAGGACACCGAATTCGTTGTGAGTCTCGGGTGGCAGTGTGGGATCGAAATCGCCCTGCCGGACACGGTCTGATGCATGGATTAACAGATGGACAGGGTCAGAGATGCTGTGGCTGACAAAATGGACCAGGAGCAACAATAGGACAACGAAGAGGAGTGCAAGCACCACGCCCGAGACCACCGCCCTGCGGAGATCCTTCTGGCGGGCACTTCTGTTGGCTGAGGCAAAGTTTCGATTCTTCTGCCGAAACTCGACGATCGCCCCCTGGATTGCAGCAACGGTTCCAGCCCATTTCACCATTGCAGGCCCGTCGGCATCGATTCCCCCAGCCTTGACCTCTTCAATGGCCGGACCGGCCACCTGGGTTTTCCAGTCCTCGACCTGCCGCTGAAGCCTCTCCAGTTCGGCAATCATAGGAGGCTCGCGAGAATTCATATCCCGCAAGTCGTCAAAATTCTGAGAAACAAGCCCCGTCGCCGTATTGAAATCCTCAAGGAAAGCTTTGCGGCCTGTCAAAACGTAGGCCCGGGCTGAAGTGTCCATACCATTCACACCCTGAAGCAATGACTCCGTGCGCAGGGCGGAAAGTTCGCTGTTTTCAACAGACTGATTGATCTGGTTGATCTCCCAATAGTGGAAGGAAAAGAGCCCAATAATTCCAACCAGAATCAGGATAAGCGGCAACGTCAACAGGAAAACCTGGTCGCGAATCTTCACATTTTGCAGCGAGATAGCCATCGTCTGTCTCGGTTTTCGCTGTAGGCGGCCGTGGCGGCCCAGCCGCACGTGTCCTTCATTCAATCAAGAAACCGCCAGAATGGTGCAAAATCCTATTGGGAATGACAATCTTCCCAATTTGGGGGAGAAACGGGTCCTCTGCCAAAGCGCTCTTCCCAACCCCTTTGACCCGTTCATATCTGACCGCGCCAAGATGGCTCAGCGCAATCGCCGGATAAAGCCGCCCAGGTCACGGAGCCTCCCAGCAAGAGTGGCGAAGCTCCGGAGATTCAACGCGGATGAACCGTCCGACAGTGCCCTTTCAGGACGGTCGTGAACTTCCATGAAGACGCCGTCGGCGCCGGCTGCTACCCCCGCCCGCGCCAGCGTTTCAATGAACTGCGGTTGCCCCCCGCTTTGCCCGCCTTCACCACCCGGCAGTTGCAACGCGTGCGTGCAGTCGAGCACCACCGGATAGCCCCAGGCGCGCATTACGCCGAGGCCCCGCATGTCCACCACCAAGTTGTTATATCCAAATGAGCTTCCACGTTCCGTAATGATGATGCGGCGGTTCCCTGTCCTCTCAATCTTCTCCACGGCAAAGCGCATGTCCCAAGGCGACATGAACTGGCCCTTCTTGATGTTGACGACTGCGCCAGAATGGCCCGCCGCCGCCAGCAGATCGCTTTGCCGGCAAAGGAAGGCGGGAATCTGCAGCACGTCACAGACTTCCGCTGCAGGAACAGCCTGGCTCGCCTCATGGATGTCCGTCAGGACGGGAACCCCCACCTGTTTCCGGATAGCCGCCAGGATCTTGAGGCCGTCATCGAGCCCGGGACCCCGATACGACGACACCGAAGTGCGATTGGCTTTGTCGAAAGACGCTTTGAAAATGTAAGGAATGCCCATCCGCCTTGCCGTGGCAGCAAGCCGGCGAGCCATCATCAGCGCGTGTGCTTCGCTTTCAATCACACAAGGGCCTGCAATCAGAAACAGCGGACGTCCCTGCGCGAGCGTAAGCCTGCCAATGCGAACCGGGCGTTTCATAAGCGATCAGAAGCCGGGACGATGGAGGTGAGACTCCGGCAAACCCCTAGCCCGAAGATTGGGCACCCTCCTCGATCAGCTCGCTGGCCGAAGGTGAAGCTTCGCTGATTTCCATCGGGCGCTTGCCGCGATGCGCCAGCGCCGCTCCGACGAACGCCTTGAACAGCGGATGCGGATCGAGGGGCCGTGATTTGAACTCCGGATGGAACTGGCACCCGAGGAACCAGGGGTGGTCCCGCACCTCGACAATTTCCACATAGGTACTGTCCGGAGTCTCGCCAGCAATTTCCAGCCCGTTGGCCACCAGAGTAGCCTCGTATTCCCGGTTGAACTCATACCGGTGGCGGTGCCGCTCGGAGATCTCCGCCTGGCCGTAGGCTTCATAGGCAAACGAGCCCGGCTTCAGCGTGGCCGTCCACGCGCCCAGGCGCATGGTGCCGCCCAACTCATCAATTCCGCGCAGTTCGCGTAACTTGTAGATCACCCGGTGCGGCGTGGAGGGGTCAAACTCCGAACTGTCCGCCCCCTGCAGGCCGCAGACGTTGCGGGCATACTCTATGACCGCGCACTGCATACCCAGGCAAATGCCCAGGAACGGCACCTTCCGCGTCCGTGCGTAGGTAATGCCGCGCAGCATGCCGGGAATGCCCCGCTTGCCGAACCCCCCCGGCACCAGGATACCGTCAAAACCATCAAGCTGCTTTTCCCAGTCATCGCCTTCCAGACCCTCGGCTTCAAGCCACACCACGTTCACGCGCACGTTATTGGCCAGGCCACCGTGCACCAAAGCCTCATTCAGGCTCTTGTAGGATTCCTGAAATTCCACGTACTTGCCTACAATGGCAATCGAAACCTCATCCTGAAGGCCCCGCAGGCGTTCCACCAGAGACCCCCAGGGCTTCAGATTGCACTCGCCCTGCTCCATCCCCAGGCAGCGGACAATCTGCGTGTCGAGCCCCTCGCCTGCCAGAACGATCGGCACCTCATAAATATTGCCCACATCCTTTGCGGTGATCACGGCGTCCTTCTGGACGCTGCAGAACAGGGCAATCTTCGTCTTGATGTCCGCCGGCAGAAAGCGGTCCGTCCGGCAGAGAAGAATGTCAGGTTGGATACCAATTTCGCGCAATTCCTTCACCGAGTGTTGTGTGGGCTTGGTCTTCAACTCCCCGGAGGCATTGATGTACGGGACTAGGGTGACGTGAACAAAAAGCACCCTCTCGCGTCCCTGCTC
>JBAUWE010000607.1:0-2269 GCA_049583595.1 Terriglobia bacterium
TCCAGGCCAACGCCCACGGCGCAAAGCTCATCTGGACCAGCAGCACGCCCGTCCGCATGGGAAAAGACATGTCCGAATTCGTTCCCTTCACCCAACGCGTGGCTGCCCGCAACAGGATTGCCGCGGCCTACGCTCATAAGGCGGGGATTCCCATTGACGATCTCTATGCGACCGTCCTGCACCACCCCGATTATTACCTGGGCGTCGATGGCACGCATCCCAACTCGCAAGGCCGGGCGGCCGAAGCCCGCGACGTAGCAGCTTCCATCCTGAAGGCTCTGGGAAAGTAGACGGCCACGCAGAGACGCCCGCCCCGTTGCATGGGTCATCACGGAGGCAAAAGATACGCTCTGCGCACTCAGGTGCGCCACGTTAGGGATGCCGCGGAAACGGTCCGGGTGGTCGTCTCCCGCTGGTTGTTCAGTAGGGGTTTTTTTTGCTTTTGCTATGGGAGACGAAGAGGGCCTTTGAAATTCCGTAGCGCGGGCCGGAATCGTCGTACAACTGCGGCATCGGTCTGGTAATCTAATGGAAAGGGTTCGATTTCCCGGCGGGCGGCATGATGGGAGCAGATATGAATCGTATGAAAAGCAGGATGATGGGTTTGATCCTGGCCCTCCTCGCGGCGCCGGCGCTCCTGAGCGCATCCGATTTGCCCAAGCCGGAACTTCCGGTTGGAACCCGGGTGAGCGTCCAGTTGATTTCCACATTGAGTTCTTCCGCCGACCGTGCCGGCGACACCTTCACCGCGAAGGTCCAGGATCCGATATTCGCCCAAGGCAGTGAAGTGGTCCCGGCGGGCAGCACGCTGCGCGGGCATGTCACTTTTGTCAAACCGCCCGGGCGCGTGAAGGGCAAGGCGGAAATGCGACTGGTGGCCGACGCGATCGTTCTGCAGGACGGCCACGAATACACCCTGGCCGGGCAACTCACCGATGACGCCGGATCTTCCGTCAAAGTGAACGGCAATGAAGGTACCGTCCAGGGCGAAGGCAAGAGCAAGAAACAGGCTGCCAAAGAAGCCGGCATCGGCGCTGCCGTGGGGGCTGGCGGCGGAGTCATGGCTGCCGGCGGGACCGGGGCGCTGTACGGCGCGGGCATCGGAGCGGTTGCGGGCCTGATCCACACCCTGGCCAAGCATCACAAGGACGTCGTGCTCCAGCCCGGCACTGAGATGGTGTTCGTGCTCACCTCGCCCGGAAAAATAGCCACGGCCAGCCAAGCGAAGGGCACCCCTGTCCCCTTCGTTTGCCAGAGTTGCCAATAACCGGCGCGGTAGAGACTCGCGCCGGCCGGCAGGAGGCAAACGCTTCCTCTTCAAACACAAATCCCTTCCGCCCGCCGCGGTGCATCAGCCGCAGCCCAAAATGCGCCCTGCGTCTTTCGGCTTTGTCCTCATAGGCTATACTGTTCGCGCCTTCGAGTGGCGCAGGGCCCAGCGACCGAGCAAACCGCCGGGTGGCCCGCCATCGCACATGCCGGTGTTATCATGAAATGAAAAACAGGAGGCATCGATGGCAGAGGAACTTCAGGACAAAGTTGCAATCGTGACCGGCGGAACGCGTGGCATCGGGCTCAGCATCGCGCAAAGGCTGCTGGCTGAAGGCGCCAAGGTTTTTATCTGCGGGCGGAATGCGGAACACCTGAAAGCGGCGCTGGCGACACTGGGAAAGCAGTCCTCGGGCAACGTGGACGGCATCGCTGCAGACATGCGCCGCTACGAAGACTGCCGGAAAGTTGTGCAGGGCGCAGCGGAAAAATTCGGCGGCATTGATATTCTTATTAACAACGCAGGGCTCGGCTATTTTAAGCCGGTAGACCAGTTGACGCCCGAGGAATGGGACGAAACCATCCAGACGAACCTCTCCGGTGTGTTCTATTGCTGCCGCGAAGCCATTCCCCTGCTGCGCCAGCGCGGCGGCGGATATATCTTCAACATTTCCAGCCTGGCGGGCGTGAATCCGTTTGCGGGCGGCAGCGCCTATAATGCTTCCAAGTTCGGCCTGAACGGCTTCAGCGAAGCCATGATGCAGGACGTGCGGCACGACGGCATTCGGGTCAGTTACATCATGCCCGGCAGCGTGGATACCGACTTCGCTGCGGCGCCCGGGTCGAAACCCAGCGCCTCGTGGAAGCTGACCGGAGACGACATTGCAAAGGCCGTGGTCGACCTTTACCGGTTTCCGAAGACGGCGCTGGCCAGCCGGATTGAAATGCGGCCGTCACAACCACCCAAAAAGAAATAGCAGTTCGGAGGTTCCCGTCCGTG
>JBAUWE010000608.1:0-1851 GCA_049583595.1 Terriglobia bacterium
GGCCTACTGGTCGCTTCTGGGGGGAGCCTCGGGTCATTTCTATGGCGGCGGAGGCAGCTCTCCGCTCTGGGACTTTCCCAGCGGCTGGCAGAACGCCCTGGATTCCCCGGGCTCGATGTCGATGTTCTACTTCGGGCGGCTGCTCCGATCGCGCCGCTGGGATCTCCTCGTGCCCGACTACGATCACACCGTGCTGACGGCGGGCTACGGGGACATCAACGGCGCCGATTACGCGCCCGCGGCCCGCACCTCCGATGGCCAGACCGTGATCATCTACGCGCCCACCCAGCGCACGCTCAGCGTCGCCATGGACAAGATCTCCGGGACGGCCGCCATGGGTTGGTGGTTCGACCCTTCAGGCGGCACGGGCACCTTCCTGGGGGTCTACCCCACCACCGGTACCCACGACTTCACGCCTCCCAGCAACGACGACTGGGTTCTGGTGCTCGACGACGAGGCCGCGGGCCTGGGGGCACCGGGCCAGCGCGTTCCGGTGGCGAGCGACACGGTGGGAAAGCTCAAGAGCCCGTATCACTGAGCGGAACGGGCGTCCGGCACCAGGCCGGCTAGGCGGGCATGTCGTACTCGTGGCTGCCCTTCTTGGCGCGAATCGACTTTCCCCGGATCACGTGCTCGTTCCAGCTGGTCTCGGCGTAACCGTTGTCCACCTCCACCATCTGGATGCAGTCGGGCACCGGGCAGACGATGGCGCACAGATTGCAGCCTACGCACTCGGCCTCGTCGACCACCGGTACGAAGCTGGGGTAGACGCCGGGTTCGATGCACTGATGCGCGCCATCCTGGCACGAGACCACGCAGCGCTGACAACCGATGCAGGTGGTCGCGTCGATCTTGGCCACGGTCTCGTAGTTGATGTCCAGCTCGCCCCAGTCGGTGAACTGGGGAACCGCTCGGCCGACAAGCTCGTCGAGCCGGGTGAATCCCTTCTCGCGCATGTAGTTCTCCAGGCCGTCGATCATGTCCTCGACGATGCGATAGCCTCGGAGCATCACCTCGGTGCACACCTGCACGCTGCTCGAACCCAGGAGCAGGAACTCCACGGCGTGACGCCAGTTGGCGATGCCGCCGATGCCGCTGATGGGCAGGTGGAACTCGGGGTCGCGGCAGAGCGCCGCCACCATGTGCAGCGCGATGGGCCGCACCGCCACGCCGCAATAACCACCGTTGGAGCTCTTCCTGCCCACCACGGGCTCGGGGACGAAGTTGTCGATGTCGACACCGATGATGCTCTTGATGGTGTTGATGAGGGACACGCCATCGGCGCCGCCCCGCTGGGCCGCCAGGCCATGGGGCACGATGTCGGACACGTTGGGGGTGAGCTTGACCAGCACCGGGACGGTGGAGAACTCCTTGGCCCATGAGGTGATGCGCTCGTTGATCTTGGGCTCCTGTCCCACGGCCGAGCCCATGCCGCGCTCGCACATGCCGTGGGGGCAGCCGAAGTTCAGCTCGAGGGCATCGGCCCCGGCGTCGATGCTGCGCTGGATGATGTCGCGCCATTCTTCCTTGGTGTCCACCATGAGCGAGACGATGAGCGCGTTCCTGGGATAGCGCTTCTTCACTTCGTAGATCTCGCGGAAGTTGGCGTCGAGGCTGCGGTCGGTGATGAGCTCGATGTTGCTGAAGCCCACGCCGCTGTGACCGGCCCAGGCCAGGCCACCGAATCGGCTGGATACGTTCTGGATGGGTTGGCCCAGGGTCTTCCACACCGCGCCGCCCCAACCGGCGTCGAACGCGCGCATGATCTGACGTCCCGAGTTGGTGGGCGGGGCCGAGGCCAGCCAGAAGGGGTTGGGGGACACGATGCCCGCGGTGTTCGCTGTCAGATCC
>JBAUWE010000609.1:0-2093 GCA_049583595.1 Terriglobia bacterium
TCCAGGACCTGCCCGCGCTTCTCCACGAGCCCCTTCATAACCGATTGCTGGGGCATCCATCGCTCGCCCTGTGCCACGCAGTTGAGGGCCTTCTGGAAAACCGTCGGGCTTTGCTTTGTTGAAAGGCAACCCCAGATTCCAAGCTGAAAGGCGCGGGCATAGGATGCGCTATCAAGATCATCCACCAGAACCACCACCTTGGCGGCAAGTCCGAGAGGGTTGAGATCAGGCAATGAGTCCAGTCCCTTTTCGCACAAATCCACAATCAGCATCTCAGCCCCTGAGCGTTTGACTTCATCAAGACACTCGCGGAGATCGCTCCCTTCCACAACAACAAGCGCAGCCCCGGTGCTGGCCAGAAAGGTTGAAAGCGCCCTTCTGATCAGGACCCGCGGGCTTATGATCCCTAACTTCATTGGGATTCATCCTTCCGGCATTTGTGGATGGTCCGGTAAGGAAGAGCGCGTCACAATTCCTAGATCGCTATGCCGGGATGGAGTGCAAGTCAGTTGTGCTGGTATTGGAGATGCGAGGTTTGAGAATCGCGGTCGCAAAGAGTCCCCCTCCAGACCCCTATTAATCGCCGCTTAACCGTTACTCTGAAGTAAATATCTCAAATATAAACGGTTGCATTGTAGTAGAAGTCCATGGCCGAGTCAAAGGGTTTTTTAATGATTCTTTTTTCAGTCTTGTCAGAAATTCCTGTTGGCACGCTCACCCGAGTCCCGCCCCCCACAATAGGACTGCGGGTTTACAAGTGAAAAGTGCTGGAGAGGATCATTTGCGGAAATCCACGACAGCAGCACTCGCCCCCGGCAACCGGAGCAGGAAATTTTCTCCCTGGCGCCCCAAAGGCCAGGCGGAGCGGCCGGGCGCGGCTGCTCAAAATTCACTGCGCGCATTCCCGCAGCCCGCGCGCTCTATGGTAGACTGACGGCGCATTTACAGTGACGGGTTGTTTCTATGGCTGAAGCTCCTGACCCCAAACAAAAGCTTCGCGATATCTGCCGCATTGCGGCGCGCGTCTTTTTTGAAAAAGGCTACGACGGCGCCTCCATGCAGGAGATCGCGGAGGCCGTCAAGCTCACCAAGGCGGGACTCTATCATCACGTGGGCAGCAAGGACCGGCTGCTTTTTGAGATTATGAACTACGGCATGGATATCCTCGACGAGAGCGTTCTTGAAAAGGTGAAGTCGATTGAGGACCCGAAGGAAAGACTTCGCCAGACCATCATCGGACACATCGATCTGGTGGTTCGCGCCCGCGATCAGGAAATCACCGTGATCCTGCACGAGAACCGCTCACTGAAAGGCGCGCTTCGCAAGAAAATCAACGCCCGCAAGAAAGCCTACATCCATTATCTGGAAGACCTGATCTCCCAGGCCCAGGACCAGTCCGGCCACGAACGCTTGATTTCACCCTCGCTGGCTGCCTTCAACCTTCTGGGTACCATCAACTGGCTCTACCAGTGGTACCATCCCGACGGCCCCATCACTCAGGAGGAATTGACCGAGGGTTGCGTCGAATTCTTTTTCAGGGGATTGCTGGGCAGCCCCCCTCCCACGCCCTCCCGCCCGGGAGACAAAAACCCGTTTGTGTAGGAAAGGTCCGATGCAGCCCGTCAGAACGGCGACCGTGGCTGCGGTCCGTTGTCCCCCGTACTTTGCCGTGATAGCATCGCTACTGAGGATGGCATCAAACAGTGGCGGGCTTCCGTAGCGCCGGCATCTTGCCGGCCCTGAGTAAAGGCGCCGCCGGGACGGCGGCGCTACAAATGAGCGTTGTCACCCTGTTTTGCAACCCTCAGTAACTTATCGAGTGGAGCGGGGAGAGCGACAGACGGCATGAAAAAAGATACGATTGCATTCCAGGGTGAGCGGGGAGCCTTCAGCGAAGAAGCTGCTTACAAACTGCTGGGCCGCAACATCACGGTGCTGCCCTGCCCCACTTTCGAAGCCATGTTCGCGAGCGTCGCCAAAGGCCAGGCTGCGCGCTGCCTGGCGCCCATCGAAAACACCCTGGCCGGTTCGGTTTATGAAAACTACGACCTGCTGCTGAAGAACGACCTGCACATCGTGGCCGAGGTCAAGCT
>JBAUWE010000610.1:0-1870 GCA_049583595.1 Terriglobia bacterium
CTTGTTCTCCCAAAATCTTCCGCCTGCGCAAGGCCGTTGCCCTTCTGGCCTGGCGGCCTTTCTGCTGGCCCTAACGTCCTTCAGCGACCGAATGGGAACCCTGGCATCCCCCCGGGGGTTGCCGGCGACGGCAACGGGCTCTTCATCGGGCAAATGCCCATGGACAGGAGGGCGCTGTCAGCGGCCACCATGCGGGGCCACTCCGGGCACCGGAGTAATCAACACCTTCCTCACTTTCCAGACGGCCCCCCTGATGCGACAGGGGGAAATGAATGTCGTTCGACGCTTCATCATTCCCGTCTGCCCCCCAATGCCAAAGCTGCGTTGGGACCGGTTCGGGACCCCATGGCCACATGGGCTGCCCAATTTGAGAAACACCTAAGGATCGAGGCAAAGGCTGAGTAAGGCGAATCCAACCGCAAATCGGTTTCCCGCCCCTGAATTCCGGCCGCCCCTGCCCTTGCACTTCAAACGCACAAGTTGTGTTGAGCAACCCCATACCGATTCCCGGCAGAGGGTTCGATAGCCGGCTGCACGTCAAACTGAGCATCCGGATTGTTTCCGACTGGCCGACACTACGCCCGGACCCGCCGACTCCCAATCCACGCATAGCCCGTTTATCAGGAAGTAGCGCGGACTTCACAATCGGAGGTCCGCGCTACCGGCTCAACCCAAAGGCGTTTGTTTGGGCAGGACGTCCTGTTCCACCATCCAATCCCGTCCGATGTAGTGGAACGCTTCGGCGTAGCGGACGCCGTACTTTTCGCCAACCGCACGGGCCTTGCGCTCGACAGCCAATTTGGTGAATTCATCAAAAGCAGCAGCCGGGTCGTCCGGAAAAGCCGGAAGATTCAGGTCGCGCTCTGCATGGTCTGCCTTAATGTCCCGGATCGTGTGGTCCATCATGGTCCGGCACGCTCTGAGGCAGGCGATCTTGGTCTGCAATGTGGGGCCGATATCGACAACGCGGTTCACCAGCTGCGGACCGCGCGCGAAATAGTACCTTTCCCTGACAGCATGGGGCTCCAGGCCGGCGGCGAAATGCTCCGGCATGTCCAGATGACCGCCCGACATCCAGCAAGCCGCTTCCACCGCGCGCGCCGTGGTGTAATGGTCGGGATTCTCCTCATAGTGGCCCCAGGGGTCAAAGGTGACCACGGTATCAACCTTCAGGAGGCGAAAGAGAAAGATGAGCCGGACGCGCATTTCGGTGGCCGCCATGTCATCGAGGCGATGGTTACGGTAGCCAAGGTTGAACCACTGTTTCAAGCCACACACTTTGATGAAGTCCGCCGCATCCCGCTCATTGGCCGCAATGGTTTCGCCCAGAGAAAGATCGTAGGAATCCTTCTCGTCGTTACTCGTGCGGATGAAATAGCCCGTGTAACCTTCCTGAAGAAGCTTGGCCACCGTGCCGCAGGCCGCGCCGGGGCCATCATCCAGGTGCGCCGTAACCAACGCCAGCACCTTTCCCTTGTGGGGCCGGCCTTTGGCTGCCCGCTCAATGTAGACTTCGCTGGCGGGCGCCGGCGTCCTGGCGCTCATTGGCTGAGCGCCCACCATGCCGAGCATCCCGGCGAAGAAATCGCGCCGTTCCATAAAAAATTCTCCTTTCAGATTCAGTCAAAAGCGTTACAAAGCCGGTGCCGCTGTCTCTCCATCCTGTCATTGGGCGCGGGTTCGTCCACTGCCCAATAGCTGCTCAGAGCAAAATCCGGGGGGCCTGCCTTCCCTGCGCCTGCGCCGGCCCGTCCGCAAATCCCCCGGGGCGCAGCGATTCTTATAACCATTGAAAACTGCTCAAAGACCCTGCTGGACGATCTCAGCGTGACTTTGCTGCGCGGCACACAGGCGCGGGAAACTGCACAAC
>JBAUWE010000611.1:0-9826 GCA_049583595.1 Terriglobia bacterium
CAAGGGCCCGGCCTGGGGGTCCGCAACCCCCCTGCCGTATCAGTTGAATGGAATGCCGATTACCGCCCCACAAACTCCGCTTGGACAGCCTGAGGAATGATGCCGGCCTCGAAGCCGCGATCGAGCAGTGTTTGCACGGCCCGGCGGCCCTTTTCGCCGTAATCGAGTGTCCATTGGTTGACGTACATCGAAACAAAGTGTTCAGCCGTTGCCGGTTCAAGTCCCCGGGCAAAATGCAACGCGTATTCCAGACCCTCCTCGCGATGTTCGAGACCGTAGGCGATGCTTTCACGAAGCAGTTCGTCAGCCCGGCGGATGATTTCCGCATCAAGCTTGCGCCGGATCACGTTGCCACCCAAAGGAAGGGGCAATCCTGTTTCATTCTTCCACCAGACGCCCAGGTCCACCACCTTGGCGAGCCCGTAACTTCCATAAGTCAACTGGCCCTCGTGGATGACGACGCCGGCGTCTACTTCGCCCTTGATCACCTTGTCCAGAATCTCGTCAAAGCGCGTTTCCACGGGTTCGAAATCGGATTCGTACAGGCAAAGCGCCAGGTAGGCCGTTGTTTTCTTTCCCGGAATGGCAATTCGCTTCCCCTTCAGACTTTCTTCCTGCAGAGGGGACCGGGTGACCACGATGGGCCCGTAGCCGTCACCGAAGCTTGCGCCGGAAGACATCAGGATGTAACGGTCGGCAAGCTCCGCATAGGCATGAAACGAAACCGCCGTGATGTCGTACACCTCCTCCCGTGCTTTCCGGTTCAGGGTCTCGATGTCTTCGAGTACGTGCGTGAAGGCGAGATTCCCGGTGGGGATTTTCCTGGTTGCCAGCGCATAAAACATGAAGGCGTCATCGGAGTCCGGGCTGTGGGCCAGGCGGAGATCAATCATGGGTGAAGTTGTCCTGGGATCCTGTTCGGTAGAGTTCTGGAGCATCGTGTCTCTTGTGCAAGTTCAGTAAGAAATTGAAATAGGGATTCTACCACAACCTTTGACCACCCCTCAAACGGGCGTTCCAAAGCCTTCTGGCAAGTGCGCAATCTCAGCACCCTCTCCGTTCTTCATGAGCAGTAGTCCGGATTGCCGGGGTTCAGGTCGCGATCAGCTGTGGCGGTTCGCTTTTGGACTCAGGTTTATCCGAGGCGGTTTTTGCGGGAAGGCGCGAGGCCCGAATGCTGCCGATGATCACCATCAGGTTGGTGGCCAGGATGGTGGCAAAGGCGAGGGCCGGCAGGAATTCAAAGGGCTTGCCACGTGCCTGGAGCACCTGGAGGGCAAGAACAACCGTGATCAGGCCCCGCGGCATGATCCACAGAATCAGTTCCTGTTCCAGTGCGTGGAGTCCTTTCCACGACCAGCTGCTGGCCCGGACCGCCAGCGCCCGCGCCAGGATGACCGCACCCAGTACGCCCACGGCCTGGGGCAGGTAGTGGAGCAGTTCCTGGAACTCCACCACGGCGCCGAGGAGAACAAAGAAAAAGGTCCGGACGAGGAACGAAAGTTCGGCGTGGAAAGTCAGGACCTGGGTGTGGTGTTCTTCACCGGCAAATTCCAGGCCCAGGGAGTCCTTCACCACATCGAATTCCGTGCGCCGGATGTTTGCCAGAAAGATGCCAAAAAAGAAGACGGTGATCAGCCCGCTGACCCCGATGTGCTCTGCCGCGGCGTACAGCAGCAGCACGACCGCCAGAGTCAGAGGGTTCCAGAACCGCTGGTCGGGAACTTTCGGCAGAAGGTATGCCCAGGCGACAGCCACTACAACAGCCAGCAGGAAAGAGATGAATCCCACAAAAAGCAACTGGCCGACAACGCGGGCGGCAATGGGCCCGTTGCCTGGGCCGAGGTCCAGAAGAATGCCCACGGTAAGAATGGCGAAGGTGTCACTGAGCGAGGCGTCCAGGATCATCGTCACGCGGGCCGGCGTGCTGGCTTGAATCTGCTGCAAAACCGGCAGGGTGATAGAACTGCTGGTGCAGCCCAGCACGGCGCCGACGGTCAGGGCCACCGTCATGGGGATGTGCATGCTCCAGCGCAAGACCAGTGCGATCGCGACAAGGCTGAAGGCGTAGGCCAGAAATGAAAGCAGCAGGCTACCGGTAAAGTGGCGCAGCATGGCCTGCAGTTCGAGCTCCAGGCCGCCTTCAAAAAGGATCAGGAGTACTGCCAGGGTGCCAAGGGCGTGGGTGACGGACTGGAACTCGCTGCCCCTCACCATGCCCAGCAGCGGCCCCAGGACCAGTCCGGTCACCATCAGCACGATGACGTCAGGGACACGAGTGCGTTTGAAAAGCTGGTTGGCGACAAACGCCAGCGCGATCAGTCCACCGAGTAACGCGAAAAGAAGACTGATGTTCATAGCATTCCGAAAATGCTTTGATCAGTATGCGCACTGTCAGAGAGGTGCGCCAATGCCGGATGAGGTTGCTGAGACAACTTCGTTTATTATCCTCCATTCTCCTACGAAACGGGTATTGTAGGTGTCTGGAAGCGGAATGTCACTGAAAACGTTATAGGAAGAGCAGGGGGTGAACGGTCCGGTCGTCAGGGTCTCTGCCGGCCATGATCCCGCGACGGACCTTGAGGGCCTTTTGTCGGATTTTCCGGCCCCTTGCCTTTCTTGACAATGGTACGGCGTTTCCACAACAATGACGGTTTGTCATTGCAAACACTGGTTCAGAGAGCCCGCGGTTCTCAGAGCTGGATGGAGAAAGGTTGAAATATGCGGTGGAGTCAGGTGTTCATCCCGACGCTTCGGGAAGTTCCTGCGGAGGCGGAAGCCCCCAGCCATCAGCTGCTGCTGCGCTCGGGTTACGTCCGGCAGGTCGCGGCAGGGGTGTACGCTTATCTGTTTCTTGCCCAAAGATCGTTTCTGAAGATTACGCAGATTATCCGTGAGGAAATGAACCGGATCGGGGCGCAGGAATTCTATCTGCCTGCGCTGAACCCGGCGGAACTGTGGCGGGAATCCGGCCGGTATGATCTGTTTGGCGAGACGATGTTCAAATTCAAGGACCGCAACCAGCACGACATGTGCCTGGGTGTGACCCATGAAGAAGAGATGACGAACATCGCGCGCGGGGAAATCCGTTCCTACAAACAACTTCCCCAGCTCTGGTATCAGATCCAGGAAAAATTCAGGGACGAGCCCCGTCCCAAGTCCGGGCTGCTGCGTCTGCGCCAGTTCATCATGAAGGATTCCTATTCTTTTGATCTGAATGACGAGGGCCTGGACACCAGCTACCAGAAACATTATGACGCCTACTGTCGCATCTTCGACCGTTGCGGCCTGAAGTACGTGATTGCCGAGGCCTATTCGGGGGCGATGGGCGGGACGGTTTCGCACGAATTCATGGTGCCGACCGATTCCGGCGAGGATTGGGTCGCCATTTGCGATTGTGGCTATGCCGCAAATCTGGAAAAAGCGAGGTCGTCGGTTGCGCCGGTTCAGGATCCGGTCGGGGACGCCGCCCCGGAGTCCTTTCCGACCCCAGGGCAGAAAACCATTGACGACCTGGTCAAGTTCACGGGCGAATCGGGTGGGCGGATGATCAAGACGCTGGTCTACGTCGTTGAAAGCAAACCTGTTGTGATTCTGCTGCGGGGCGACCATGCGCTGAGTGAAACCAAGCTGGCGTCGGTGCTGCAATCCACGACCTATCGTCCTGCCACCGCAGAGGAGGCGTTTGACCTCCACGGCGCTCATCTGGGCTCGCTGGGGCCGGTGGGAATCAAGGGCGCGCGCATTCTTGCGGACCAGGCCCTGGATGGGCGCAGCAACATGATCACCGGGGCCAACCAGGACGATACTCACCTTCGCAACGTGACGCCCGGCCGTGACTTTTCCGCGGAATACGCGGATCTTCGGGTGGTCGAGTCAGGCGATTTGTGCATCCGGTGCGGGAAGCCGCTTCGGGTTTCCGTGGCCGTTGAGTTGGGCCACGTGTTCAAGCTGGGCCGGCGCTATTCAGAAGCCATGCATGCCACGGTGCTCGACCCGAACGGCAGGGAGGTTCCGCTCACCATGGGTTCTTACGGGATCGGCGTCGAGCGGATTCTGACCTCTGCGGTCGAACAGAACCATGATGCGGACGGCATGTTCCTGCCTCGGGCCATCGCTCCCTTTGACGTTGTGCTGACGGCGGCTAATATGGACGACGCCGGCGTGAGGAGCAGCGCCGAAAGTCTGTATAAACAGTTGCAGGATATGGGTTTAGATGTACTTTTTGACGACCGGCAAGAGCGGCCCGGGGTCAAATTTAAGGACGCCGACCTGATTGGCGTGCCCTACCGCGTCACCCTGGGCAAAAAGAAGCTTGCGCAAGGGCTGGGCGAGATCTATGAGCGCTCGACAAAGCAGATCCACGATGCTAACCTTGACGGGTTGGCAGCGGCATTGCGGGATCGCTTAAAGGCTAAGGATTAGGTGGCTGGTCGACGATATAGGAGATGATGTCACTCAGCGACTCGGGGAGGGCGATTGAAAGCGATCCTCGCCCTGGCCTTTCTTGGGATTGTGGCCTTCTGTGCACTCAAGATTGTGCCGGTATATGTTGAAAATTATCAGTTTCAGGATTACCTGGACCATGCGGTGGTGGACGCGACGGTTCGTCAGCCACAGCCGAAGCCTGAGAACCTTCAGGCGGAAATTTACTCGAAAGCCGAGTCACTGGGGATACCCGTGGAACATCAAGACATCAAGGTTTCAGTTGGCCGGACCGTTACGATTCAAGTCTGGTATGAGGTCAACGTCGACCTGAAAATCTACACGCTTCCTCTCCATTTCAGCCTCTCGGCTCAGAACAGCAACATTTAAGCTTTGCGCCCCCGAAAGAAGTCGTCAAATCGGAATCTCTCAAGGTCCAGAGTAAAACGCTGGAGTCTCAGGATTCAGGAACTGACCCTGTGGCAAAAGCTGGCGCTGGGAGGCGGAGTCCTGTGCGCGCTGGTTGGCGCGCTGGGCTTCACCTACCTCTACGTGCATTATTCCCGAATGATCGATGCTAGGCTGAGCGGGGACGTTTTCAACCGCGCTTCCCTGGTGTACGCAGCGCCCACGCAGATCGAGGTCGGCGAGCGGGTTGCTCCGGAAGAACTGGCGGCAAAGCTTCAAAAAGCGGGCTATACAACGGGAAATGGGGAATCTAATTTCGGAACCTATGAACTGGAGCAAGGCCGCCTGGTCGTCAGGCCGGGCCCGAACTCTTTTTTCCACGGCCCGGTGATGCAGGAAGGGCCGGCAACTCTGGTTTTCAAGGGCGGACGGCTCGCCTCAATTGCGCCCCTTCAGCACGATGCGTCGCGCCGGATTTACTGGCTTGAGCCCCAGGTGATCACCACGCTTTTCGGCAGCGGCCGGTCCAAGCGGCGGCTGGTGAAGTACCAGCAGCTTCCCAAGGATATGGTCAACGCCGTGGTGGCTGCTGAGGACCACACCTTCTTCACGCATCACGGGATCAATCTGTTCCGTATCTTTGTGGCTGCGCTTGCTGACCTGCGCGCCGGACGGGCGGTGGAAGGCGCCAGCACCCTGACCATGCAACTGGCCAGGAATTTCTTTCTGACGCCGCGGCGCATCATCCGCCGGAAGCTGGAAGAAATTTTTATCGCCATGCTGCTGGAGCACCGGCTGAGCAAGGAACAGATTTTTAATTTCTACGCCAATGAGATCTACTTGGGACAAAGCGGCAGCTTTTCGGTCTACGGTTTTGGGGAAGCGGCGAACGCTTATTTCAACAAAAACGTTTCGTCCCTGACACTGCCGGAAGCTGCCCTGCTGGCTGGGATTATTCGCGGTCCTAATTTTTATTCACCCTACCGGCACGCGAAGCGCGCGACGGACCGGCGCAACCACATTTTGGACGAAATGACTGAGGCCGGCTACATCAGCAAGGCGCAGGCGGAAAAGGCCATGGCGGCGCCGCTGGGTCTGGCGCCGGAGAATGTGGGTGGCAGCCAGGCGCCCTACTTTGTCGACATGATCCAGGATGAACTGCTTTCTCACTTTTCCGAGGAGCAACTGCTTTCGCAAAGCTACCGGATCTACACTACTCTTGACCCCGATTTGCAGAGGGCGGCGTCTGAAGCTGTTGCCACGGGCATGGAGGAGGTTGACAAGAGGATTGCCGGGATGCGCCACCACCCTCCGCAGGCGCCAAATGGGCCCAGGGAACCTCAAGTGGCGATGGTGGTTCTGGATGCCCACACCGGCGCTATACGGGCGCTGGTGGGCGGGCGCAACTACGCGCGAAGCCAGTTGAACCACGCCCTGGCGCGGCGCCAGCCGGGCTCTTCTTTCAAGCCTTTTGTGTATGCTACGGCCTTGAACTCGGCCATCGATGGCTCGCAGCCTCTCATTACTCCCGCGACCACCCTCATGGATGAACCCACAACCTTCCAGTTTGGTGATCAGGTTTATGAGCCCAGGAACTACGAGGGTGAATATCTTGGCATGGTGACCCTCCGCGAGGCGCTGGCCCATTCGCTGAACGTGGCCACGGTGCGCCTGGCTCAGATGGTGGGCTATGAAAAGATCAGGGACCTGGCGCTAGCTGCCGGGCTCAACCAGGACATCAAGGCCACTCCGGCCATTGCGCTGGGGGCATATGAGGTGACGCCGGTGGACCTGGCCGGGTCCTATACGGTTTTTTCAAATTCCGGCACTTACGAGAAGCCACGGCCCATTCTGATGGTCAACAACGCCGACGGCCAGACAATCTATCGAGTCCCGGAGGTTTCCCGCCAGGTGCTGGATCCCCGCATCAGCTTTTTGATGGTAAGTTTAATGGAGAGCGTGATTAACGGAGGCACCGGGTCGGGAGTCCGGACACGGGGCTTCACGCTGCCGGCGGCCGGCAAGACCGGAACTTCCCAATCTTTCCACGACGGCTGGTTTGCGGGATTCACATCCAATCTTCTGGCAGTTGTCTGGGTGGGTTATGATAATGACTGGGATTTACACTTGTCTGGTGCTTCCTCGGCCCTTCCCGTTTGGACGGCGTTTATGAAACACGCTACCAGGCTTCCTGCTTACAATGACGTTCAGCCCTTTATCGAGCCTCCAGGCATTGTGAGTGTTCCCCTGAACGAACAGGGCCAGCTTGTAGCCTCGAACGCCTCAGAGAATGTTCACAACGAATTCTTCATTCAGGGGACCGAGCCCCATTCTGAAAATCCGCTTCAAAGGGTCGGTGGAATTCTGGGACGCATTTTCCATCCGGACAGCAAATCGGCATCTCAAAACGCACAGAGTGTGATATCGGGGCCCGCCATGCCGGCAGCGCAGCCTCCAGAGCAGCAAAATCAGAAGGCCTCTCAGACGGATGACTCACTTCAATCAGCTGGCCAGACGCAGAAGAAGGGCGGCCTGTTACACAAGTTCCTATCCATTTTCAAAGGTAGCGACTCGAAAGCTCAATCAAAGCAGCCTTCACCCAGCCAACCACAACCCTGAGGTGTCATTGACCGGTACCGGGAGGGTGAGCCATGAGACGGGAAGCAACGATCCAGGCCGTAGCACTGCTGGGAGCTTTGCTGTCACTAAGCGTTTCGAGCCTCGGAGCGCAAAACCCCTACGCGAATCTGCCACAGCAGACGGCGGGCCTTCAGCAGAAGGCGAAGCCGGCCGCTAACCTTTCTGATGAACAATATGGTGATCTCTACATGGTGCGGAAGGAGTATGACAAGGCCATTGAATCTTACGCCCATGTCATCAAGGTTCGGCAGTCTGCCCACGAGAGCGAAGCGAAAATTGCCATTCTCTGGGACAAGATGGGCATCTGCTATCAGCAGAAGATGGATTATGGCCACGCGAGGGAAGCCTACAGGAAAGCCATCCGGCTCGATCGGACCTTTGCGCAACCCTGGAACAACCTGGGTACAACCTACTACCTGGACGGGAAGCCAAAGAAGTCCATTAAGTTCTACCGGCGTGCCATCAAGGTTAATCCAGAATCAGCTTCTTATCACCTCAACCTCGGAACAGCCTATTTCGCGCGCAAGAAATACGAGCGGGCCACCCGGGAGTACCGGACGGCGATTCAGCTTGACCCTGACGTTCTGACAAGGAATGCCGCAGGCCGTGGGACAACCGTTGAGACCCGGTACGCAAGCGCCAAATTCTATTTCTATCTGGCCAAGATTTTTGCCTCAGCGGGCAATCCGGACAAAGCGGTCCGATATCTTGAGCGCGCGATGGAAGAGGGTTTCAACAACCGAAAACGAATTCTCCAGGATCCGGACATCCAGAAGATCAGTAAATATCCTGCCTTTGTCGAATTGATGAAAAATCCTCCTGTGGCCATCACGAATTGACGACCGGCGGGGAGCTCTTCCAGGGGGGGCCTGGGTGCGAAAATGAATCAGCAGCATTCGGGTGTTGTGCCGCCCGGTGTTATAATGGGCGCCGTTGGCCTGACTGAGAGTTATGAAGCAGAAGTGCATAGGGTTATTTATTTTTTTGCTGTTCGCGTGCGTGGGACTGCAAGCTGCATCGCCCAGGGTCATTCTGGTATTTCCGCTGGAGAATATGAGCGGAAATTCGAAGCTGGGTTGGATGTCCGAAGGCATTGCGGAACTGATTGCGGCGCGGCTGGCGTCGCCGTCCCGGTACGTTCTTCAACGAAGCGAACGCGACGATGCTTATGAGCAGCTCGGACTGTCGCCCGAGACGCCGCTGACTCTGGCCAGCGAGTACAAGGTGGCCCGGACTCTAGGCGCGACGGTTGCCGTGGTCGGACGCTTTACAGTTTCCGGAGACCAACTGACGATCCGTGTGCAATGGCTTAATCTTCCAGGTCTAAGTCTTTCGCGTCCGGTTGTGGTGACCGGCAAGTTGACCGAACTGGATGGACTTGAAACCCACCTGGCCTGGGAGCTTTTGAGATTGCAGGCGAGCGCCGTGGTGATCGGGACCGAGGAAGAATTCAGGAACCGGTTTCCTGCGGTTCGGCTGGATGCGTTTGAAAGTTACATCCGGGGAATTCTGTCCAGGGATTTGAAGACCAAGGTCCATCTTCTGCGGGAGGCTGACCGCCTGAATCCCGGCGACCACCGGGCCGCGTTTGCGCTGGGAAAATTCTATTTTGAGCAGGAGGCTTACGCGGATTCCGCCCGGTGGCTTCAATTTTTGAAATCCGGTGACCGTGATGATGCGGAGTCTTTGTTCCTCCTGGGGGTTGACGAATATGAGCTCGGGCACAACCTCTCAGCTGAGTCCGCTTTCAAGAAACTTTCGGTGATGTTCCCGCTCGGTGAGGTCTTTAACAATCTCGGGGTCGTGGCGTTGAACGCGGGCCGCTATGATGAGGCGCTGGCCGATTTTCAACGGGCTCTTCAAAAGGACCCGATGGACTCTGATGACGCTTTCAATATGAGCGTGGCCCTCTGGCATCTGAAGAAATATAACTCGGCTGGGAATTATCTCCACAAGGTTCTGGCGCAGGATGCGGACGACCTGGAGGCCCATGTCCTTCTTGCGCAGGTGGCGGGTGAACTGGGTGACGCGAAGGCCCGCCGGAGTCAGCTGGCCTGGGTTTCGGCCCACAAAACTGATCCTGCCGGCGATCCTCCGGGAGATAATAATAACGCGCAGTCTGATCCCGCTCCCGGACCGCGAATCAGCAAGGAATACGACAGCAAGGCGTTTCATCTGCCTTTCTTCCACTTCGCACGCGCTACACACAATGGGCCGACGGAGCAACCGGACGATGGGGTGAAGAAGGACGGGCAGACTCGCTTGAAGCAGGGTCTGCGGTTGCTTGCAGCAGGGAAGCTTCCAGAGGCGGAACGCGAATTGACCGAGGCGGTATTTTCCCTTCCCGAGAGCA
>JBAUWE010000612.1:0-17751 GCA_049583595.1 Terriglobia bacterium
CTTCAGGCGATGCCCGGGGGAAGCGATGCGGGCCAACCGTCCCGAGTGGAAGTCAAGGTCAGGAACCTGTCCTTGTCGCCGGACAAGACGCGGGTGCTGGCCGCCGTCGATTTTGAAAATCCGGAAGCCGTCGCCTCCTACCGCATGGTCGTTCAGAAGAGCCAGGCGGGATGGAAAGTCGCCAGCGTGTGGCTGGGTGAAGAGCGGGAAAAACCACAAGCGCCAGCGGCGCGAAAATAATCTGCCCTTGTGGCATGGGCGTCTCGCCCATGAACACGGCCGAGACGGCCGTGCCACATTTGGTTGCGATTTCGCCGTAGCAGATTCTTGGCAGCCCGGATTGATGTAGCGGCGGCTTTATGCCGCCACGTGGAACCTGTTGCTGCACGGTGGCGAGGTAAACTCGCCGCTACTCGCAGCGCGGCCTGCCAGCGGCCACAGTTGCCAGAAGTTCCTCCATCCCTGATAATTCTTGTGCAATGAAACATCTGATTGCAGGAACCGCAGGCCACATTGATCACGGCAAGTCGGCGCTGGTGCAGGCGCTGACCGGAACCGATCCGGACCGCTGGGCAGAAGAGAAGAAGCGCGGCATCACCATTGATCTGGGCTTTGCGCATCTTGACCTCGATGGCGACGTCCGGGTGGGATTTGTGGACGTTCCCGGCCACGAGCGCTTTGTGAAAAACATGCTGGCGGGCGTGGGAGGCATCGACCTGGTGCTGCTGGTGGTGGCCGCCGATGAATCCATCAAGCCGCAGACCCGCGAGCATTTTGATATCTGCCGGCTGCTCAACATTCCCAACGGCCTGGTGGTGATCACCAAGTGCGACCTGGTGGACCGCGACATGCTCGACCTGGTCAGCCTGGAGGTGCAGGAGCTGGCCAGGGGTTCCTTTCTTGAAAACGCTCCGGTGATTGCGGCCAGCGCAAAAACGGGCGAAGGTCTGGACGACATCCGTAACGAGCTGCGGCGACTGGCGGAAGGAATTCTGGTACGTCCGCTCAGCCTGCCGTTTCGCCTGCCGATTGACCGCGCGTTTGTGATGAAGGGTTTCGGGACGGTGGTGACGGGAACGCTGATCGCCGGGAGCATCCACAAGGACGAAGAAGGCGAAATTTTTCCCGAAGGCCGCCGGGCCCGGGTGCGCGGCATCCAGGTGCATAACTCGGCGGCAGAGAGCGCCGTGGCCGGCCAGCGCACCGCCCTGAACCTGGCCGGAGTTGAGACCAGCGAAATTGCCCGCGGCATGGTGCTGGCCGCTCCCGGCCTCTACCAGGCGACTCAGCGCCTCGATTGCTCCCTGAGCCTGCTGCCTTCCGCGCGGCCGCTGAAGAATCGCTCCCGGGTGCATTTCCACTCCGGGACGGCGGAGACGGTGGCGGAAGTGGTTCTGCTGGATTCCAAAGAACTCGCGCCCGGCAGGCAGGGTTACGTGCAACTGCGGCTGGCCGAACCCGGGCTGTTCCTGCCGCAGGACCGCTACATTGTTCGGCAGTTTTCTCCCGTCATCACCATCGGCGGCGGCGTGGTGCTCGACAACTTGCCGGAGCGGCACCGTCTGCTCGATCCGGCCGTCGCCGAGTTCCTCTCGGTGCTCGAAAAGGGTAGCGACGAAGAGCGGCTGGAACTGCTGGTCCGCGAGGCGGGCGAGGCCGTCCTGCCCATGCTGACGGCGCGGATGGGCAGATCGGAGGCTGCCATCGAGCAGCTCGGGCGACGGTTGCAGGCAAAGAAACGGCTGGTGATGCTGGGCCAGCCCGCCAGCTTATTCATCCACGCCGAACACTTCCTGCAGCTGGCCGGGGAAGTGGTCAAACAGCTCGACAGCTTTCACAAAAGCAATCCCCTGGTGAGCGGCCTTGCCCGGGAAGATTTGCGGGGACGGGTCCGCGACCGGCGGAAGCAGGCGCCGTCGGCGGCGTTGTTTAACGCCGTGCTGCGCCAGTTGGAGAAGGCTGGCAAGGTCGAGATCAATGGAGAAACCGTCCGGCAGGCGGGGCGCACGGTGGAACTGGATCCGCAGGAAAGGGCGGCCCGTGACCAGATCGCCCAGGCGTTTGAGAGTGCCGGGCTGGCCGTCCCGGCCGCTGGCGCCGTGCTGGCGGGGCTGAAAATCGACCGCGCCAGGGCCGCGAAGATTCTGCAACTACTGCTGAAAGAGAAAGTTCTGGTCAAGGTGGCGGAAGACCTGATTTTCCACTCCGCGGCGCTGGCCGGGCTGCGGCAATTGATTGCGCGGCAGAAGGCCAAGAGCAATCGCATCAACGTCGGCGTCTTCAAGGAACTGACCGGGCTCACCCGCAAGTACGCCATTCCGCTGCTGGAATACCTTGACCGCGAACGCGTCACCCGCCGCCAGGGCGACGAGCGGATTATTCTTTGAGCCCGACAGACTTCACGATTTCATACAGCAGCGGTATGGGCAGGCCGACCACGTTGAAGTAGCAACCCTCGATACGGGGGATGAAGCGGGAAGCGAGTCCCTGGATGGCGTAGCCACCGGCCTTGTCAAAAGGTTCACCACTTTCGATGTAACCGTCGATTTCTTCAGCGGTCAGATTTCTGAAGGTCACCAGGGTTGTTTCGTGCGTCCAGGCCAGAACGGTTTCCGGCGCTCGGACGAGGCACACTCCGGTCATCACGCGATGGGTGCGGCCGGAGAGGGTGCGCAGCATCCTTGCGGCGTCAGCGGCGTCGACGGGTTTCTCCAGGATTTCGCCGTTGACGGCCACCACGGTGTCGGCGCCCAGGACGAAGCTGCCGGTGCCTGACTGACGCGCAACGTCCAGCGCCTTGTCCCGGGCCAGGCGGCGGGCAAAGTCTTCCGGCGGTTCGCCCGGGATGCGGTTTTCTTCGATTCCGCTGGGCCGGACATCGAATTGAAAGCCCGCATTTTGCAGCAGCTCGCGGCGGCGGGGAGAGTTGGAAGCCAGAATCAGGTGGATCACGCGGACTATTATAAGGGCCGTTGGAGGAGGCCCACAAGTTGTTTGACTTGGCGGCGGGTTGTGGTACACTCGTTCACCTCAACACACAGACGAAGGGTAGTCCAGAGTTTTCGATGGAAGAAATCAGCAAGATTCTCCCTCTCCTTTTCAGGGGTCAGGTGCGGCGGAATAATCCCCGCGTGGTGGAAATCCTTTCGCCGTTGTGGCCGCTGGTGGCCGGCAAGCCCATGGCGCGCCACTCGCGGCCGGTGGCTTTTGATGATGGCTTGCTGACGCTTGAAAGCGACTGCATGGCCTGGTCTACTGAGATGCGCAGCATGTCGAATGACATCATGGCGCGAATCAATCGATACCTGGGCGCGACGGCGGTGCGAAGACTGAAGGTCCGCTACGTGTCAAACCTCATGACGGCCGCGCCTCTGCCAGACAAATCGCAGTTCAACTGATATCATGTTTAGTTGCGCCTTGCGGGCAAGCCTGCTTCCGTGAAAACAAAGCAGATGCTTCGCGGGGCTCAGCATGACGGGCGGGCCTTTTCAAAAAACCGTGAAGGTGCGCATGGACGGCCTGGCCAATCCATCCAGGCGGCAGGAAGACCATGGCTTTAACTGAAAAAGACGTTCTCTATGTGGCTGACCTCGCTCACCTGGAGCTGACGGACGAAGAGGTGAAGAAGTTCGGCCCGCAACTGGATGCGGTGCTGGAATACGTCCAGAAGCTGAACCAGCTGGACACGGCGGGCGTGGAGCCGATGGCCCAGGTGACCCATGGCACCGCTGTGAATCCGGCCCTGCGCGAAGACCATGCACGGCCCTGCTTTACCCAGGAAGAGGCGCTCCAAAACGCTCCGGAGCCGGGCGATGGCTGCTTCAAGGTGCCGCAGGTCATTGACCGGGAGGAGTAACCCGAACCGGCCCCTGTTGAATTCCACTGTTAAGAACCACTCATGGACAATCTGACCCACCTGACCATCGAAGAAATTCACGGCGTGCTGGCGCGCAGGGAAGCGTCCGCCGAGGAGATCGCACGGGCGCACATCGAGCGCATCCGGACGGACGACCCAAACGTTCGCTCCTATCTTTCAACCTGCGAGGAGAAGGCGCTGGAGCAGGCGCGCGCGGTTGACCGCCGGATTGCGGCCGGCGAGCCGCTGCTGCCGCTTTCAGGCGTGCCGGTGGCGGTGAAAGACGTCCTGCTGACGCGGGGGCTTAAAACGACCTGCGGTTCAAAGGTGCTGGAAGACTTTGTCGCTCCTTATGACGCGACGGCGGTGGAAAGGCTGGAGGCGGCGGGAGCCGTGATCCTGGGCAAGACCAACTGCGACGAGTTCGCCATGGGCTCCTCGACGGAAAATTCCGGCTTTTACCCCACCCACAATCCGCACGACCTGACGCGCGTGCCGGGCGGCTCCAGCGGCGGCTCTGCGGCGGCCGTGGCGGCCAACCTGGCAACCGTTTCGCTGGGATCGGATACGGGAGGCTCCATCCGGCAGCCGGCGGCCTTCTGCGGCACGGTGGGCATGATGGGCACCTACGGCCGGGTCTCGCGCTACGGCCTGGTGGCCTTTGCGTCGTCGCTCGACCATGTGGGTCCGTTCGGGCGCTCGGTGCGTGACGTGGCCCGGACGCTGAAGGTGATTGCGGGTCGAGATCCGATGGATTCCACCTCGGCCGATGTGGCCGTGGGCGATTACGAACAGTCCCTCGATGGCAACGTGCGCGGCGTGAGAGTCGGCATCCCCAATGAATACTTTGAAGGACTGAACTCCGAGATCCGCGCCAACATCGAGAAGGGAATCAAGCTGCTGGAAAAACTGGGGTGCAAGATGGTGCCTATCCGCCTGCCGCACACCGAGTACGCCATCGCCTGCTACTACATCATCTGCACGGCGGAGGCGAGCTCCAACCTGGCGCGGTATGACGGTGTACGCTACGGCTACCGTGCAAAAGAATACTCGGGGCTGCGTGACATGTACCGCAAGACGCGCGACCAGGGATTCGGCTCGGAGGTGAAGCGCCGCATCATGCTGGGAACTTACGTGCTGAGTTCCGGCTACTATGACGCCTACTACCTGAAAGCCCAGCGGGTGCGGACGCTGATCACGCGGGATTTTGTTGAGGCCTTCGACGACGTGGACGTGATGGTTGCCCCCACTTCGCCTATCCCTCCCTTCAAACTGGGCGAGCGGGTGGACGACCCTCTGCAGATGTATCTTGCTGATATCTATACGGTTACTGCAAGCCTGGCGGGTATCCCGGGGATCTCCGTTCCCTGCGGTAAGCTACCAGGCGAGCCTCCGCTGCCGGTGGGCATGCAGATCTTTGCCAAACACTTTGGCGAAGCAAAGCTGCTGCAGGTGGCCGAGGCTTTTGAAAAGGCGGGCGGCTTCAACGTTTCCTGAGCTTCTCCCGCGCCGGGTACGCTCGCAAATTCCAGATTTCAGATTTCAAACCCGCCATCGCTTCCACGCATAGAACCTTCGGCCATCCTCGCGCGGGAGCCTTGGAGCCGCTCTTGATTTCAAATTTGAAATTTCAGATTCCAGATGTTTAAAGGCTCGTAGCCGCTCCGGCAGACTTGGCTTTTGAATGTGGAATTCGGAACCGTGAATCAGGAATCCTGAATCCACAATCCTATCAGGAATTCCTGAAGAGGGAATCGAAGCGCTTTTTGGCGTCGTCCTGTTTGCCGGGGCCGGAGCCGCTGGCCAGCAGGACGGGGTTGGGCTGGAAATAGCCGCAGTAGTTTGAAGCTTCCTTGTCGCGGACCCACTCGGCCTGGGTCTCGGCGCACTCGTTGTGTTTTCCGGGATCGTAGAAGCGGCAGTTGCGGCAGCAGTGCAGATCAGCGTCGCAGTTGGGGCAGGTATCGCGGGTCATGACGCGCTGCGGCGCGTCAATCTGCTTACCGCATTTGAAGCAGGAGAAGCGCATCAATCAGATGGCTGAGACCGGCCTCCGAAGGTGTTGGGTGGTCTTCAAAACAACACGCCCGGGAGGCCGGCCTCCGGTTCCTATTGGGTTGGCCGGGCTTCGTCGTCGTCCATCAGTTCAGCCGCAATGCCGGGTGAGGGCGGAATAGCGTCCTCGCCAGGCATTCCCTCGGTGATTTCGAGCTCGGTTTCCGGAATCTCGGTTTCGGTCAGCAGGCGGAAGTTGCGGTACCGTTCGAGTCCCGTTCCGGCCGGGATGAGGCGGCCCATGATGACGTTTTCCTTGAGGCCGCGCAGGTGGTCGACCGCGCCCCGGATGGAGGCTTCGGTCAGCACGCGCGTGGTCTCCTGGAACGAGGCCGCCGAGATAAACGAATCGGTGGCCAGCGACGCCTTGGTGATGCCCAGCAGCAGCGAGCGCCCAGTGGCGGGCTTGCCGTCCTGTGCCAGGACACGCTCGTTTTCGTCGCGGAAGCGGAACTTGTCCACCTGCTCGTCGAGCAGGAATTCCGTGTCGCCCGGATCTTCCACCTTGATCCAGCGCATCATCTGGCGGGCGATCACCTCGATGTGCTTGTCGTTGATGTTAACGCCCTGCAGCCGGTAGACTTCCTGGATTTCGTCGACCAGGTACTTCTGCAGTTCCTTTTCGCCGAGCACAGCCAGGATGTCGTGCGGGTTGCGCGGGCCGTCCATCAGCGGTTCACCGGCCTTGACGCGTTCGCCCTCCTGCACGGCGATGTGAACGCCGCGGGGCAGCAGGTATTCTTTGGTTTCTCCGCGGTCGGGAACCACAATGACCTTGCGCTGGCCCTTGAGAACGTCGCCGTAGTGGACCGTGCCGTCGATTTCGGTGATGACGGCCGGCTCATGCGGCTTGCGGGCTTCAAACAGTTCCTGCACGCGGGGCAGACCGCCGGTGATGTCTTTGGTCTTGGTGGTTTCGCGCGGGATCTTGGCCAGCACGTCGCCTGCCTGCACCGTGTCGCCATCCTGGACCATCAGATGGGCCCGGGAGGGCATCAGGTATTTCTTGGCGCCCTTCGAGGAACTCTTGCCTTCCGGCCGAATCACCAGTTGTGGCTGGTATTTCTCCTCAGCAGAATCCTTCACCACCAGCTGCGAGAGTCCGGTGACTTCGTCCACCTGCTCATGCAGAGTAAAGCCCGGCTCCAGGTCTTTGAAGTGGACCTCGCCCTTCACTTCGGTCAGGATGGAGAACGTGTAAGGGTCCCATTCCACGACAATGTTGCCCTGCTTGACGGGAGCGCCGTCCGCATAAATGATCTTGGCGCCGTAGACCACCGAGTAGCGTTCACGCTCGCGGCCCTTTTCGTCGGCAATCACGATGGAGCCGTTGCGGTTCATCACCACAAAGTGGCCCTCGCGGTTGGTCACGGTCTGGAGGTTCTGGAACTTGAGGAAACCGTTGTTCTTGGCCTCCAGCTTGGACTGCTCGGAAATCCGGCTTGCGGTGCCTCCGATGTGGAAGGTCCGCATGGTGAGCTGGGTTCCCGGCTCGCCGATGGACTGCGCGGCAACCACGCCCACCGCTTCGCCAATTTCAACCAGCCGTCCGGTGGCCAGGTTGCGGCCGTAGCAGCGGATGCAGACTCCGCGCCGCGACTCGCAGGTGAGGCCCGAGCGGATCTTGACGCGCTCGATGCCGGCGGCCTGGATGGAGGCGGCCAGGTCTTCGTTGATCTCCTGATTGAGATCGACGATCACGTTGCCCTCGTAATCCTTGATCTGCTCGAGAGAGACGCGGCCGACGATGCGGTCGCGGAGGGGTTCCACAACCTCGCCGGCTTCCACAATCGACTCCACGTAAAGGCCGTCCACCGTGCCGCAGTCGAATTCGGAGACGATGACGTCCTGCGCCACGTCGACCAGTCGGCGGGTGAGATAACCGGAGTCGGCTGTCTTGAGAGCGGTGTCCGCCAGTCCCTTGCGGGCGCCGTGGGTCGAGATGAAGTACTGCAACACGTTCAGCCCTTCGCGGAAGTTGGCGGTGATGGGGGTCTCGATGATTTCGCCGGAAGGCTTGGCCATCAATCCGCGCATGCCCGACAACTGGCGGATCTGCTGTTTGGAGCCGCGGGCGCCGGAGTCGGCCATGACGTAAACCGGGTTGAGGCCGCCGGTGGTATCCTGCGTTTCCATGGTCTGGAACATCTCATCGGCCACGCGGTCGGTGACGTTGGACCAGATGGCGATCACCTTGTTGTAGCGTTCGCCGTGGGTGATGGCGCCTTCCTGGTATTGCTTTTCAACCTCGATCACTTCCTTCTGGGCGGCGCGAACCAGATCGGCCTTGTTGGAAGGAACCACCAGATCGTCAATGCCCAGCGACATGCCGGACTTGGTGGCGTAGAGGAAGCCCAGCGATTTGACCTTGTCGAGCAGGCCGACAGCCGTCTCGATGCCAAAGCGCAGGTAGCAGTAGTTGACCACAGCGCCCAGTCCTTTCTTGCGGAGGGTTCCGTTGATGAAAGGCATCTCCGAGGGCAGGTGATCGTTGAAGATGACGCGTCCCACCGTGGTGTTGATGAACTGGTTCTTCAGCGTGATGGGTTCCGTGTGGATGACGTCCTGGTCGTCGTAGGCGGTGGTGAGGTCCACCACGCTCCCCGTGTAGCGCAGCCGGATGGGAGACCGGGTTTCAACCTCTCCGGCTTCCAGGGCCAGCAGGACTTCCTCAGGGTTGGCGAACGTGCGGCCTTCGCCCTTGGCGCCCTTCTGCTCCTTGGTGAGGTAATAGACGCCCAGCACGATGTCCTGGGTGGGAGTGGCCAGCGGCTGGCCGTTGGCCGGCGACAGAATGTTGTTGGAGGCCAGCATCAGCACGGAGGCCTCAATCTGGGCTTCCGGCGAAAGGGGAATGTGCACGGCCATCTGGTCGCCGTCAAAGTCGGCGTTGAACGCCGTGCAGACCAGGGGATGAATCTTGATGGCCTTGCCCTCCACCAGCACCGGCTCAAAGGCCTGGATGCCCAGGCGGTGCAGGGTGGGGGCGCGGTTGAGCAGAACCGGATGGTCCTGGATGACTTCTTCCAGAATGTCCCAAACCACCGGCTCCTGGCGTTCCACCATCTCCTTGGCGGCCTTGATGGTGGTGCAGTGGCCGGACTGTTCCAGCTTGTGGTAGATGAAGGGCTTGAACAGCTCCAGCGCCATCTTCTTGGGCAGGCCGCACTGGTGGAGCTTGAGATCGGGCCCGACCACGATGACGGAACGTCCGGAATAGTCAACGCGCTTGCCCAGCAGGTTCTGGCGGAAGCGTCCCTGCTTGCCTTTCAGCGTGTCAGAGAGCGACTTCAGCGGGCGGTTGTTGGCGCCGCGAAGCACGCGGCCCCGGCGGCCGTTGTCAAACAGCGCGTCCACGGCTTCCTGCAGCATGCGCTTTTCATTGCGCACAATCACGTCGGGCGCGTGGAGTTCCATCAGTTTCTTCAGCCGGTTGTTGCGGTTGATGACGCGGCGGTAAAGGTCATTCAGGTCGGAAGTGGCGAAACGTCCGCCGTCCAGCGGCACCAGAGGCCGCAGCTCGGGGGGAATCACCGGAATCACGTCGAGAATCATCCACTCGGGCTTGTTGCCCGACTTGCGAAAGGCTTCCACCACTTTCAGGCGCTTGGAATACTTGATCCGCTTCTGCTGCGAGGTGTCGGTTTTCATCTTCTCGCGCAGTTCCACGGAAAGAGTTTCAATATCCAGCTGCTTCAGGAGGTCCTTGATGGCCTCGGCGCCCATTTGAGCGCGAAACTTGCCCAGAAATTCCTGCTGCAGTTCCCGGTAACGCTCTTCCGTCAAAACTTCCTTTTCCTTGACAGGAGCTTCGCCGGGATCGGTGACCACATAGGCTTCAAAGTAGAGGATCTTTTCCAGGTCGCGCAGCGAGAGGTCCAGCAGGTGGCCGATGCGGCTGGGAAGGCCTTTGAAGAACCAGACGTGAGAGCAGGGAGCGGCCAGCTCAATGTGTCCCAGGCGCTCGCGCCGCACCTTGGAAAGGGTAACTTCCACGCCGCACTTGTCGCAGATGACTCCGCGGTGCTTCATCCGCTTGTACTTGCCGCAAAGACACTCCCAGTCGGTGACAGGGCCGAAAATCCTGGCGCAGAACAGGCCGTCGCGCTCAGGCTTGAAAGTCCTGTAATTGATGGTTTCCGGCTTGGTGACTTCGCCGTGCGACCAGGACCGGATTTTTTCCGGGGATGCCAGGCTGATGCGGATGGCATCAAATTCTCCAATGAGACTAACTCGGTCATAAGGGCTGCTTCGAAACAATTTTGCCTCCTTCTCAGGCGAGAAGAGTTTGTTGCTGCTGATTGCTGCCGGCGCAGCCCACCCCTTGCGGGATCACTGCGCCGGATAAAACTATTCCGCAGTCAAAGGCACTGGCTGTACTTCCTTCGGCTTCTTGATGAGCTCAACGTCCAGGCAGAGGCTTTGCAGCTCACGCACCAGGACGTTGAAGGATTCCGGCACGCCGGGTTCGATGGCGGCCTCGCCCTTGACGATGGCTTCGTAGATCTTGGCGCGCCCGTAGACGTCGTCGGATTTCGCCGTCAGCAGTTCCTGGAGGATGCAGGCGGCGCCGTAGGCTTCGAGCGCCCAGACCTCCATTTCTCCGAACCGCTGGCCCCCGAACTGCGCCTTGCCGCCCAGCGGCTGCTGAGTGATGAGAGAGTAGGGCCCGATGGAACGCGCGTGAATTTTGTCGTCGACCAGGTGGGAGAGCTTCAGCATGTAGATGTATCCCACCGTGACCGGCTGCTCAAACTGCTCGCCCGTCATTCCATCTCGAAGCATGATCTTTCCAGAGGTGGAAAGGCCTGCTTTTTCCAGATAGGTCTTAATCTCCTTTTCGCTGGCTCCGTCAAAGACAGGCGTGGCAAAGCGCAAGCCGCTGTGGACGGAATTTGCGAAATCCAGGACATCTTCATCGGTTGCGTTGCTGAACTTCTGGGCAAGCGGAGTGCCGCTGAAGAGGGTTTTCAGTTCTTCACGGAGCGTCTCCCCCGGGCCGTTGGTGGAGACCAGTTCCTTGATTTTCACGCCCAGTTCTCTGGCCGCCCACCCGAGGTGGGTTTCCAGAATCTGTCCCACGTTCATGCGGGAAGGCACGCCGAGGGGATTCAAAACGATTTCAACGGGCGTGCCGTCGGGCGTGTAGGGCATGTCTTCTTCCGGCAGGATGCGGGCAATCACGCCCTTGTTACCGTGCCGACCCGCCATCTTGTCGCCCACCGACAGCTTGCGCTTCATGGCGATGTAAACCTTCACCAGCTTGATGACTCCCGGAGGAAGCTCATCGCCCTTCTTGAGTTTCTGTTCCTTCTCGGCAGTGATCTTGCGCAGGATGTCGATCTGGCGCGAGGTCATCTCTTCGATCTCGTCGATCTGCTCCATCAGGGTGGGATCTTTCTTTACGATCCGCATGCGCTTGAGGTTGCGCCCCGAAATGTGAACCAGGGCCTCGCGCGTGATGGCATCGCCTTTCGACAGCAGGCGCTTGTTGGTCTTTTCGTCATGCAGGTCGACCTGAAGCTTTTCTCCTTCGAGCAGGGTACAAAGGCGGTTCAGCCGCTCGTCGTTGAGGATCCGAATCTCGTCATTGAGGTTTTTCTCCATGCGAGACACTTCGCCTTCTTCGATAGATCGGGCGCGCGCGTCCTTTTCCGCGCCCTTGCGGGAGAAGATCTTGACGTCCACCACGATGCCTTCGATGCCCGGAGGGCAGGTGAGGGAAGCGTCACGGACGTCGCCGGCCTTTTCTCCAAAGATGGCCCGCAGCAGCTTTTCTTCCGGTGAGAGCTGGGTTTCGCCCTTGGGCGTCACCTTGCCGACCAGGATGTCACCCGGCTTGACGTAAGCGCCGATGCGGATGACGCCGCTTTCATCGAGGTCGCGCAGCAGAGATTCGGAGACGTTCGGAATGTCGCGGGTGACGTCTTCGGGTCCCAGCTTGGTATCGCGCGCCTCGGTTTCAAATTCTTCGATGTGGATGGAGGTGTAGGAATCCTCCTTGACCAGTTTTTCGCTGACCAGGATGGCGTCTTCAAAGTTGTATCCCCGCCAGGGCATGAAGGCCACCAGGATGTTGCGTCCCAGCGCCAGTTCGCCGTGGTCGGTGCAGGGGCCGTCGGCGAGCACGTGTCCCGCCCTGACGCGCGTCCCCTTGCGGACCACCGGCTTCTGGTTGACGCAGGTGTTCTGGTTGGAGCGCCGGAACTTGATGAGCTGATAGATGTCCGCGCCCACTTCGCGGGACATGTGCTGGCTCTGGCCATCGCTTTCCACGCGGACAATGATGCGTTCGCTGTCCACGCTGTCCACCACTCCATCGCGCTTGCAGATGACCACCGCACCGGAGTCGCGCGCCGTCACTTCTTCCATACCGGTGCCGACCAGTGGCGACTGGGCGCGCAGCAGGGGAACCGACTGCCGCTGCATGTTCGACCCCATCAGGGCGCGGTTGGCGTCGTCATTTTCAAGGAAGGGAATGAGAGAAGCCGCCACGCTGACCAGCTGCTTCGGGCTGACGTCAACGTAATCCACGTTCTCGCGGCGCAGCAGGACAAAGTTGCCGGTCTGGCGGGCGTTGATCAGTTCGTTGGCAATGCGGCCTTTTTCATCGATGGGTACATTGGCCTGGGCCACCACGTAGTGGTCTTCTTCCCAGGCTGACAGGTAGAACGAATAAGGCTCGTGTTCCACCGCCTTGCGCTTCTTGGACCGCAGCTCGGCGTTCAGCTTCTCCACTTCTTCTTGCTCAACGTGCTCGCCCACCTTCCAGGGGCCGTCGCCGCCGTGGGTGACGGTAACGTAGTCAATGACCCTTCCGTCGCGCACCTTGCGATAGGGGCTTTCAATGAAGCCGTATTCGTTGATGCGCGCGTAGCAGGAGAGGGATGAGATCAACCCGATGTTGGGACCTTCAGGGGTCTCAATGGGGCAGATGCGTCCGTAGTGCGTGGTGTGAACGTCGCGAACCTCAAATCCGGCGCGCTCACGCGAAAGTCCGCCAGGTCCCAGGGCTGACAGCCGGCGCTTGTGGGTGATTTCTGAAAGCGGGTTAGTCTGGTCCATGAACTGCGAAAGCTGCGAGGACCCGAAGAACTCGCGAATGGCCGCCATCACGGGCTTGGCGTTGATGAGGTCGTGCGGCATGGCCGTGGACATTTCCTGGTAGACGGACATCTTTTCCTTGATGGCCCGCTCCATGCGCACCAGGCCCAGCCGAAACTGGTTCTCAAGCAGCTCGCCCACCGCGCGGACGCGCCGGTTGCCCAGGTGATCGATGTCATCCACTTCGAACTTTCCGCCCGGATTTTTCAGCAGTTTCAGCAGGTAGCGGATGGTGGCGTAGAAATCTTCAGGATCGAGAGTGCGCTTGTCCAGCGGAAGCTGCACGGGTGCGGTTTCAGAATGTTCGGTGGCCAAGGTTCCTTCGCAGCCGCGCTCAACCTCCGTACAGATGTTGCCTTCGCGCTTCCGCGCGTAGATCTTCTCGTTATCCACGACCACGTAGAAGTTGGATTCCGGGAGGTTCCGGGCGTCTTCCAGCTCAAACTGGGTGCCTTTGTCGTCCATCCGGACCTTGAGCTTGCTGTAATAACCCAGCTTGATGTTGAACTTGAGGCGCCCCACTCTGGAAAAGTCGTACTTGCGCGGGTCAAAGAACATTCCGGTGAAGAGTGCCGTTGCCGTGTCCAGGGTGGGTGGATCGCCCGGGCGCAGTTTCCGGTACATTTCGATCAGGGCTTCCTGGACGGACTTGATGGAATCGCGCCGCAAGGTGTGGCTGATCACGGGGCCGATCTCGTCGCGTTCGGGGAAGAAAATGCGGATGGCTTCAATTCCGCCGTCAATGGCCGTATTCAGCACGGAAGGCGTGAGCTCATTGTTGGCTTCCAGAAGAATTTCGCCGGTCGAGGGGTCGATGATGTCCTCGGCGGCGCAGGCGCCTTCCAGATCGTGCTGGCCAATTTCCACCCGGCTGATGTGGGATTTCTGGAGTTCCTTCATCACCGAGGAGGTGATCCGCTTGCCGGAAGCGACAATGGTGTCATGCGACCGGGGATGCTCGATGGCCTTGGACAGCTTCATGCCGCGGAGCCCTTCAGAGACCGCCCAGTAAAGCTTGTGATCTTTCAGGGTGATGTCTTCAACCCGGTAGAAGGTCTTGATGATGTCGGAGTTGTCTTTCAGGCCCAGGGCGCGCAGAAAGATGGTTCCCAGTATCTTGCGCTTGCGGTCGATTCGAACATAGAGGATGTTCTTGGTGTCGTACTCAAACTCCACCCATGAGCCGCGGTAGGGGATGAGCTTGCCCAGGAAATAGCTGCGGGCGGCGTTGGATTCGAAGAAGACGCCGGGCGAACGGTGGAGCTGGCTGACAATCACGCGCTCCGTTCCGTTGATAATGAAGGTCCCGTTGTCCGTCATCAGCGGAATCTCGCCGAAATAGACTTCCTGCTCCTTGATGTCAAGGATGTTGCGGGGCCCCGATTCGCTCTCTTTGTCGTAGAGAGTGAGACGGATGGTGACCTTGAGGGGAGCGGCAAAAGTCATGCCGCGTTCCTGGCACTCGGTGACGTCGTATTTGAGCTGGAGCGTGACGGGGTCGCCGCACTTGTGGCAGAAATCGACCTCGTTCTTGTTGAAGGTCCCGCACTTATCGCACAGGACGTCGCCGGCCTTGAAGGGATCCGTCACCACGGTGTAACCGCACTGTTTACAGGTGCGGCGCAGGTGGTGAAGCCCCCGGAGGCTTCCGCATTTGCATTCCCAGTCGCCGATGGAATAGTCCACAAAATCGAGCTGGGCGACCCCGCGAAAGTCGGTGATGGGAAAAACCGAATTAAAGACCGCCTGCAATCCGAAATCGTCGCGTTCGGAGGGAAGTGCGTTCATTTGCAGAAAACGGTCATAAGAACGCTTCTGGACTTCAATCAGATTGGGAATCTGGATGACGGATGGAATCTTTGAGAAATCAATCCGACGCGGCAGAATACCGTTAACGCCGTTGGGCATTCGTTACGCTCCTTGCTTTGATTTTAAAGGGCTACGAATCAATGAAGACACATGCACTCTTTTTGTTTGATGCATGAGAGGGGCTGAAGGATGCCGAATCCCTATTGGGCGCACTTCGACACCCCCGCCATGGTTACTTTGAATTGGGTTCCTACTATTGCCAATACCAGTCTTTAGGGTTTTCAAATTGAAAACACCAGGCGACCGGGCTCGAATCAGCATGTTCCCCTGGCCCGGGAGAACTATTTCACTTCAACGGTCGCCCCTGCTTCAGTAAACTTTGTCTTAATGGTTTCTGCCTCTTCCTTGGAAACGCCTTCCTTGATCGGCTTAGGAGCACCATCGACCAGATCTTTGGCTTCCTTCAGGCCGAGGCTGGTCACTTCTCGGACCGCCTTGATGACGTTGATCTTGTTGGAGCCGACGGCGGTAAGAACCACGTCGAATTCGGTTTTCTCTTCCGCGGGCGCTGCTGCTCCGGCGCCGGCCGCTCCAGCCATGATCACCGGGGCCGCCGCGGCAGCAGAGACTCCCAGCGTTTCTTCCAGTTTCTTCACCAGATCTGCAGCTTCGAGCAGCGTCAGCCCTTTAATTTCTTCAACAATCTTGTCAATTGCTTCGGACATCGTATTGTTTCTCCTCCTGAAATATCCTGACTTTCCTATGATTCGGCGAAAGGGAAGCCCCTTTCATTGCCGGACCTAGTTGCCGCCGGATGCCTTGAATTTCTCTTCCTTGACTGCCTGTTGAATCACACGCGCCAAATCGCGGCCGACAGCCGAAACCACAGTAGCGAGCTGCTGACCCGGCGACTTGATGACGTACAGTGCCCTGGCGAACAGTTGTTCGCGAGAAGGCAGCGCCGCCAGCGCCTCCACCTCCTCCATGGATACCACTCGCCCTTCCACCATCCCGGCCTTAAACACCAGCGCGGGATTTTCCTTGGCATAGTTCACCAGAACCTTGGCCAGGGAAACGGGATCGTCGGCCGTATAGGCCAGCGAGGTGGTGCCGCGCAGCTTCTGAGCCGCCGGTTCGGCTTCGGTTCCGGCGGCGGCCCGCTCGATCAGGCTGTTCTTGACCACCTTGTACCGGGCGCCGGTCTGGGAAACCTGCCGGCGAAGCTCCGAATCCTGCGCTACCGTCAAACCTTCGAATCCCTGAAGAAAGACGGTGCGGACATTCTTCAGTTCTTCGTGAAGATCTTTGGCCTGTTGATGTTTTTCTTCCCGCTTCATTGCACTCCTCTTGGCAAAGTTAAAAGCCCGTCAGGCGGCGTCCACCGAGGCCAGGTCAACCGGAACGCCGGGTCCCATGGTCGATGAGATCACAATGTTTTTCACATAGCGGCCTTTGGCCGAAGCCGGTTTGGCGCGGACAACGCTTGCGATCAGAGCCTTGGCGTTGTCGGCAAGCTTTTCCGGGTCAAAGGACACTTTGCCGACCGCGCAGTGGATGATTCCGGTCTTGTCCACGCGGAACTCCACCTTGCCGGCCTTCAGTTCGGTGACGGCCTTCGCTACGTCCAGGGTCACCGTGCCGGTCTTGGGGTTGGGCATCAGGCCGCGGGGCCCCAGGATCTTTCCCAGCCGACCCACTGACTTCATCATGTCGGGTGTTGCTACCACGGCGTCAAATTCCAGCCATCCGCCCTGGATCTTCTGGACCATGTCTTCAGCACCCACTTCGTCGGCGCCGGCTTCGCGCGCCTCGCGGACCTTTTCGCCGGAGGCGATGACGATCACGCGGGTGGCTTTGCCGAGTCCGTGGGGCAGGACCACCGTGCCGCGCACCATCTGGTCGGCGTGCTTCGGGTCCACTCCGAGGCTCATCGAGACTTCAACCGACTCGTCAAACTTGGCGAATGCCGCCTTCTTGACCAGCGGCATGGCGTCCTGAAGTACATAGGCGGGCTTGTCCACCATTTTCTTGCTGGCTTCGTATTTTTTCCCCACCTTCGTCGTCCTCCTTGTGACTCCTGAGCTTTCCCGGCGCCTTGCCTTCAGCCGGCGATTTCCAGCCCCATGCTCCGTGCCGTTCCCTTGACGGTGGCGATGGCGGCGGCCAGGTCGCGCGCATTCAGGTCAGGCTGCTTCTGCCTGGCAATCTCTTCAACCTGTTTCTCGGTGACAGACCCCACTTTGTTTTTGTTGGGCTCACCGGACCCCTTGGCAATGCCGGCCGCGCGCTTGAGGAGAACGGAAGCGGGAGGGGTCTTGGTGATAAAGCTGAAAGTCCGGTCGTGATAGACCGTCAGCAGGATGGGGATAATCAATCCCTCCTGGTCCTTTGCGGAGGTCTTGGCGTTAAACGCCTTGCAGAAATCCATGATGTTAACCCCGTGCTGGCCCAGCGCCGGGCCGACCGGGGGCGCAGGGGTTGCTTTCCCTGCGGCGATCTGCAACTTCACCATTGCGATAGTTCTTTTGGCCATGGCCTTTTACACCTTCTCGACTTGATAGAAATCCAGTTCCACGGGCGTGGCGCGCCCGAAGATGGTTACCATTACGCGCAGCGTGGAGCGGTCCGCGTTGATTTCTTCCACAGAGCCCGTGAAGTCTTTAAAGGGCCCATCAGTGATCTTGATGTTTTCGCCCCGTTCGAACTCGAGCTTCGGCTTGGGATTTTCAGCCGCTACCTCGACCCTGTGAACAATCCTGTCCACTTCTTCCATGCTCAACGGAGTGGGCGTGGGGCCCGAACCGACAAACCCAGTCACCCGCGGCGTCGAGCGCACCACGTGCCAGGTCTCGTCGTTCATCTGCATCTCAACCAGTACATAACCGGGATAGAAAAGCTTCGGGGTGACAACCTTCTTGCCCTGCTTG
>JBAUWE010000613.1:0-7032 GCA_049583595.1 Terriglobia bacterium
GGTGGTAACAGACGCCGACATGCACAACCTTTTTGCTTATCTGGAGACCCTGAAGTGAGGAAGCTGATCGCCATTCTGTTGCTGCTGTGGGCCCCCTCGATTTTTGCCCAGGGGCTCGACCCGGCCGCGCTGCTGAAGCCCCCCACGAATACCTGGCCCACCTATAACGGCGATTACACCGGCCGGCGATACAGCCCGCTTTCGCAGATCAATCAGTCGAACGTCAAATCGCTCACGCTGGCCTGGGCGTTCCAGACGCACCAGCAGGCGATGAAATCGACGCCGCTGGAAGTGAACGGGATTCTCTACTTCACCGTTCCGAACCACGTGTGGGCGGTGGACGCCCGCACGGGCAGGCAGATCTGGCAGTTCCAGCGGCAATCGGAAGGAAACTTCATCGCCAATCGCGGCGTGGCGATGTACAAAGACCGGCTGTTTCTCGGCACGCCCGACGCCCACCTGATCTGCCTTGACGCCAAAACCGGCAGGAAGCTCTGGGACGTGGTGGTGGCCGACACCAAGTTTGGCTACTACATCAGCATGGCACCCCTGGTGGTGCACGATCACCTGATTGTGGGCATTTCCGGCGACCAGACGGACATCAAGGCCTTTCTCGATTGCAGGAGCCCGGAGGACGGGCACCTGATCTGGCGTTGGTATTCCACGCCCAAGCCGGGAGAGCCCGGCGCCGATACGTGGCCCAACGCCGACGCCATGGCGCACGGCGGCGGCACCACCTGGATGACCGGAACCTACGATCCCGAACTGAACCTGATCTACTGGGGGACCGGGAACCCCCACCCCGTCATGGCCGGACAGGTGCGTCCCGGCGCGAACCTTTATACCTGCTCGATTGTGGCCATCAATCCGGACACCGGCAAAATGGTGTGGTACTTCCAGGCTTCGCCCCACGACACGCAGGACCGCGACGCCAACGAGACGCCCATCATTTTTGACGCCGATTTCCAGGGCAAGCCGCGCAAACTGCTGGGGCAGGCCAGCCGCAACGGATACTTTTTCCTGCTGGACCGCGCCACCGGAAAGAACCTGCTGAGCGTGCCCTACGGCCCCCAGAACTGGAGTGAGGGGCTGAACAAACGCGGAGAGCCGATTCCCAACCTGAAGAAGCAGCCGCAGCTCTCGGGGACGTTCCTGGACGGCATGGGAACCAACTGGTGGGCTCCCAGCTTTGACCCGGTGACGGGTCTGTTTTTTGTGAATGCCTACCGCACCATCTTCTTGAGCTACCTGACGAGGACCGGCTCCAAGGCCACCCAGTCCGACCACCAGGGCGCCATGGTCAGCCCGCTTTGGTCACAGGCCCAACTGCTGGCGATTGATTACAAGACTGGAAAGATTCGATGGCACCGGGACAACCCGGCCATCATCGGATACGGCGAAAATGGCTCGGGAATCCTGACCACAGCGGGACGCCTGCTGATCACCGGCGACCTTTCCGGTGACATTGTTGCGCTCGACCCCGCAACCGGAAAATCTCTCTGGCACGTCTATGGCGGCTCCATGCTCACCGGCTGCCCCATGACCTATGAACTCGACGGCCGGCAATACCTTCTGACCGCCGTAGGCAGCGTGCTCTATGCCTGGGCGCTGCCGCCATCGGGCCGGCAGCCGTAGCAATCCCAAAGCCCCAGGGCAGCCATCAGTGCTGCCCAGGAGCGTGATGGTCGAAACTGACCTCACGGTCGACGAAGCCTCAGCCGGCGCCCTGTTCCTCGCATCGCCCGGCGCTGGCTTCATCACGGGCGAACTCCTCAACGTCAACGACGGGAGGATCTTCGGACGAAAGTTCGTTATGTTAGGGTCAGTGCGCGCTCGATTTGCGGCCAATACTCCTTGCCGGTATCAAAAAACGGTATACCCAGCCTGGCGCACATGTCTTCCAGCCGTTTGCTCTCTTCGATGAGAAACGTCATCGAGGCACGCAGTTCGTCGTCGGACATGAGGTTCGTCCAGCTGTTGACATCGTGCTTTCGACACGCCGCCAACCGTTCCTCGACGGTGGCTGTAGGAAAAGCGAACACGAAATACTGGAGGTGCGGGTACTTCGCGCGCATATCGTCAAGCGGCAGTCGGAAGCCTTCAAGCACGAAGTCGTCTGCCTTGAGTTCGTCGAGCATCTTGAAGACGAAGGGCTTGAATTTCCGGCAGACCGCAAAATGTCTTTGCAGGTCCGGAGCGTCGTGGGTGATGCCGAGTTCGGGGAATACGGTCTGGAACGCATCGACTATCGGATCGATGCAAATGTGCTGCACATAATACTTCTTTACGAGCTCGTGCGAGAACGTCGATTTTCCGGCCGTCGATGCGCCGGTGACGACAAATTGATGATGTCCGTTAGTATCGGTCATGGTATGTGAAGTATAGCGTGCCCTTTGCTCCATCCGTACCCCTATGGTTGCCCTGCCGAGCACAATTTCCCCGGTGGGTTCATCGGCTCCCAACCGCCTCAGAAAAGGGGGTCGTCATCGCACGTATTTCCTGATAATATAAAGAGTTTTCGCGACATCCGATATGACTGAGAACACAGCTAACAACCCGTTCAATTCCCGTGCGTCACTCGAAACTGCAAGTGGTCGCGCCACTATTTTCCGCCTGGATGCTCTTGAAAAGGCCGGCCTGGGTAGCGTCTCAAAGCTCCCCTTTTCCATCAAAGTTCTGCTGGAAGCGGTGCTGCGCAACTGCGACGGCAAGCTGATCAAGGAAAGCGAGGTGGCGGCGCTGGCCGCCTGGAGCGCCAAGCGGCCGACGCGCCATGAAGTGCCTTTCAAACCGGCGCGCGTGATCCTGCAGGACTTCACCGGCGTTCCTGCGGTGGTGGACCTGGCGGCGCTGCGTTCGGCCATGCAGCGGCTGGGCGGCGACCCGGCAGAGATCAACCCGCTGGTGCCGGTTGACCTGGTGATCGACCACTCGGTGCAGGTGGACGTTTTCGGAATTCCCACGGCACTACAACAGAACGCCGAGATTGAATTCAAGCGGAATCGCGAGCGCTACGAGTTTCTGCGATGGGGCCAGCAGGCCTTTGACAATTTCCGCGTGGTGCCACCGGCCACGGGCATTGTCCACCAGGTGAACCTGGAATTCCTGGCCAAGGTGGTCCAGGCGGGCCAGCAGGACGGCGAAACCGTCCTTTACCCCGACACGCTGGTGGGCACCGATTCGCACACCACCATGATCAACGGCCTGGGCGTGCTGGGCTGGGGCGTGGGCGGCATTGAGGCCGAAGCGGCCATGCTGGGCCAGCCTGTTTACTTCCTGACGCCGCAGGTGATCGGCTTCAAGCTGAAGGGCCGGCTGAATGAAGGCGTGACCGCCACCGATCTGGTTTTGACCGTCACCCAGATGCTGCGGGCCAGAGGCGTGGTGGACAAGTTCGTCGAGTTCTTCGGCGATGGGCTCTCGCAAATGACCCTGCCGGACCGCGCGACCATCAGCAACATGTCACCCGAATACGGCGCCACCATGGGTTTCTTTCCTGTGGACGAGGAAACGTTGCGCTTCCTGCGCCAGACCGGGCGCACCGACGAGGAAGTGGACCGCGTGGAGCGCTACACGAAGGAACAGGGAATCTTCCGCAGCGCCGGGATGCCCGATCCCGAATACACCGACACCCTGGAACTGCAACTTGAAACGGTTGAGCCCTGCCTGGCCGGGCCCAAGCGCCCGCAGGACCGCATTGCCCTTTCCAACATGAAAAGCGCCTTCCACAAGGCTCTGACCGCTCCCACCAAGGAGCGCGGCCTGGGTCTCGCGCCCGATGCCGTGGGCCGCACCGCCACCATCGGCTTTAACGGTACCAGCGCCAGGGTTGGCCACGGCGCGGTGGTGATTGCCGCCATTACCTCCTGCACCAACACTTCGAACCCTTCGGTGATGCTGGCGGCGGGGCTGGTGGCGAAGAAGGCGGTTGAGCGCGGGCTGAGCGTTCCACCTTATGTGAAAACCAGCCTGGCGCCCGGATCGAAGGTGGTGACCGAATACCTGACAGCCGCCGGCCTGCTGGAGTCGCTGGAAAAAATCCACTTTGATCTGGTCGGCTACGGCTGCACCACCTGCATCGGCAACAGCGGCCCGCTCCCGCCGGAAGTTTCAAAGGCCGTCAGCGAGAACGACCTGGTGGCCGCCGCGGTGCTTTCCGGAAACCGCAACTTTGAAGGCCGCGTGCATCCGCAGGTCCGCGCCAACTATCTGGCTTCTCCGCCGCTGGTGGTGGCCTATGCCCTGGCGGGAACCGTGGATATCGACCTACCGAATGAGCCGCTCGGAAAGGACAAGGCGGGCAAGCCCGTCTACCTGCGGGAAATCTGGCCGACGCGCGAGGAAGTGGTAGACGCCATGAACAAGGCGATCCGGCCGGAGATGTTCCGCGAGGTGTATGGGAACGTCTGGAACGGCAACCCCACCTGGAACGCTATCCCGGTGGCCGGCGGAGCGCTTTATCCCTGGAGCGAAGAGTCAACCTACATCCAGGAGCCGCCGTTCTTTACGGAGATGACGACGGACGTCCCGACCGTTCCGGACATTCACGGGGCGCGCGTGCTGGCGCTGCTGGGCGATTCCATCACCACCGACCACATTTCACCCGCCGGCGACATTCCGGAAGGCGGCCCGGCCGGCCGCTATTTGATGGAGCATGGCCTCAAGAAGATTGACTTCAACTCCTTCGGCTCGCGGCGAGGCAACGACCGCGTGATGGTGCGGGGGACGTTTGCCAACATCCGGCTGCGGAACCAGCTGGTTCCGGGCACCGAAGGCGGCTATACGGTCCACTTCCCGGATCGGGAACAGATGGCCATTTTCGACGCGGCCACAAAGTATCAGAAAGAGGGCGTGCCGCTGGTGGTGCTGGCCGGGAAGGAATATGGCTCCGGCTCGTCGCGTGACTGGGCCGCCAAAGGCACCCTGCTGCTGGGCGTGAAGGCAGTTCTGGCGGAAAGCTATGAGCGCATCCATCGCGGAAACCTGGTGGGCATGGGCGTCCTGCCCCTCGAGTTCCAGCAGGGCCAGAGCGTAGCTTCACTGGGGTTGACCGGAGAAGAGGTGTTTGATATCACCGGACTGGGCAACGAGCTTCAGCCCCGCTCGGAAATCAGCGTCACCGCTGTGGGTTCGGACGGCACAAAAAAGAGCTTCAAGGCGACCGTCCGTCTGGATTCCGAGGTCGAAGTCACCTACTACCGCAACGGTGGCATCCTGCCTGCCGTGCTTCGGAATTTTCTGCGGGAGGCCTGATCGCGGCCGTCAGACCCGCGGCCAGGGCGAGTCCACCCGCAGGACGCGGTTAAATCTTGATTTAAGCCATCAACGCTCCAGGCGATTGTTTCTTTCGCTCTGCTGCGCCTGGCAGGCGTTGGATGTTTACGAAAAACTAACTGAGAGGATTCTTCAGGTATGAAATCGTATAACGGAGTCCCCGTTCCCGAAAACGGCACGGCCATCACTTCTACCGATGGCAAACTGGCAATCCCTGACAACCCCATTATTCCCTATATTGAAGGCGACGGCACCGGCCGCGACATCTGGAAGGCCACCGAGCGCGTGTGCGATGCGGCGGTGGAAAAGAGTTACGGCGGCAAGCGCCGCGTGGCCTGGTTTGAAGTCTTTGCGGGTGAAAAAGCCTTCCGGCAATTTGGCGAGTGGCTGCCCCAGGGAACGCTCGACGCCATCACGGAGTTTCACATTGCCATCAAGGGTCCCCTGACCACCCCCGTGGGGGGCGGCATCCGCAGCCTGAACGTGGCGCTGCGCCAGTTGCTGAACCTCTACGCCTGCTGGCGGCCGGTCAAGTTTATTCCCGGCGTGCCCTCGCCCGTGCGCAACCCGACCAAGATGAACGTGATCATCTTCCGTGAAAACACCGAGGACGTTTACGCGGGCATCGAGTGGCGGGAAGGCACGGACCAGGCGCGCCGCGCCATCGAATTTGTCAACACGCTGCTGCGCGAAGAAAAGGCCAACAAACAGGTGCGCCTGGATTCCGGCATCGGAATCAAACCGATTTCCATCCTGGGAACCCAGCGACTGGTTCGCCGGGGCATCCAGTACGCGCTCGACCACGGGCTCAACCGAGTGACCCTGGTGCACAAGGGCAACATCATGAAGTTCACCGAGGGCGCCTTCCGCGACTGGGGCTACCAGCTGGCGCGCAAAGAGTTCCGCGACAAGATTGTCACCGAGCGCGAAAGCTGGATTATCGGCAACAAGGACCACGATCCCAATCTCTCGGTTGAAGCGAATGCAGCCATGATCGAGCCCGGCCTTGAAATGGCGACGGACGACTTCAAGCAGCAGATCTACCAGGAGGTCAAGGAGTGCCTGGACTCCACGTACTCGACGCACGGCCACGGCAAGTGGAAGCAGATGATTCTGGTGAACGACCGCATCGCCGACTCCATCTTCCAGCAGATCCTGACCCGCGCCGACGAATACCAGGTGCTCTGCACGCCCAACCTGAACGGCGACTACCTGTCGGACGCCTGCGCGGCGCAGATTGGCGGGCTGGGCCTGGCGCCGGGCGCCAACATCGGCGACGGTTACGGGGTCTTCGAGGCCACGCATGGCACCGCTCCGAAATACGCCGACAAGGACGTTATCAATCCCGCAGCGCTCATCCGCTCAGCCGTGCTGATGTTTGAATTTATGGGATGGCCGGAAGCCGGCGAGATGATCGAGCGTTCGCTGGCCGCCACCATCGAACAGCACCGGGTAACTTACGACCTGGAACGGCTGATGAAGATGGAAGGCATCGAAGGCGTCACAAAACTCGGCACCGCCGCCTTTGCCGACGCCATCATCGAAAACATGACGCAGGTGAAGGCCGGCGCCGCTTAGGAACTCTGGTAGCCACGGTCAGCGCATGGCTGGCCGTGGTCTTTCTGAAACCCACAGCGAGAAAACCGCGAAGAGCGGCTACCCACTGGACATTTACGAACAGGGAGGTTGGAGATGCGCAAGAAAGTGACAGTCATAGGCGCAGGCAATGTTGGCGCCACGTGTGCCCATCGCCTGGCC
>JBAUWE010000614.1:0-2531 GCA_049583595.1 Terriglobia bacterium
ATAACGCCAGGGCGATTGTTGACCACACCGCTTCAGACTATCCCAATCCTCACGGCTTGATTCAGCAGTTCCGCCGGTCCGGTGTGTCGGGGCGTTATCTGCGGCTGACCGTAACCCGGCTGATGAATGTTGCGGGCAGAAAAGGTCCTGACTCGAGAGCCGGTTATCACCTGGCCCTGGCGAAGATAAATGTTTTCTCCGGCGGGAAAGAGATCGCCGCCGGGTGTCCGGTAACCGTAGATGCAACCTACGGAAATGATGATGACGCGGCACAGGTAACGCGGGCCGAGCGTGAGGGATGAGAAGGCGTTCGTGTTGACAACCCCGGCAACGTGACCCCGGCAAGCACCTGGAAACCTCCTGTTTATCAGGCCAGGAAGCCACTCAGCGGTGTCAGTCTGAATGGCGGAGTTTTCCAGGCCGCCATGGAAAACAATATCGGGTATCTCTTAAATTCCTACAGTGTCGACGAATTGCTGCGCCAGTTCCGCGAGCGTGCGGGGATGCCCAACCCGACGGGCCTGCCCAAACCCAAGACAAAGTTCTGGGAGCATGACCTTGCGGGATCGAACGCCGGCCGGTTCCTGATGGGCGCAGGGAACACGCTGCGCTGGATTGACCACCCGGAGCTTCGCGCGCGCCTCAACGCCGTTGTGGACGGCATCGCGAAGTGCAGTGGGCCAAACGGGTACATCATGGCCTACCCGGAAAACACGATCTTCTTTTCGGAGCGGGGTGCGTACACGCGGGCCTGGCTGACGCATGGCCTGATTGAGGCAGGCTATGCCGGAAATCGTAAGGCCTTCGAACTGCTGCGGGGATACTACGACTGGTTTAACGAGTGCTCTTACCTGCCTTATATGATGCGATTCGCCGTCCAGGGCGGGCAGGGAATGATCGCCAACACCCGTCTCTACTCGACTCCAGTGGGGAAGCCCGCCGACATCCAGGTTATTCAACGCTATTTCCAGCAGAACTTCTGGCTGGACCGCCTGGCGGCCCGCGACGAAAACGCCGTTTGGCAATACCCGTATGATCGTCCTCATTGCTACCTGCTCACTGATATCCTGGCCTACCTTGACGTTTACCGTGCCACGGGTGATCCGCGCTATCTGCGGGCTGTCAAAGGAGCCTGGGAGCTCTTCCATAACGATTGGGAAAATATCGGGGGCAGCACTTCCATCATTGAATACGTGGTGTGCCCACCGAAGTCCTACCAGTTGCGCGCCAAGCTTGAGGAGCTTTGTGGAAATGCCTTCTGGGCTTTCCTGAACCAGCGTCTCCATGAGCTTGATCCGGAACGGGAAGCGTACGTTACCGAGATTGAGAAATCCATTTACAACGTGGGCCTGGCCAACCAGGCGGGAGCAGAAGGCTTCCGTTACCACGCACTGCTGACTCACCGGAAAGAAAAGCCCACCCAGATCAACACCTGCTGCGAAGGGCAGGGAACGCGGCTGATCGGTTCTCTGCCTGAACACATCTATTCCATCGCTTCTGACGGACTCTACGTGAATCTGTTTGAACCTTCCACCATCCGCTGGAAGCAGAACGGACAGACGTTGAGCCTGACGATGGTGACAAAGTTCCCGTTCTATCCTGACGTGCGCCTGGAATTCTCTGCAGCCCGCCCGGCGAGTGCGCGGATTCGCGTGCGCGTACCCTCGTGGGCGGCGCGCGAAATGGGGGTTCATGTCAACGGCAGTCTTGTTGTGACGGGTCGTCCCGGCAGCTATGTTGCTATCGACCGCACGTGGTCCAACGGTGATACTGTTGCCTTCCAGTTGCCGGCTGAACTACAGGTGAGGCGCTACACGGGCGTGGACCAGATTCCTGCGCACGACCGCTACGCGATTTTGTACGGGCCGATCCTCTTGGCGGCCGTGGGGACGCCGGAAGTCAGGCTGCGGGGAGTGGACCCAAGACGTCCTGAAGGGCTCGCCGAGTTGCTGGAGCCGCAGCCGGGCCAGCCGCTTCACTACACAGTGAAAAACAATCCGGGCATTACATACATGCCTTACTGGCAGGTTGACACACAGTCGTTCAACTGTCTGCCCGCTGTACCCGCCGCCGTTTTGGACGGTTCAACCATCCCGGCCCGTTCGTGAGGATTTAGGGGCGGGCGCGGACCCCCGCATCATGTAGTCAATGTGGATCAGTCTGGTCTTTATCCGCCCATTGGACTGGTAGCTCGGATTGGCGGCCATCCTGCACATTGCGACAATTGCGCCGGGCGCCGCGTGGCTCAGTTCGAGAACCTCCCTGCGAAATCCCGCAAGCTCCAGATTCTCCAGTCCGTGTTCCCGAATGCAGTGTTCCATCAGCGTACGCGCGGCGGCCGGGGGCACAGGTCCGAGCCGAAGGACCTGCGGCTCACCCCAATAGAAGCAGCTGCACGCCTTCGCGATTTCCGTTTCCATTTCTGTCGAGGGAACCAGGTAAACGGGAGTCTGGCGCATCCAGAACAACTCCTTGACAACGCGCGCCACAGAAGGAGTCAGCGCGGGGCAATGATCCAGGAAGACGCGGTA
>JBAUWE010000615.1:0-1666 GCA_049583595.1 Terriglobia bacterium
CGTCGCCCTGCCGGGCGCTGGCGCCACCACCTCGCTCGCCATCGACTCTGCCGGGGACTTCTTCGTCGTGAGGTCCGAAAAAGACGAGCGACAGCGAGTCAGCTTCGAAGGCTTCACGCTCGGGAGCACCTTCACCCTGGGCAACCTGCCGGCTGCCTGTTCGGCCCCAGAAACCGACCCGATTCCCTACCTCAAAGGAAACACCAGCGAGGGCCAGGACGACCTTCTCGCCGCACTGGAAGACAAGTGCGGTGCGGGCAGCTTCAGCGTCTCGATTCCGTTCACGGAAGGCCCGCCGCCTACTGCGGAGATCAGCTTCAGGGGCGCCCTCTCGCGCACCGATGAGCCACCTCTGAGCTGTGCCAAGGCGAGCGGGGCGGGCAGCTGCTCGGTCGCCACCCTCGAAGACGGCCGCGCCGGCAAGGTGGAAAAGCTCGAAGCCGGTACGGGCGCCCCGATCGAACCACCGCTCGACGAAGGCGGCCGCCCGCGCGCCCTCGCCCTCGACGCCGAAGACAACCTCTTCGTCGGCGACGCCATGTTCCCCTACCGGCTGATCGAGTACGACTCCGAAGGCCACAAGGTCAGCCAGTTCGGCGCCGGGCAGGTGCTCGGCGAACCGGGGAGCGTGCTGGGCGGCAACGCGCTGGCGATCGACGGCGGCGAAGGCCGCCCCCCGACCGTCTACGTCGCCAGCTCGGACTCATCAGACGAAAGCGTCGTGCAGGCCTTCTCCCTCCCCGAGCCCGGCCCGGTGATCGAGAGCCAGCGCGCCGAAGAGCTGCTGCCGCCGCTGCCGACCGCCGTCACCCTCGCCGCCGCGCTCAACCCCGAGGGCAACGCCACCGAATACCACTTCGAGTACGGCACCGACACAAGCTACGGCCACAGCACCGAAACCGTGACCCTCAAAGCAGGAGGCGAAGCCGACGAAGGCTACGAACAGAGACAGGTCACGGCCGGCCTCGAAGGTCTGATCCCCGAAACCACCTACCACTTCCGCCTCGTGGCGACCAACCACTGCAACCCCGCCGAAGCGGCCGAAGAATGCACCGTGGAGGGCCCCGACACTACCTTCGCCACTCGTCCCACGGTGGGGATCGAAGCCCAGTGGGCAAGCGAAGTCGCGGCGCGCAGCGCGACCCTGCGCGCCGAAGTGGACCCGTTCGCGGCCACGGGCAAGCTGTGGATCGAATACGGGACCGCCGAAGCGCTCGGCTCCGAAACCGCGAAGGCCGACCTGCCGGGGAGCTCGGGCGCGCTGCCCCTCGCCACCGTCTTCACGGGCCTGGAACCCGCCACCACCTACTTCTACCGCTTCGCGGCAAGCGATAAACGCGAAGTCCAAGAAGAAGGCGCGGTGGTCACGAAGACCTTCTTCTCCTACGGCCCGCTCCAGTCCTTCACCACCCAGCGCAGCGGCCTCGGCTTCGGGCTGCCCGACAACCGCGCCTGGGAGATGGTCAGCCCGCCGAAGAAGTACGGGGGGGAGATCGACACCAAGCCCGACGGCTCCGGGGCGCTGCAGGCGGCGGCAAGCGGCGACGCGCTCGCCTACCTCAGCCGCGGCTCGATCGAAGCCCACCCCGAAGGCAACCGCGGCCTCGACGAGTCCTCGGTGCTGGCCCGCCGCGGCCCCGGCGGCGCCTGGAGCTCCGTGGACATC
>JBAUWE010000616.1:0-20466 GCA_049583595.1 Terriglobia bacterium
AAAAATGGGATGCCAGCGCTGCGGCCACTGAACGTGCTCGACACTCCGTATTACATGGAAGCAGAGCTGAATAGCCCCATGGTCCATCTTGCGGCGGGAGCAACCTACGCGTTTGATACCGAGTGGTACCCAACGCGGGTAGGAGATAATTTCAAGACGGTGAGCTACGCCGGCCTGGTGAGTGACCCGCTCGCTGTGACGCAAACTGCGAACGGGCTCAAGTTGGCCGGAACGTTTGGCGTGTTATATCCTGGTCATCTGGTTGCTCACCTGTACGACCATGGTGGGATGCACGTGAAAGACGTGGACCTCATGGACGTGTCTCCTCTCGAGCTGGTAAACCTCGATAAGACCATCGAGGCGCCGCCTTCAGTGGCGTGGCTTTCGGTTCATCTGATGGACGCACAGGGGTCAGATCGGGGCGCGTTGGGCCAGGTGCACTTGAACCCCCAGGAGAAGATTCAACTTAAATGAGCAATCCAAAACGATACGCAATTCTCTGGACCGCATTCTTTGGTCTCATTTCGACACTGTGCTTTGGCCAACGGGGGCCTGTTTCAGCACACATCGATGTGAATGAACACGACCTGCTGGCAAAGCCAGTGGGAGCAAATTGGACATCATACAACGGGGACTATACCGGACAGCGGTACTCCAGCCTCTCGCAGATCAACCGGGACAACATAGGCCGTCTCCGCGCGCAATGGGTATTCCATTCGAGGAATTCCCAACGGCTGGAGGTGACGCCCGTGGTGATCAACGGGGTGATGTACGTGACCAGCGCCAACGATGCCTACGCTCTTGATGCGCGCACCGGGCGCATGCTGTGGAGTCACACTCGCCCGATTACCAATGGCCTGATCGAAGACGCGTCCGCCCATCACAATCGCGGTGTCGCCGTGTGGCATTCGAGGGTTTACATGGAAACCGACGATGCTCACCTGCTGTGCCTGGACGCTCGCAGCGGAAATTTGATCTGGGATGTTCAGTTCGGCGACATCAAAGAGAATCCTGCGAATGGAGCTACCAGTGCCCCGTTGATTGCTAACGGTAAGGTGATTGTTGCACCTGCCGGCGGCGATGCAGGAGTGAGAGGGAGGATTGAAGCTTTTGACGCAGAGACGGGCAAGCTGGTCTGGAACTTCTGGACCATCCCGGGGCCGGGCGAACCGAATTTTGGCACCTGGGGAAAGGGCGACATCTGGAAACACGGTGGCGCAACGGCGTGGATGCCGGGAACTTACGATCCGGAAACGAACACACTTTTCTGGGGGACCGGAAACGCCGCCCCGGACTTTGAGGGTTCGCAACGCCCCGGTGACAATCTTTACAGTGCTTGCGTGGTGGCGCTCGACCCCGACACTGGAAAGCTGAAGTGGTACTTCCAATTCACTCCCCACGACCTGTACGATTTTGATGCTGTTGAAACGCCTGTACTCATCGATGGCAGTTACAAGGGCAAAAATCGAAAGCTTCTTGTGGAAGCAAACCGGAACGGCTTCGTCTATGTTCTCGACCGGACAAACGGGAAGTTTCTAGGCGCCACGTTGTTCGAACCTTCTGTGAATTGGGCCAAAGGTATTGACGCCAAAGGCCGGCCGATAACCACCGGAGTGATTCCCACTCCGGGCGGAACACGGGTGTGTCCTGGCATAGTGGGAGCAACCAACTGGTTCTCGCCATCCTACAATCCCCAGACACACCTTTTTTATTTCATGGCGCTCCGTGATTGCAATATTGGCCACGCGACGCCTCAACCTTTTGTCAAGGGCGAGAGCTATTACAACACGGGCGTTGAAAGAATCTCGGGCGAGCAAGGCAAGAAAACTCTTGTGGCCTTCGATGTTGAAAATGGAAAAATTGCGTGGCGCTATCCTCAGGCTGGCAGGGGAAACTCCTGGGGTGGAACGATGAGCACTGCGGGAGGTCTGGTTTTCTTCGGAGACGACGCCGAGAGCTTTGAGGCTATCGATGCACGCGACGGTAAGCCGTTGTGGCATTTCAATACAGGACAGGGGATGCATGCTTCTCCAATGAGCTATGCCGTGGATGGCAAACAGTACGTTGCCATTGCCGCCGGGAGCGACATCTTCAGCTTTGGCTTGCCGGATTGATAACAGTTCACACCACGCGATGGATCAGATTGTGGACTGGCCTGCGATGGCTGGTGATGAAAGAGACCCGGTACGGCGGGCGCCGTAATCGGGCGGAGACATCAGCGCCACCGCGTACTTAAAGCGCCGGGAGTCTTTCTCCCCGATTCTTGCCAGGCTGCCGCGCGCCACGGCCAGACTCTGGTAGTAATCATCGTAGTGGAACCCGGTTTCTCCCCGCCACATGGGAAAACCCGCACAGGCTTCAACCCAGCGGCTGAAAACGTCGCTCACATCCAGATAGATATCCTGCCGGAAGCCCTTCGCGTCCTCCCAGTTTTCAGCAAACAGAAGTTTGCTGACTGAATGCGCGGGGAGTTTTCGTTTGATGCCGGGGAGCCCAGCGTAGAAGATTGCATCGTCAACGATGTTGTAGCAGGCGCGATGGTCTTTGTGGTAGCTGCCCTTCCAGTGCGTGATGATGATTTCCGGTTTGTGCTGCCGGATGGCGTCACACACGGCAAAGCGAGCTTCTTCGTTGTCCGGTAGTTCGCCGTCAGGATAAGAAAGATACGCGGTTTCAGCGCCCAGGATTTTGGCTGCTTTGTCAGTAGCCGAAACCTGCATGGCTCCATACTCCGCTGGAGCGATGGCCGGGCTGCCTCGTTCGCCGTGGGTGAGATTGAGGAAAATCCCGCGGCCGCCCGCGCTTACCTGCCGGGCCACCGCCAGGCCCATCGCAAAAAGCGCGTCACCGGGATGGGCGGCAATGGCCATCAGCATCCCGGGCCGCGACTTTGAATCGCCGGTTTCGGACGATTCCTCTGCAGAAATACTTTGGGGACGGGCGCTGCCGGTTCCCACGGAGAATACAGCAGCGCCTATTCCGAGTTCTCTTAAGACATCCCTGCGAGAGTGGTGCTTCATAGCAGTTTGGTTGCGGTTCCTGCCGACACAGTAGGGTTCAGGCCGCACTGGCTTTGGAAAGGACCTCATGGAGTCGTTTGGCGACAACCGCGTCCTCCCCCGGCAGCATCATCCATACACCCACCACGATGACATTCGGCCCTGCCGGCAAACCTTTCATCAGGCCGCCGGCATCACCGCCCGTAGCAGGATTCAGCGCGATACTCGGCGTTCCCTGCAGGAGCTCGGTCTGGACATCTTTGGCCGAGGCCTTCAGCCGCTTCATGTCATAAGTAATCAGCAGATGGGGCACATTGTTGGCCACCGGCGGAACGAAGATCTGCGTCTTGACCGAAGGGATTTTCTGAACGGCGGCTTCAATCCGCTCGGCGCGCTTTTGAAACTCCGCTCGCATTTCCGCTTCATCCTGGTCCAGGAACCAGTCCACTGCGGCCACCAGGCCGACAATCTGTTCTTTGGAAACCTTCATGCCGCGTCCCACTGTGTTGCCGTGGGGATTGTTGTTCAGCGCCGCCGCCTCAATCAGATCTTTCCTTCCTAACAGCAGCCCGCTGTTTTGCGGGCCTCGCAGTCCCTTGCCGCCTGAGATTTGGACCACGTCGAAGCCCATTTGCGTGTACTCCCAGAGGCGCGACTTGGGAGGCACATCGGCTGCCGCGTCGTTTGATGCCGGCACGCCGTGCTTGTGTGCAATGCGGACCCAGTCTTCGCGGCTGATCTTTCCGCCCTGCGCGGCGTTGAAGAAGTGCGCCATGGCAGTCCGCGGCGAGAAAGCCCGGTCGTAGTCTTCCAGTGTTTCTATTTCCACTATTTTTGCCCCGCAGCAGCGCATGGCATGATCGTATTCATAGCGATGCGCCCTTTGAACCAGGATTTCGTTGGGCAAATCGGACACGTCAGTGGGCAGATTCAGGACCGGCCGTTCTCTGCCGCGGGTCATGCAGGCCGCCGTTGACAACGTCAATGCGGAAGCCGCCCCGTCACTCACCAGTGCCGCTTCGCAACGCAGTCTCTTGGCCAGGTGCTCGCCGGCTGCCTTCTGCAACTCAATCAGGTTCACCGGCGAAAGAGCCGCCCGGTCGACGGCCGCCCGCACCGGCGGCGGCATGATGGAAGCCGTCAGATAGGTATACGTCCCGGCTGCATTGATGAAAGGAGTCACATTCAGCTTGGAGTAGTAATCTTCCCCAGATGGTGTGTCATGATTTTGCGGCGCTGCTGCAAGGGCGGGGACTTCGCGCCCCGCTATTGTAGAGGCGGCGAGCAGTCCGCCTCCCCACTTGAAAAATTTTCTTCGAGATAGAAAGTTGTTTGTCATGAGATTACCTCTTTCGTCTGATTCAAACGGTCAGGGCCGGCTGGAAGCATTATGCGCCATAAAGGGCGCGGACGAAGCGGGAGAATACCTGGGAGTGACCGCGGATTTGAGACAACACCCGGAAAAGATCTGTTCCTGAAATCCTGGCGCTTGCCGTCATGCCTAAGAAAATCCCTTTGAGGTATCCCATCAAACTTTCGACCTGGGACGCGGAGACAGCCCCGGCGAGACCCGGAGGTCAAAAAGTCACCCTGGAAAGGCCCTGCATCATCCCTCTGCCTGTCCCTGAACTACGGCTAAATTACATTGCCGCAGCGGGTGGGTCAAGCAAATATCCTACTGGAGTATCCACAATCTTTGCCGCGTATCGCCACTCAGCATCTACCGGCGCGTCCTCACAATGCGCGAGGCGGGGTTGAGACCCATGAGTTGGCCGTGGCCGCCGTGCGCCGATGCGCGCTCAACCGGGATCGCCGGGGGAATCTGCCCATTTGAGGCTACATCAAGGTTGAGGTAGTCTCCAATTCGTTTCCGGTTCGTTTTGGGATCGTTTTTAGCCGCCGTTTATTTTCAACAACATAGCCGGGTTTGCTTTTGGCTTTGTTTTTTCAACAGACGCCTTTCTAAAGGACTTCTCGGCTTTGTTTTTGGGCTTGTTTGGGTTTGTTTTTGGTGGCCAAGCCTTTGTTATCAGCAACTTCTCGGCTTTGTTTTTTAAAATAACATCTTTTTCTGTCCCATTCGTCCCAAAAAGCCAGACGGCTAGTCTTTTTGCGTCCGGCGATGCCCCGCGCAGACCCTGCGAGCGTTATCCCGAGCGCGGACCATCCAGCACCATCGTAAGGCTATCATACTAGCCGACATTTGTCAAGCAAAATCGCCTGGGGAGGCGGATGCCCGCTCCCCGGCCCGGGCATTTGCAGATGCGGCTTGAAAACAAACGTAGTATTGTTGCTCCGTCTTGGACGGAGACCAACCTACAAACAGGAGACGCTATGGACATCAAGAGGAGGGAATTTATCGGCGGCGCTTTGGCTGGGAGTGCGATCGGGCTACCCTTCGCGAGTGTTGCGCAGAATAGACCGGCGGCAGGCGGCGCAAAAGAGTATCTCTACCGCTCAAATGATGAAGTTGTCATCGAGAAGGCGGCATCCGGAAAACCTCATGCCGGAAAGGTCCTGGCGGCCATAGAACCCCACGTGGATGATGTTCCGATTTTTGCCGGGGGCACGGTGGCCAAGCTCATTCATGAAGGCTACACGGGCTATCTGATTCGCACCACCAACGACGAAATGGCCGGCGCCGGGACCACCGGTGAAACGGTGCTGCACAACGAAACGGACACGGAGGCCGTGGCCAGGGCATTGGGCCTGAAGAAGGTTTTCAATCTGGAATATCGAAATCACCGGATGGACAGCGAGCCGTGGCAGGATTTTCGCGGACGCCTGATGTTTCTGTTTCGCCTGCTCAAGGTGGATACCGTTTTCTGCTACGATCCCTGGGGGATATACGAAGAGAATCCCGACCACTACGTTACGGCGAAGATGGTGGAGGCGGCCTGCTGGATGGCCGGAATGGAGAAGGACTATCCCGAACAACTTGCAGCGGGCCTCGAACCGCACGGGGTCAAAGAGAAGTACTATTTTGCGCGAGGGCCGCAACTGGTGAACCGCATTGTCGACATCAGTGCGCACGTCGACCAGAAGGTTGACGCCAATGTGGCGATTGTGACCCAGGGGCCGGGAGGAAACGCCGGCGCGCAATTGAGGCAGCAACTCGCTGCCAAAGGCCAGCGACTGCCCATCCTCGGCGACGACGATGACACGGCCAACCGCCAATACTTCAAGCATATTGTGCTGGACTACGATTCGAAAGCGCGCAGGGGCGTTCCCTCAGATCGCGAGCTGGGCCGCAAGTATGGCCTGGAGTGGGCGGAGGTTTTCCACTACATCGGGCCTCCGGAATCCAAACTGGACGAGTACGTCGCGCAACACCAGAAGCCGCTTTAGCGGGAGGAAGCGGCCTTCGGGATATCCGGCCCTTTTGGAAGTTCCCGCCGGTCTGTAGCGCTCAGTCTGGTTCCTGTTTTGTGGCACGGCCATTCTGGCCGTGTCTTTTGACCGCAGCACGGGCGAGGACGCCCGTGCCACAAATTCAAACTGGGTCAATACACGCCGGTCAGCAAATTGACAGCATCAAGCGGATTGCCGTAGACTGCCCGATGTTCCGGGAGGACCTGGCAGGATGCGAAAAGCTCCCGGAGAAGAGAAATTTTCTGGCTGGTACAGGGCGGCCAGAAGGCGGAAAATATAAATGAACGCCATTCGACGCTGGCTCAAGTGATATAGCGAAGCGGCTTCCAGCGCCAGTGGGAAGAACGGAGTGCCACCCGGTGAAGCCCGGAATTCTGCGGTATCTCAAACATTGCAGCGGTTTCCTGTGTGCCGCCCTTTTTATCTTTCCGGCCTTATGCCTGGGCCAACGGACGCCCGCCAACAAGGGCCGGGACGCCGGGCGTGGGCTTGAACACGCAAAGCAATCTTTTGCAAGCCACTGCGCTCCCTGCCACGGTCTCGACGGCCGCGGGGGAGAACACGCGCCTGCGATTGTGGGCACTCCGGCCGCGGCGGCGCGCACGGACGAAGCGCTGACCAGGATTATCCAACATGGCATACCCGACAAGGGGATGCCGTCATTCCACTTTCTGACCAATCAGCAGATTGAGGAGATCGTCAGCTATATTCGATCGCTGCGTGGAAGTAACGGCGGCGCGGCAAACCTGAAAGGCGATCCAGCGGCGGGGGCAAAGCTGTTCTTTGGAGAGGCCCGATGCTCTGAATGCCATATGATGCAGGGCCAGGGTGGTTTTATCGCCCCTGACCTCACTGATTTCGGCCGCACTCACTCAGCCCGGGTGATCCGCCAGACGATCCTACAGCCCAACAAAGATCTCCTGCCGCGGTGGGAACTGGTCAGGGTGGTCACGCATTCGGGGCGGCACTTTTCCGGTCTGGTCCGCAATGAAGACAATTTCTCGATCGCCCTGCTCAGTGAAGACGGCACCTTTCATCTTTTGATGAAGTCTGACGTCGCTCATATGGCGCATGAGGCGCGGTCGATCATGCCGGATGACTACGGCAGGAAACTGAGCTCACAACAACTGGATGATCTTGCAAGTTTCCTGATTCTTGATTCAACCCATCAGAACCCCCGGACTGGAAGCGCCAGTTCATCGCGTTCCCGATAAGGGTTCCGGGAGCTTCGCGGCCGGTGGTGGCTACAGCAGATGGAAAGGGGTGCGTCCTTAATGAAATCAATAATCGTCGGATTGGCTCTTCTGTTTTCCGTGCCGGTGGCGCTGAAGGCGCAGCAGGCTCCCCGCAAGTTCGAGCTCCGTGCAAATTCGCCAAAGTTCTGGAAGCTGATTGGACGCCACGCGAAGATGAAACGCATGGCGACGGGATTCGGTTTTACAGAAGGCCCTGTTTGGGACCCGCACGGGTTTCTCTATGTCAGCGATGAAATTCTCAACAAAATTTTTCGTGTTTATCCCGACGGTCACAAGGAAACTCTGATTTCTCTGGGCAATCCCGACGGCAACACCTTCGACCGCGAATTTCACCTTATCGACTGCGCGAGTGTTCTGAGGGCTGTTATTCAGGTGGATCCGGACGGCCATTACAAGGTGCTTGCAGACCACTATGAGGGAAAGAAGCTCAACACCCCGAACGACATCGTGATGGGCCCTGACGGCGCTTTCTACTTTACCAATCCCAATATGGACCTGACCAAGGACCAGAAACAGGAGATTCCTTACCAGGGTGTTTACCGGCTTGACGCGCAGGGCGGCATGCAGCTTCTCGTTAAAGATATGGCCCAGCCGAACGGGCTGGCGTTTTCACCGGATGGCAGGAAGCTTTACATTGATGACAGTGAGCGGAAAGATATCCGGGTGTATGATTTTCTGCCCGGCGGCAAATTGGCAAACGGCCGCGAATTCGGCAGCGAAGAGGGTGGCCCGCACGAGGGCGTTCCGGACGGCATGCGGGTTGACCGTAACGGGAATCTGTTTGTAACGGGACCCCTGGGCGTCTGGGTGTGGGATCCGGAGGGAAACCATCTGGGCACGATTGTCGTTCCCGAGCAGCCGGCCAATCTGGCCTGGGGCGACTCTGACTACCGCACGCTCTACATCACGGCCACGAAATCAGTGTACAAGATCCGCACACGCGCGCGAGGGTTTATTCCATACCTCGCAAAGCCCAGCAAACACTAGGGTGGCATCCCAACTAAATATTTGCCATGCGACCATCATTCCGAGGGCCGGCGTTTTTGCCGGGCCGAGGAATCTGCTTGTAGCACGGCCGAGAAGCAGATTCCTCTCCCGCTCTGCGGGATCGGAATGACCACTTTTCGACCGAGGCGTAAGGAATCAAGCGGGACGCCACACTAGCAGCAGCTTTCCTCTAACTGATGGACTACAGGCGCCTATGCACCTGCCTTACTGCTTGCGGCTGAATCGAGAGCGCCTGATGGCAGAATCTTCCGGTCGGGGTCCACTACCAGCCATGCCACGGAACCGACCGCGCAAAGTGCTGCAGCGGTGAGGAAGGATGCGCTCCAGCCGAAGTGACCGGCGATGGCCGGGGTGAGCGTTGCGGTCAGTGCTCCGCCAAGCTGGCCGCCGGTGTTCATGGCGCCTGAAACGGTTCCCGCCCACGGCCCGGCAACATCGGCGCTGACTGACCAGAAAGAGCTCTGGCTGAGATAGAGTGCGCCCGCCCCGCCCGCCAGAACGAAGCTGGCCACCTCAGGGCTTGCGGCGTCGGCGCCGATCACGATGAAGACGGCTGCCAGGCCAATGCCCACCACCGCAATGCCGCAACGTCCCCAGCGCTTGCCGTAGCGCCGGGTGACGACGTCGCAGATGACGCCGCCCAGGGGCGAACAGACGGCCATGGCGATGAAAGGCAGCATGGTGTAGCCGGCTCCCGATCTCAGGTCGAGGCCGCGCACCGTAGTGAGATAGATGAAGAACCAGGTGAAGAAGATATAGGCGACATACCCGTAGCAGAAGTAGCTGAAGGTGATGGCGAGAATTTCCTTGCTGCGGGCAATCTTGAGCCAGGGTGTCGACTCGACGTGCTGCTCATGCTTGACGTCAACCCCGGCGCGGATGAGTTCGAGTTCTGATTTTGAGACCCAGGGATGGCGTTCCGGTGAATCGCGGGCGATCAAGAACCACACGGCGCCGGCCGCGATGCCCAGCAGTGCGCTGCCCCAGAAGCTCCAGCGCCAGCCGAAATGCGTGAGGATGTAGGTGATGAACGGCGGAGTGATGCCCGCTCCCACGCCCACGCCGGCAAAGATGAGCCCGTTGGCGATGCCCCGTTCCTGGGTGGGCACCCAATTGGCCACCACGTTGTTGGAAGCAGGATAGACCACTGCTTCGCCCGCTCCCAGCATGAACCGCACAGCGATGAAAACGAACAAGGCGGAGGCGATGCCCGTCGGGACCATCGCCGTCAGCGACGTGAACAGCCCCCACCAGATGACTCCGGCCGTGAGCACCCAGCGGGGTCCCATGTGATCGGCCAGGCTGCCGCCCGGGGTCTGAAACAGCGCGTAGCCCACGACAAACGCGCTGAAAATCCATCCCAGTTCCACGGTGCTGAGATGATACTGCTCCATGATGGTGTGGCCGGCAATGGAGATGTTGACCCGGTCGAGGTAGGCAATGGCACTGACAATAAACATCCAGATCACCAGCAGCCAGCGCACGTGGGAAGTTTGTTTTTCAGCCATGGGATGATCTCCGTCTGGGGTTATCTGAACTTTCCTTTCTGCAAGGCACTTGGTTTGGTCGACGACACGGATGAGTGAAGTAGACGGTAACATAATCACCTTTTGGAATCACACAAAATATTTGCAACGGAACGGGTTCTCTCGTATATAGTGGGGGGCGGTTGGAGTCGTCTGATCGATCCCAAATTTTCCGGTGTGATTCATGAGCTGTAAGCGGAAAATGCCGCTGTGCGCAAACTGCGCTTGCAACCCCCATCACGCCGGTCCAAGGAGAGAAAACCAGCGATGAAGAAAGCGATAGTTGTCCTAGCGATTGCTTCGGTGGCCGCCATGACGGTCGGATGTTCGGCGCCAGCGCCCCAGTCCCAAGCCCAGCAGCCTGTGGAGCAGGTGCGGGCCGTCAACCCGCCCGGAACTCCGGAAGGGTTGCCCTTCAGCAATGGGATTCTTGTGGGTAACACCCTTTATGTGGCGGGTACGCAGGGAACCGATGCCAACGGAAAACTCGAGCCTGACATTGAAAGCCAGACCCGCGCAGCCCTGCAGTTGATCCAGAAGATCGTCGAGGGCGGAGGGATGACCATGGGCAACGTGGTGGCCGTGAACGTCTATCTCTCGGACATCAATGAGTTCGGGAAGATGAACGGCGTTTACAAGACGTTTTTCCCCGACCCCAAACCCACACGAACAACCGTGCAGGTGGCGAAGCTGGTGAACGGCGCGAAAATTGAAATCTCCGCCATCGCCGCCAAGCCCCGGTAGACGCACCGCGGCGGACGCGAATGGGTGGATTGAGCGCCGGAAGTCTGTCGCGAAATCAGGTGATGTCATTCACGGTGCGGTGAGGAGTTCTGGCTGGGATGTAGCTCCAACCGGGATTCCTTATCGCATCGCGCTTCCTGGGATAACGGATGGCACGCGTTTTTCAACAGATTGCCGGCCCATCATAGAGTGGCTGGAAGTTTTGCACGAACGCTTGCTTTCCGAGGTTCGGGCAGGTTCAACCAAAGCCCTAAAGGAAGGGAGAAGAGAAGATCATGATTCAACGCAGGCATGAAATGGTTTTGCTTGTTATCGCACTCGTCCTGAGTTCCATGTTTGCCAGTCCTGCCTATGGCCAGCTGGGGCTGTTTTCGAAGCAGCAACTCATCGAGTTCACGCCGGATTGGCAAGGGGCGCGGTTTGCCGACGGGCGTCCGGATGTGCCCGATTCCATGCTTCAGCGCCTGAAGGACGTGACGGCGGAACAAGCCTGGGAAGTGTTGCAGCGGGCAGGATATCACAACCAGTTTGAGTCTGGGTGGACGGTGGTCAACCCGCAGAAGCAGAGGCTGGTGGGGCGTGTGGTGACGGCGGTGTTCATGCCCTTTCGGCCGGACCTGGACTCGGTGATCCGGGCCAATGCGAAAAAGGAAGGGGAAGTGGTTCGGGGCGAGAATTCCTGGATCATCAACCGGCTGCAGCCGGGGGATGTGATGGTGGTGGACCTGTTCGGGAAGATCAAGGACGGGACGATCATCGGGGGGAATCTGGCCACCTCGGTGTTTACGAAGACCCACAACGGAATCATCGTGAATGGGTCGATCCGTGATACGGCTGAGATCGAGGAGATGAAAGGCTTCCAGGTTTTTTGCCGGGGGACGGACCCTTCGGCGTTAAAGAACGTCACGCTGATGGGGATTAACGTGCCGATCCGGATGGGGCAGGTAACCGTGATGCCGGGGGATGTGGCCGTGAGCGATCCGGAAGGGATCACGTTTATTCCACCGCAACTAGCGGGAAAAGTGGCGGACCACGCGGAGATGGATCGCCTGGTCGATGAGTGGGGCTTCATGATGCTGCGGGAGAAGAAGTACAGTCCGGGGCAAATCGACGGCCAGTGGACACCGCAGATGATTGAAGAGTTCAATGCCTACGCGGCCAAGCAGGGATCAAAGCTGCGGAGGGAAGTTCCGAAATAGAGGAGTCTCTTCCAACTTCCCGCAGCTGAAAGAGGACGTTTTTCTGGACTGATACATCGTCTGATTCATACGCGTCAGCCATTTTCAGAATGGCCTGGCTGTAGTTTCTAATGAAGTTATCTCGAAATGAGCAATTCTGAAAACGATATCCTCAAGTCCCGAGTGTCTCGGCGCAGGTTTCTGGCGGGAGCAGGAGGTGCAGTTACACTTTCGACTCTGCCTGGATCGACTTTTGCTGGAATCGCACGCGACGATGGCGATGGGGGCCAGGCAAGTTCTCCTGCGGCGCTGCTCCGGGTGGACACAACCCCTGGCCATGTGGTGAACTCTTTCGACCCGGATGAAAGCCTGGGGAGTTCAATGGACGAGTTGTCTCCGTCCATCATCGAAAAGATTTATACCCCAGAGATTATTCGCGAGTGCCTTTCCGCCGGATGGGGGCCCATTACTTATCGCCTCCATACCGAACTGGCGATTGAAGCGTGGCATTGGAATTCGGACGGTGAGTGGAGCGACTCGGCCAGGCGCGAAGGGTATTTTACAGGTAACGGGGCGCCCAAAGGTTTTCTGCGGAATTCGTTTGGCTATCCGCTCCCCCGCCGTGGAACCACCAGCAACGGCGGTGCCGGCCGCGGCTATTCGCGGTTGACGGATGGCGATGCGGCCACCATCTGGAAGAGTAATCCCTACCTGGCCAAGGCCTTCACCGGAGAGGATGATGAACTGCATCCCCAGTGGATCATCATTGACCTGCGGGCGGTGGAAAAGGTCAACGTCCTTCGCATTGACTGGGGCGACCCGTACGCAAGTGATTACGAAGTCCAATACTGGACCGGCGAGGACCCCATGAGTTGGGAGGGCCAGTATTCCGAGGGCGGCGGAGGAGTTGCACAGCAGGCCTCGGGGCGCTGGAATCTCTTCACGCACGGAAGCGTGCACAATGGGAGTGGCGGACGCGTGACGCTGAAGCTTTCCCGGTCTCCAGTGGCAACACGTTGGATCCGTGTTGTGATGACGAAGTCCGCAAGTAGCTCCGAAGCGCCGTCCAGCAGCGATCCGCGCGACAGGGTTGGCTATGCGATTCGCCAGGTGTACGTGGGCACTCTTGAGGACGACGGAACGTTTGTCGACCTGGTGAAACATGCTCCCGACGCCAGCCAGACGGCGACGTACTGTTCTTCGACGGACCCCTGGCATTCTGCTTCTGACTTAAATCCCAATCGTTCCCAAACCGGGTTTGATCTGTTTTTCACCAGCGGCATCACCAACAAGTTGCCGGCTACAATTCCTGTCGCCATCCTGTACAGCATTCCGGAAGACGCGGCAGCGCAGGTTGCCTATCTCAAGAAACGAGGTTATCCCGTAGCGCGGATTGAGATGGGAGAGGAGTGCGACGGGCAATATTGCATGCCTGAGGATTACGCCGCGCTCTATGTGCAATTCGCCGATGCCATCCACAAGGTTGATCCTGACGTTCAGCTGGGCGGTCCGGTGTTTCAGGGCATCAACCAGGACATCTCCGTCTGGCCGGACGCGCAGGGAAGAACCTCCTGGTTCGCGCGCTTCCTGGATTACCTGAAGGCGCACGGGCGAATGCAGGATCTCGCTTTTGTCTCCTTTGAGCATTATCCCTTTGATCCGTGTGCGGTGAATTGGGCCGATCTCTATCGTGAGCCGGAACTGACGCGAAGCTGCCTCCAGGCGTTGCGCGAGGATGGCCTTCCTGATGGTATTCCGCTGATGAATACAGAGAGCAACGTTTCCTGGGAGATGACGCCCTATATGTCGGACATTTTCTCAGGCCTCTGGCTGGCTGACAGCGTTGGAAGTTTTTTTCTGGAGGGCGGTGGCGCATATTTCCATTCGCCCATCCAGCCCCAGCCCCCCAACCGCGGGTGTCATGGATGGGGTACGTGGAGCAACTTTGTTTGCGACTCCAATTTTAAGGTCAAAGGGTATACGGCGGAGTACTATGCCAGCCATTTGATTAACCTGGAATGGGCGTCCCATCACTCGGGCGTACACCACATGTTTCGGGTTATGGGGACCGTGAAGGATGCCGCGGGAAACGCTCTGATTACAAGCTATGCACTGAAGCGGCCGGACGGCAATTGGTCGATCCTGCTGATTAACAAGGACCAGAACAATGCGCGGACGGTTCAAATTGCTTTCGAGGATTCAGGAAGCGGACGCGTGAGTCATTTTGCGGGCCAGGTTCATCGGGTGACGTTTGGCAGCGAGCAATACGTGTGGCATTCGACGGGACCGGACTCCCACGCCGATCCTGACGATCCACCCGTGCGTGCGGTCGCTCCGGGCGGCCCGGACGCGCAGTTTACTCTGCCAAAAGCTTCCATCACGGTGCTTCGCGGCAAGCTTGAGGCGAGGAAGCCACAGCGGTCATAGAGCACTTACGGCAGAAGGTAGAAGGCTGGAAATACGAATTACGGCAGCCCCAGCTCTTTCTTCACGCTCTCGTAAAACTTTTCCTTGTCGCCGGCGGGCCCCCTCTTGAGCCTGGCGAAGATGGCAGCCGCGCGGGCGGACTTCTCTTTTTCTCCCAGCCTGTTGTAAGCCTGGATGATCTGGTAGTAGGCCTCGGCCAGGTTCGGATCAAGACTGATCGCCTTTTCGGTTTCCCGTGCTGCCAGGTCGGGATGATTGCTCCGCAGCAAAAGCTTCCCAAGCTGGTAGTGCAGAGGGGCGTATTTCGGATCGACGCGGATGGCCTGCCTGAAAACCTCTTCGGCATCCGACAGCCTGTTTTGCCGCATCAGGACTTCTCCCAGGTAGTACCGGAAGTGCGCGTTGCCCGGATTGAGAGCGACGGCTTTGCGGAGATAGGTTTCCCCTTCCTGGTCATTCCCTTCGCCGACAAGAGTGACCGCATAGAGAAAGAGGGCACGGGCTGAATCAGGCTGAAGCGCCAGCGACTCCTTGAGGTATTTCCGCGCGTCTGTGTATCGCTTTTCGCAATAAAGACTTACTCCGGCGCTGTAGTACGGGTCCGCCCACTTCGGCGCCAGCCTGATGGTGTTTTCCAGCAGCGAGAGCGCGAAGTCGTGCTGGCCAAGGTGCTGTTCGATTCGAGCGGCAAGCAGCAGGTAAGAGGGCTGGCTGGAATCCAGGTGAACCGCAGCGGTTGCATTTTTTGCAGCAAGCTCATAACGCCGCAGCAGATAATTTGCTCCAGCCAGGAGATAGTAGTCTTCCGCTGCCTGTGGTTCTTTGATGAGTGCGATTGTTTGTTCGGGCCGATTGGATTCCAGGCAAGCCACCGCGAGCCTCTGACGGATATCCGTGGAATCCGGCCGTAGAACGTGCGCCCGGGAAAGGTAGGGAACTGAGTCGCCGGGCTGGTGCTGTTGTAGAAACATTTGGCCAACCGCCGCCTGCCACTTGAAGTCCGAGCCCAGAGACCTTGCGGCCTTCCTCGCCTCCCCCCTGGCCTCATCAAGCCTGTTCGCAGCCAGTTCGGCACGGACCAGATTGTAGGCAACCTCGGGCCGGCTCTCACCGGTAGCTTGGGCACGGCGCAAGTATTCAATGGCCTCTGTTGCATGGCCTTCGTCGAGGAGCAGCACTCCAAGGTTGTAATTGGCACCGAAGTCGGCTGGGCGGAGTGATACTGCCGTCCTGAGTTCCGGGAGCCCCTTTTGGACATCATGTTTCTGCAGAAAAACCATTGCCAACCCGTAGTGGGAACTGAAAGATTTCGGTTGCAGTTTCACGGCCTGTGTGAAGGCCGAGATCGCACCTTCAGTATTTCCAGTCTGGAGGTCGAGCTGCCCCATCAATTCGTAGGCCTCGCCGTAAGCTGGATCGATCCGGATAGCAGTGCTCAGTTCACTCCTGGCTTGGTCTAAGTCATTGAGAGCCATGTACTTCTTAGCCTCACGTGTATGGGCCGTGGCCGATTGAGGGGGAACTTCGGAGCCTTTTCCAATTGCGCATATAAACGCCAGCGCGAGGGCACCCAGGAACAACGGCAGCGCGCGATTTGTCATAGCCCGTCCCAGCCACATGAGGTTCATGTTAAACTATCCGCGCCAGGGTCACAGCATTTTCTCAGTCGAGCATGGGGATTTAGGGGTGAGGGGCAAAATCAGAGAAAAAGTGAAGTAATTTTTCCTTGACAACGCAAAAGTTCCCATGGTAATCAAGAATCCGGCACCACTTATTAATATTACTTTATTTATTATTTCATAGCAGACGGTTTTCCTTTTTCAAGCTATAAGGCCAGAGGTCAAAAGGTTTTGCTGGCGTTATTGTGCTGACTGGTAGTTCTGCTTCGTGATATCTGCCTCAGGGTTTTCCCCTTCATTTGGGAAGGGGATGCTCTTGTCCTCGGTGGGGGGCAGTCTTTTAGCGCGTTGGGCCTAAGGTCACAGTTTCTCACTACAGATGAATGGGGTTCTATTTTGGAGAACCTAACAACGGGTGCCAGGGTACGTGTGTACCAAGGCCATTGCGCTTTTATTTTGTCGAATGCATTGCACGCGTTGAATTCAGCAGTTGAGAGCTAGGCAGTGAGGGTATTTGCCCGGCACAGGTTCGTGGACGCTCATGGACGACAGATGCCGTTGCGGTGGGTAACGAAGGGTAAGCTTCACTGGGGTCATGTTGCAAATGAGCATGGGTACAAAGACTGATTGAGGAGGGATTTGAGTATGAGTAAGGGGCGAATCATTCTGGGCGTGTTCGCGGCGCTAGTTTTTGCTTTATTGTCAGCCGTTCCACTGCTCAGGGCACAAACAGTGAGCGGATCTATTTCCGGGGTCGTGACGGACCCATCCGGGGCAGCCGTACCATCGGCCAGTGTCACGCTAAAGAACCAGGATACCGGCGCGGTCGCGAAGACAAGTTCAAATTCCAGTGGGGCCTACGGCTTTCCCGTTGTGCCGGTTGGGCACTACAGCGTGACGGTTGAGGCGACGGGCTTCAAGGCTTATGTCCAGAGTGGTATCACCCTGCTGATCAATCAGGATTTACGTGTGGATGCCAAGCTTGCAATCGGCAGCGAACAACAGTCTGTGGAGGTATCGGCCCAGGCTGTACAGGTTGCGACCGAGAATACTTCCATGGGTGATGTGATTGAGAGCCGCAAAATGCTTTCTCTGCCGCTCAATGGCCGCAGCTACATCGATTTGCTGGGGCTGCAGGCGGGTGTGGCCCCCCAGAGCACAACGGGATCACTGAGTGACCGGCCGGTTGCAGGCACCGGGAATTCCGGAAACTTCTCCGTCAACGGGGGGCGGGAGGCTGCCAACGGATTCATGCTGAATGGCGGGAGCGTCGAAGAGGGAAGGAACAACGGCGCCGGTCTTGTTCCCAATCTGGATTCGATTCAGGAATTCAAGGTGATCACCAACGCCGGCTCAGCAGAGTATGGCCAGTATTCCGGAGCAACTGTCAATGTGGTGACCAAAGGCGGCACGAACCAATGGCATGGTTCGGCGTTTGAATTCGTCCGCAACGAGAAATTCGATTCGCGTAATTTCTTTGACCCGGACCGTGGGGCTTTCAAGCGGAATCAGTTCGGCGCCACCGTGGGCGGGCCCATCATTAAGAATCGGCTTTTCATCTTCGGTGATTATCAGGGCACCCGGCAATCACTGGGCGTTTCAACCGGCGCGATCTCGGTGCCCACTGCCGCGCAGAGAGCAGGTGACGTGAGTGATTTGCTTGATCCCGCTGCGGTGGTCCAGGGGTGCGATACCGCGGGGAGCGGCTGTTTGAACGAGGTATTGACACAGCGGCTGGGCTATACGGTAACAAACGGCGAGCCGTATTACACTTCGGACTGCGCGAGTACAGCGGATTGCGTCTTCCCTGGCGGCATCATTCCCCAGGCCGCGTGGTCACCGGCTGCAGCCGGGACGCTGAGTTTTATCCCCGAGGCAAGCCCGGGTCTGGGCGGTGCGACTTTTTCGACGACATCTCAAAAACAGCACCTCCGGGACGATAAATTCTCTGTCAAGAGCGACCTTGATACGCAGGGCTACGGCCGTTGGTCTTTGTACTATGCCCTGGACAATACCAATCTCCTCGACCCTTACCCGGCCGCAAATGTGCCGGGCTTCGAGGCTTCAACTCCGCAGCAGGCCATGCAGGCCGTCTTGAGCAATACGCGCACGTTTGGATCGACGAATGTGAATGAAGCTCATGCTTCCTTTTTCCGGACTGCCATGACCCAGCACCAGCCCCAGGGCGGCCTGGTATCGGACCTTTCCTCTCTTGGATTCGTGACGGGAGGGTTAGGGATCAATCCCGTAGTGCCAAGCCTTCAAGGTGTTCCTTTGATCTATCTGGACAACACAGGCGTCTCGGTTGGGCTTCCGGATGGCACAACCGGCCAGTTCAACAATACCTATCAGATATCCGATAACTTCTCCTCGGTTCGGGGAAAGCACACCATTAAATTTGGCGGCAACTACCAGCGGTTCCAGATCAACGAAAGAAACACCTACGCAGAAAACGGCGTGTTTGATTTCGACGGCTCGGAAACGGGCAGTGACTTTGCCGATTATCTGATTGGGGCGCCTGTGGGCTTTATCCAATCCAGCAGGCAATTTCTGGATTCGCGATCAGAATACGGTGCGCTGTTTGTGGCGGACAGCTACAAGTTAAAATCGAATCTGACGCTCAACTACGGCTTGAGGTGGGAGACCAGCACCTTTTTCCGTGACAAGCTGAACAGGACGCCGAGCTATTGCAGAATCCAGGCGATAAACTTCAATGTCCAGTCGACCATTTATCCCACCGCACCGAAGGGTTGGCTGTGTCCTGGAGATCCGGGTGTCGCACCAGGGCTGGCCCCCAACGACTACAATAACTTTGCTCCCCGTATCGGCGTGGCCTATTCTCCAGGCTTCAGCAGCGGCCTGATGGGCAAGGTGTTTGGCGGCCCTGGTAAAACCAGCATCCGGGCCTCCTATGGCATTTACTATACCAACGTCGAAGACCTCACCCAGTTTTATGAAGTGGGTGACGCGCCTGCAGGTCTCTTCTACGTGAGTCCTACCCAGACTTACTTTGCGGAGCCTTACAAGAACCGTCAGACCGCGGGAGGGCCCGGCCAGCGGTTCCCGTTCAATCTCCCCAACCCGCAGACAATCGACTGGTCACAACTTCAGCCTATTGCGAGTGCGCCCGGATTTGACCTGAACAACAAGCTTCCTTACTCACAGCACTATGATTTCAGCATCCAGCGGCAGCTGAGCAGCACAATGTTGCTGACTATCGCCTACGTAGGGACAAACGGGCATCACCTGATTGCCGGATATTCGTCGAATCCAGGTAGCGCATCCCTATGTCTGGCGACACCTGGCTGCGGTCGAAATGGTGAAGACTCGACCTACGACCTGGGTGGAGGAAACTTTCAATACGGGACGCGTCCCCATTCCGTGACGTCGGGCCGCTTTGCAATTGGGCAGGGCCTGAACGCCATCATGGACTTCTCGGATAACAACTATACGGCGACCATCGCCAATTCCGCATATAATTCGCTGCAGGTTACAATGGAGAAAAGGGTCGGCGCTGTCCAGTTTCTTGGCGCTTACACCTGGTCGAAATCAATCGATGATTCCTCGGCTTTTTCGCAAAACATCAATCCGTTTAATGCAAAATTGAGCCGGGGTCTCTCCACGTATGACCTGGCCCACAATTTCGTTTTCAGCTACGTGTGGTCCCTGCCAGGCCCATCTCAGGGTTTCGGGAAACAAGTGCTTGGAGGATGGGACTTCTCGGGCATTACCCGGCTCACGACCGGGTTCGCAATCGGAATGGGCCACGGTGGTGACTACTCGCTCTGTGGATGTTCTGGTGTAGACAAGCCCAACTGGACCGGGCAGTCCATTCAGATCTATGACCCTCGAAGCAATGCCGACCACCAATACTTTTCGCCGGCAACTTTCTATGGGGAATCCATCGGCGTGCCCGGGAACGCGGGACGCTCGTTCTTCCATGGGCCTGGGATCATCAACTTCGACATGGCGCTGCACAAGGAGTTTAAGTTCTCCGAAACAAAGGGGCTTGAATACCGCGCTGAGTTCTTTAATGCCTTCAACCATGCGCAATTTAACAACCCCTCGGGCAGCTTCACATCCAGCACTTTCGGACAGGTCACCAGCGCCCGTGCTCCGCGCATCATTCAGATGGCGCTAAAGCTGCACTTCTGATCTGAACATCAGCGGAGGCTATCCATCCGGGCGGTGTAGCTGTAACGACATGTTGACAGTTGCGCTGCCCGGGCTTTTTTCAACGCTGAAGGATATTTAATGCCGGTTAGTCTGGGTGGGGCCGGGTTCAAAAAGTTTCTGTGCTGGTGTGGCTTTTTTCTTACCTTCTGCCTGGGAATTGC
>JBAUWE010000617.1:0-3755 GCA_049583595.1 Terriglobia bacterium
TACTCCTCATTTGATTGGATCTGGCGGCCTGTCGGGGGTGATGAAGTGGATTGAGCCCTCCCCGGGACAGGGCAGGCATTAGCACAGGGTCTCCGGCCTCGGAGACTCTGCGGATTTTCTCGCCTGGCAACATCAACACCCTGTGGCTGGAGGCGCGACATGGCGGCCAGCATATCGCCCCGCAGGCCACTCCAACGTAAAACCCCGAAGAGTCTGAAAAACACACATCCTGTGCTACACATTCTGTGCCATCCTCCTCTGCGGCGGGTGTATGCCTGCTGGCTGCCGCATAACTTTTGCCGGCGCCGTGCATCAGAAAGAGAGGAGAAATCACGGAGAATTTCGGGCGGCCGGCCAGTTGAATATCCGGGCGGCACTTGGGTTGACAGCCGGGAACCTTATGCTATACTGAGCTTTTGGGACCCGGGGAATTGCACTTCTTTCCGGGGCTGGGCCATTCCCTCAGTTAGAAGTTTGAAGGACCACCTTCCGTTCTCTTTCAATCTAAACAGCCGCTATTATTGAGGAACTGTGGAATCTGAAACCTGCAAGAAAGAACTCGTAATCGAAATACCACCTGATATCGTCAAACAGGAATCCGAAGCTGTCACGGCGCAGTACCGCCGCCTGGCACGCATTCCGGGTTTCCGGCCGGGCCGGGCGCCCGCTTCGCTGATCCGAAGGCACTATCAGGATGACATTCGCAACGAAGTGGTGCAGTCGCTTCTGCCCAAATATTTCGAAAATGCAATTAAAGAACAGAAGATGTCTGTGATCGGACGTCCTCACTTTGACGATCTTAAGTTTGAGGAGGACACTCCGCTCACCGCCACGGCCAGGTTTGAGGTTCTTCCGGATTTCGAACTGGAAGAATACAAAGGGCTCGAGGTTGAGCAGGGGCCGTTCGAGGTGTCCGAGGAGGAAGTGAGTCAGACTCTGGAGGAACTGCGGCAGCGCGCGGCCACCTATGAACCGGTGGAAGACCGCGCCGCCCAGGACGGCGATTACGTGACCGTGAACTATCGCGGGGTGGACAAGGCCGACGCGGAGGCGAAGCCTTTGGAAGCCAATGACGCCATGGTGCACCTCTCGGCAGAAGGGTCGGTGCCCGAGTTCACCGAAAACCTGCGGGACGCAAAGCCGGGCGATGTGCGGGAATTTGACGTGAATTACCCCGAGGATTACGCTTCCAAGCCGCTGGCGGGGAAATCGCTCAGCTACCGGGTGGAAATCCAGGCGGTTAAGAAGAAGGTTGTGCCGGAACTCGACGATGAGTTTGCGAAATCGGTCAGCGAGTTCAAAACGATGGACGAATTGAAGGACAGGGTTTCTGAAAACCTGGCCGCGCGCAAGAAGTATGTGGCCGAGACAGAGGCCAAGCAGGGCCTCTTGAACCAGTTGGTGGTCGCCCACAGCTTTCCGGTTCCTGATACACTGGTAGAGGGACAGGTGGACGGCAAGCTGGAAAGGTTTCTGAACCAGCTGATTTCCCAGGGTATGGATCCCCGGACCGTGGGCCTGGACTGGCAGAAGCTGAGAGAAGATGCAAAGCCCGAGGCCGAAAAAGACGTTCGCGGCTCGCTGATCCTGGAGAAGGTGGGGGAAGCCGAGGCCATCGAAGTGAAGGAAGAAGAGGTTGACGAGTTGATCCGGGAGCTGGCGCAGGAGCGGCACGAAGCCCCTGCGGCCTTGAAAACGCGCTTGACACGCGATGGGGAGCTCCCTACAATTGAACGTAGGCTCCGCAATCAGAAGGCTCTTGACCTCATCTATCAACACGCTAAGATCAAACCCAAATCCGAAAACGTTCCGGACAAAGCCGAGGGGTAGTTGGCAGGGAGCGCCGATGAGCATGAATGGACCAGCGATGACATTGATTCCGATGGTGGTTGAGCAGACGAACCGTGGGGAGCGGGCCTACGACATTTATTCCCGGCTGCTCCGCGATAATATTATTTTCATTGGCACCCCGATTGATGATAATGTGGCCAATCTGGTGACGGCGCAGTTGCTTTTCCTCGAAGCCGAAGACCCGGAGAAGGACGTTTCCCTCTACATCAATTCGCCCGGCGGCGTGGTGACGGCAGGAATGGCGATTTACGATACCATGCAGTTTATCCGGCCCGACGTGGCCACCATCTGCATCGGACAGGCGGCCAGCGTGGCGGCCCTGCTGCTTTCAGCCGGCACCCACGGCAAGCGCTTTGCGTTGCCCAACTCACGGGTGCTGATCCATCAGCCGACCATGGGAGGTTTGTCCGGGCAGGCCACCGACATTGATATTCATGCGCGCGAAATCCTGCGGGTGCGGGCCGGGCTGAATGAAATCATGGCCAGGCACACCGGCCAGCCGCTTGAGAAGATTGAACGCGATGTCGAACGCGATTTCTGGATGGATGCGCAGCAGGCCAGGGAGTATGGCATAGTCGATGAGATTATTGAGAAGCACAAATAACGGAGGCGACCTTACTTGAAACGAACAGTTTCAGAAGAAATACTTCGTTGCTCATTTTGTCAGAAAACCCAGGACGCAGTAGGTAAGTTAATTTCTTCCCCCGGCGATCATCCCCGAGCTTATATCTGTGACGAATGTGTAGCGATCTGCAATACGATTCTGGAAGAAGATCAGTCCGAACGCGTGCCGACGGTGGAAGCCAAGCTGCCACGTCCGGCGGAAGTGAAACGGTTTCTGGATGAGTACGTCATCGGCCAGGACAAGGCCAAGAAGAAGCTGGCCGTGGCGGTTTACAACCATTACAAGCGCATCATGCTGGCCAAAGTGCGCAACGATGTTGAACTGACCAAGTCCAACATCCTGCTGATCGGGCCCACCGGGACCGGCAAGACGCTTCTGGCCCAGACTCTGGCAAGACTGCTGGAAGTTCCTTTTGCGATTGTCGACGCCACCACGCTGACCGAAGCGGGTTACGTGGGCGAGGACGTTGAAAACATCATCCTGAAGCTGCTGCAGAGCGCGCAGGGCGACGTTCAGCGGGCGCAGCAGGGCATTATCTATATCGATGAAATTGACAAGGTGTCGCGCAAGGACGAAAATCCCTCAATCACCCGCGACGTTTCGGGCGAGGGCGTGCAGCAAGCCCTGCTGAAGATTCTGGAAGGGACGGTGGCCAACGTGCCGCCGCAGGGCGGCCGCAAGCACCCGCACCAGGAATTTACTCCGGTGGACACCACCAACGTTCTGTTCATCTGCGGCGGGGCGTTTGTGGGGCTGGAGAAAATTGTGGAGCGGCGCACCGGAAAGAAATCCCTGGGATTTCACAGTCCCGAGGAGGCGCCCGGGACTCCGCCGGGACGCCGGAACATCGAGATGCTGGAGCAGGCGCAACCGATTGACCTGATTCAATATGGCCTGATTCCGGAGTTCGTGGGGCGGCTTCCCGTGATCAGCGTTCTGGGAGATCTGGACGAAAAGGCGCTGGTGGAGATTCTGACCGTGCCCAAGAACGCGCTGGTGCGGCAGTACCAGCGTTTGTTTGAATATGAAAATGTGAAGCTGCAGTTCACCGAGGGCGCCTTGATGGCGATTGCCAGCCAGGCCCTGCTGCGCAAGCTGGGAGCGAGGGGCCTGCGCATGATCCTTGAAGACCTGATGCTGGACCTGATGTATCATTTACCCAGCCAGCGCACCGTCCGGGAGTTTGTGGTGACGGAGGAAATGGTTCTGAAGCACGAGATTCTTTTTGACCCATCCCTATTCGAAAAGGCAAGTTAATGGATTCTACTATGTTCTCAGG
>JBAUWE010000618.1:0-2404 GCA_049583595.1 Terriglobia bacterium
GATTTGAGGAGACCACCAATCTTCAGTACCAATTTTCCAACTCTGCGCTCAAAGGCTTGTGGCTGGGCTTGACCTGGCGGTTCGACGGCGGGTTGGTGGTACCCAGCGTCCCGGGCTATGCGACGGCGCTGACTCTTTCCGGAGACGAGCAGCACGCGATGGGCCTGTATTGCGGCTCAACCTTCGCAAGTGTGGACAACCCGTTGCGCAGTTGTAACTCGCCGTATTATGGCGCCACGCTGGTTCACGTTGTTTCTCCCGAAACCTACAACGCAGATACAAATCCCACCCGAATCGCGCCACATAGTCTCTTTGACGTTGCACTGGGGTCAGACAGTCTTTGGAAAAAAGAACACTATTCGGTGGGCGCCAAATTAACCATGGTGAACCTTACCGACAAGGTTGCTCTCTATAATTTTCTATCAAGTTTTTCGGGCACCCACTTTATTGAGCCGCGCACTCTAAGGGTGGAGGTCACATTCCATTTCTGAGGACTCCCCTCTTCCGATGAACGGCGCATCAGGTTGAAGGCGAGTTGGGTCGCGTGTGACCCTTCCCGAGTAAACCGCTGAGCGGTCCCGGCCCAGTGGCACTGGACAAGCGACGAGGGTGGGTATAGAAACAGTTGAGAGGAGAGTGACCGTGGGCTTGCCCGAAGGAGCAGCGGATCAAATGCCGGCGGAAATCAGCAGTCCGCCTGCGGCGCCCGGGGCGATGACCCGCCACATCCGTCGATTACAGATCATCACCCTGGTCTGGATGTCCGCTGAGTGCCTGATTGCGCTGGCGGCGGCATGGCGCGCCCAGAGTCCCTTGCTGCTGGCGTTTGGCGCTGACAGTTTTGTGGAACTGATGTCGGCGCTCGTGGTGCTTCTTCAGTTTGTTCCAGGTTTCACCCTCAGCGAAGCCCGGGCCTCCCGGCTGGCCGGAATTCTGCTCTTCGTGCTGGCAGGCGTTGTCACCCTCGCGTCTGTGCTGGCACTCTGGCAGGAAGTGCAGCCGGAAACAAGCTGGCTGGGCATCAGCATTACAGTGGCCGCCCTCATCGTAATGCCCGTGCTCAGCCGTGCAAAGCGGAAGGCCGGGAAAGCGACCGGAAACCTTGCCCTGAGCGCGGACGCCGTACAATCCGCGACCTGCGCCTACCTGGCCGGCCTCACTCTGGCGGGGCTGGCCTTGAATGCGATGTTTCACATCCGATGGATTGACCCGGTGGCCGCCCTGGTGGCCGTTCCAATGATCTGCATGGAAGGAAGGAAAGCCCTGCAAGGCGAGCCGTGCTGCTGCCATGGGTGAACCTGCACAGAAGGGCCCCTCAGATCGTCTGAAAAGCTGGATCACCTTAAAACTTGATGCCCAGGCCCGTGCTCAGGATGAGGACGTTGCCCTGCGTTCCCGCCACTGGCCGGCTGAGAAACTGGTCGTTCAAACTGATGTTGAAGGAGAATCGTTGGGAAATCGGAGCATCCAGTGCAGTCACGGAGTTAAACCTGTAGTCTCCGGCGGAAGTCAGGCTGGGATAAACTTCAAAACCGTGGTTGATGGTCAAGTGCTTCACGAGGGTTAAAGCAAACCTTTCCCCCGCCAGCGCTTCCATTTCATTCCGGAGTTCTCCGGTGTCAACACGGGTCCTGACGTAGGTCAGCCCGCCCTGGATGCTGAAGGTAAAATTGGAACGCCGGACAAGGTCCCGTCCCATGCCGCCACCATAGGTCTGGCGCAATCTTAATTCCTGGGGCTGAATGTGGTCCCACTGTCCCTGGGCGAAAAGGTAGTTGCGCGCACTACCGCCGATAAAAAAGTCCTGTCGCAGGACCGAAGTCAGCGTGTTGGCCCTGGTGGTCACCCCCGACTGGGTAACCGTGGCAAAGGCCATGTTAAAACCAAAATGAGTGGCGCGGAGAGGCGGCAAGCCCGCCAGCGTCGGCTCGATCCGGCTGCTGGCAAAATTGATTGAAAGCGATCGGGATGTCTGGCTGGACTGCTGAAGAACGTACCCCAGTGCGCCCTCTCCCTTCCAATCCTGCCAGGGCTGTCGGGAACCCGAAGGGTTCTCTTTCATAAAGACATCGAAGGGGTAGACGGCCAGCACGTCGCCCGCAGGCAGGATCGTAGTCCCGGTATCCGACTGCAGCTGCCAGGCGCCGGCCTCGTTCACAGAAAAAATTCCGTCCGACCTCTTCCCGCTCTTGAGAACAACAACCACAGTCGACCCGGAAGTAAAATCTGCAATCTTGTCGGTGGGGATTGTCAGCGCACCCATGCTATTGGTTTTGAAAACGATTTTGCCCCCCACCAGGCGCTGGAAATCACCGGTCAGAACGTTCCCGTCCTTCAAGTGCAGCGTTGCCGCCCGCGAAAGAGGCGCGATGCCTAAAACCAGCAAGATCAGCGCAAGTCCAGT
>JBAUWE010000619.1:0-2762 GCA_049583595.1 Terriglobia bacterium
GTGGACGACGTTCTGGCCCGGGCGCGCCAGGCCAAGAGCGAAGGCTCGACGCGGTTCTGCATGGGCGCGGCGTGGCGCGAGGTGCGCGACGGCGGTGACTTTGACGCGGTGCTCGAAATGGTGCGCGGCGTGGCGGCGCTCGATATGGAAGTCTGCTGCACGCTCGGCATGCTGACCGCCGAACAGGCCCGGCGACTGGCCGAGGCCGGCCTCACCGCCTACAACCACAACCTGGACACCTCGCCCGAGTTTTACGATCGCATCATCACGACGAGGAATTATGAGGACCGGTTGCACACGCTGGAGCATGTCCGCGAAGTCGGCATCACCGTCTGCTGCGGAGGCATCATCGGCATGGGCGAAAGCGACGATGACCGCATCGGATTGCTGCAGCAGCTGGCCTCGCTCAATCCGCATCCGGAAAGCGTGCCCATCAACATGCTGGTGGCCGTGGAAGGCACGCCGCTGGCCGAAGCCCGGCCCGCCGATTCGCTGGCCCTGGTTCGCTGCATCGCCACGGCGCGCCTGCTGATGCCGGCCTCGATGGTGCGATTGAGCGCCGGACGCCGGTCGCTGACGCGCGAGGCCGCCGCGTTGTGCTTCCTGGCCGGAGCCAATTCCATCTTCACCGGCGAAAAACTGCTGACCACGCCCAATCCCGAGGTGGATGAGGACCAGCAGTTGTTCCGCGACCTGGGCTTGCGGCCCATGGCCTTATGAGTAAGCCGGATACATATTCCACGATCGACAGCCTGCGGGCGGAGCTTGACCGACTGGATGCGCGGCGGGAGTTTCGGCGGCTGGGGCGATTGCAGGGCGTGAACCTCTCGGCCAATGACTATCTCGGCCTGGCGACAGACCCCAGGCTCAGCCGGGCGGTTGCCGCGGCGCTGGAGGCCGGCAGTCCCGTGGCCTCAACCGGCTCGCGCCTGCTGAGCGGCAATGCGCAGGAGTGGGAAGAACTGGAATCACAGTTTGCGAGCTTTATCGGCACGGAAGCGGCGCTGTTTTTCACCTCCGGCTACGCGACCAACGTGGGGCTGTTGAGCGCCGTCCTTCGCCCGGATGATACGGTCTTCTCCGACGAATCCAACCACGCCAGCATCATTGACGGCATTCGCCTTTCGCGCGCCCGCAAGGTCATCTTTCCTCACCTCGATTTGGATTTCCTCGAAGACGCGTTGCGCCGCAGCGATCCCGCGGGCCGCAGGTTTATTGTGGTGGAAAGCCTGTTCAGCATGGAGGGCGACCGCGCGCCCCTGGCCGATCTGCTCTCGCTGGCCGGGCGCTTTGGCGCAGAACTGATCGTGGATGAAGCCCACGCAACGGGCGTCTACGGCCCCCGAGGGCGGGGGCTGGTGGCAGCGGCGAACGGCACCGCTCGCGTGTTCGCTACAGTCCATCCGTGCGGCAAGGCGCTGGCTTCCGCCGGAGCGTTTGTGTGCGGTTCGGAAACCTTGAAAGAATTTCTGGTGAACCGGGCTCGGACCTTTATCTATAGCACCGCCCTGCCACCCTACTTCGCCGCGCAAATCGGCAAGGCGGTTGAAATTGTTGCGGAAGCCGCCGCCGAACGCCGCCGACTGCTCGATCTTGCCGGCTTTCTGCGTGCCCGTTTGCGCGATGCTGGGTTCAACATCGGCACGAGCGACACCCAGATTGTGCCCCTGATACTGGGCGGCAATGACGCCGCCATCCATTACGCCCGCGAACTCTCGCACCACGGCTATGCCGTCCGCCCCATCCGCCCACCTACCGTTCCCGAAGGCACCTCGCGCCTGCGGCTCTCAGTAACGACAAAGCTTTCAGAAGAAATTCTGGACCGGCTTGTGAAGGCGCTGATGGGAGCGCGTGCGCTGTTTGACAAAGCGAAGGAACGCCGGGCATAATCTGGACGTATTCTGAGTGCCGGTAATTCGGCGCAACCGTGAAAATCACGAAAACATGGATAGTATGGAACTGACCGCAGTCTTCAAGAAAGTACCGGAAGGCTACATCGCCTGGGTTGAGGAACTGCCAGGAGCCAATACGCAGGGCGCGACCCTGGCCGAGGCCCGCGAAAATCTCATCGAGGCCGTGGTGATGGCGTTCGAGGCAAACCACAAGCTTTCCGGAACTCCTGTTCCCGAGGAATTCTCGCTGAAAGAGAAAATCTCCCTGGCGGCCGCGTGAAAATCCGCGAGCTGGTCCGTTACCTCGAAGCCCACGGCTGCCATCTGCTTCGAGAAGGCAGCAAGCACACTCAGTACGTGAACCCCTCCAATAAGAAGCATTCTTCGGTTCCCCGGCATAATGAGATCAACAACTTTCTGGTTCGCAAGATTTGCCGTGATCTTGGCATTCCCGAACCCTGAGAAGGGAAGGGTGCGGTCGATTGGCCAGGCGGCCCGCTGTCGTGGCGAGACTACGCCAGTGCTGCCCGGATGGCCTTGACGAGCGCTTTGCCGAATTCCACTCGATCATCAACCGTGGGCCAGCGATGCAGCTTACCGCTATACGCGATCCTCTGCTCCATCAGGAAAGAGGGAATGGTGGGACGTTTGCTGAACAAGCCTTCGGGAGCTTCCATGCGGCCGGGCTTTGTGGGCGCGGCCTTGGCGGGGCTTGGCTGGTAGGTGCGGCCCGGATCAAACGAAGTTGTATGCGTGAGCTCGTCAAACACTTTTTGCCCGACGGCGCTGAACTCTGGGGCCAGCGGCGGGCTGAGATATTCGTTGGTTTCGTCGTTGTGGAGTGACAGGAAAAAATCGATTCGCTTACCC
>JBAUWE010000620.1:0-1617 GCA_049583595.1 Terriglobia bacterium
TGCGCCAAGGGGCGTTCGGTCACGCCCTATCTTGAGCAAGCTTGGGAGAAATCTATGAAATTAGCCGGCCGATTTTGCACACTGATCCTGCTTTTACCGATGCTGGGTGTGTTGTTCCCGTCCGGGCCGTCAGTGGCCCGGAATTCCGGGTCGCCATCACAATCTTCTGTGTTGCCCAGCGAAACACCGGCCAATTTCAATCCTGTCACCAGCAGCTTCAATTACACCCGGCGCGACGTCATGATCCCCATGCGCGACGGGGTCAAGTTGCACACGGTCATTCTGATACCGAAGGATGCAAAGGATGCTCCCATCCTTCTGACGCGCACGCCCTACGACGCCACCAAGCTTACCAGTCATGAGGCCAGCGCCCACCTGGGACCCACTCTGCAGGGCTATGACAACGCCACCGACGTGATTGTCGAAGACGGTTACATCCGCGTGGTGCAGGACATCCGGGGCAAGTACGGCTCACAGGGCGACTTCGTCATGAACCGCCCGCTGCACGGGCCTCTGAACCCGACGCCTGTGGATGAATCGACGGACACCTACGACACCATCGACTGGCTGGTGAAGCACGTTCCGGAAAGCAACGGTAAGGTTGGCATCCTGGGCATTTCCTACAATGGTTTTCTCACCCTGATGGCTCTGGTCCACCCCCACCCGGCACTGAAGGTGGCGGTGCCCATGAACCCTATGGTGGACGGCTGGATGGGTGACGACTGGTTCCACAACGGCGCTTTTCGCGAACAGATGATGCCCTACATTTACGATCAGGAGTCCTCCCGGGGCAATGACTTCAACTGGTGGACAAGCGACTACGACGACTACGATACGTACCTGCAGGCGGTCTCGGCGGGCCCGCTGGGGCGCAGCCGCGGCATGGAACAGTTGGGATTCTGGCGGAAGATCCTTGCGCATCCCAGCTACGATTCCTTCTGGAAAGAGCAGGCCGTGGACAAGATTCTGGCCGCCCAACCGCTGAAAGTTCCCACCATGCTGGTGGACAGCCTCTGGGATCAGGAGGACATCTACGGCGCCATCGCCGTCTACAAGGCCATCAAGCCCAAGGATACGCATAACGACAAGGTTTTTCTGGTGATGGGGCCCTGGCATCACGGGCAGGAGATCGAGAACGGAAGCAGCCTCGGCGCCCTGAAATTTAACAGCGACACCGGCTACTATTTTCGCCAGAAGGTTCTGCGTCCGTTCCTGGCTCAATATTTGAAGGACGGCGCGCCCAAAGCCGACATCGCACCCGTCACAGCGTTTGAAACCGGAACGAACCGGTGGCAGCACCTGCCGTCATGGCCGGCGGGATGTGCCAGCGGCTGTACCGTCCAGCCGACACCGCTTTACCTGGAGAAGGGACTGAAGGCGGGATTCACCCCGCCGGAGTCCGGTGGCAGCGCGTTTGACGAATACGTTTCCGATCCGGCCAAGCCGGTGCCTTTCCGTGCCCGGCCCGTCCTGCCAGTTGGCTACGAAGCCCCTCGGACGTGGCCGCAATGGTTGGTAGACGATCAGCGTGAAGAATCTGGCCGGCCGGATGTCCTGGCCTTTGTCTCGGAGGTTTTGAAAGAGCCGATGAAGATCAGCGGGCAACCGGTCGTGCAT
>JBAUWE010000621.1:0-1649 GCA_049583595.1 Terriglobia bacterium
GACGGAAATCGAACACTTTTTTACCATTTACAAAGAGCTTGAGGGCAAAAAGACCCGCATGGAAGGATGGCAAGGTCCGCGGGAAGCCCGCCAGGCCATTCTGGAAAGCCGCAAGCGTTACCTCGACGCAAAGGAACAAGCCGGTCAGGAACAACCCGCTGCCAGCTCATCCTGACGCCGTCTCAGCCGTGCCAGGCAATTTTCAAACAGCCTGAACAAAGCCTTGTTATCCGGCGGGAAAGCGTCTGCTCGCAGCGCCCTTGCCGGTTGCCTTCAAACAAGGCTGGTGCGTCTCCGTGCTGCCACAAGGTTGGAGTAAAAGGTTCCCAGCTTCTCCAGCATTCGCACAGCAAAGTTGAGATTGCGGCGGTTGATATGCTCGATGTTAATTCCCAGGGGCGGCGGGTCCGGGGGCAAATTATCAAAAACGTCCATCAGGATTCGCTGCGCCAGATCCAAGCAACGCTCAAAAGCTTCCTCGGCATGGTGCGACGATGTCTCCCCGGCCTCTTTCCTGATGAGAAACCGGTCAAGGTCCGCCGGAACGTCGGCCCCCAGCCAGCGCAGGAATTCAATATCACGATGATGGCTGACGGGAGCGAAGCTCAGAAAGATTCTTGCTTCAATTCCGTTGAGTCGCTGGATCAGCCAGACGATGTCGTTGGAATCAAACAAAACCTGCGTGGTGAAAAAGCAGAGCCCCTCCGCCGCCTTGCGCCGGATGCGGTCCACCTCATGGGTGCGGCTGGGTATGCTGATCCCTCCCAGGGCCGTCTGCAATCCGGCGGCCTGCACCTCGCGCGCGGTTTCAGCGACACTGGGCCCCGGATACTGGACGGTGCTCGACTCTCCGCCCACAAGGATAAAGTTGCTGATGCCGAACTGTTCCTGCGTTTCCTGAATCCAACGCGCCTGATCAGCCTGGTAAACCACGCAACGGTTGACGACGACATCCAGATTGCACTCTTTGCGGATTTTCGCACCCAGAATCCGTGGTTCGATCCGCTCGACAAATTTGAACGTCCTGTCGCCCCCGCGTGCTTCATCATGAATTTCGGGGAGGTTGATGGCATCGGCCAGGTCTTTAATCCTGGCAATCTCGGCCATTGCGGACTTGAGGGCTTCCGGCTTGCCTGCCGCAGGCGGCACCATCTCAAAAAAGCTGACCGGAATGCTCGGATTCTGGATTTTGGTTTTGAGATCCATCAGAGATCAATACCTACTGGCTGCAGCATTGCTGTTCTGACTGCCCGGCCCCTTCAAACAACGCAATAGAAACATCATAGCATCGTCTGCCGGAGGCGGGCTTCGCGGTGTTCGGTTAAAAGGCGTAGCGGCGAGTTTACCTCGCCCTGTGGCGGCATAAAGCCGCCGCTACATCAAGCCGATCACCCGCCTCCGGGTGGCGGAGGCAGCATCAGCGGGGCAGGTTCAGGAATTCGACCATCTTCTGAAAGTCTTCTCGAAGGACCTTTTCTTCCCGTGGGTTGCGAAGAATGTAGGCCGGGTGAAATGTCGGCAGGGCCTTGGTGCCCTGGAAATCATAAAACCGTCCCCGGATTTTAGTAATGCCTTCTTTGACTCCCAGAAGGGTTTTGACGGCCGGAGAGCCCAGGCAGCAGACCAGCCGGGGCTTGATGGCCCTGATC
>JBAUWE010000622.1:0-10643 GCA_049583595.1 Terriglobia bacterium
ACCAACGCAAATGGCATGCAGGTGGCCATCACCAATTACGGCGGAAGGATCGTCTCGATCCTGGTGCCGGACCGCAACGGCAAGATGGCCGATGTTGTGCTCGGTTTCGACAACCTTTCAGATTACATGAAATACAACACCTATTTCGGAGCTTTAGTCGGCCGCTATGCCAACAGGATCGGCGGCGCCCAATTCACCCTGGACGGCAAAGTCTATCATCTACCGGTCAACAACGGCCCCAACAGCCTGCACGGGGGCATCAAGGGCTTTGATAAGAGGGTCTGGACAGCCAAAGAAATTCCCGGAGACGAACCCGGGCTGGAACTGACCTACCTCAGCAAGGACGGCGAGGAAGGGTACCCAGGCAATCTGAAAGCAACGGTCGTCTATACGCTGACGAAAGACAACTCCATCAAGATTGACTACAGCGCCACCACCGACAAGGACACCGTCATCAACCTGACCAACCACTCCTACTTCAATCTGGCCGGTGAGGGAAACGGAAACGTCCTGAAGCAGGTGCTGTGGATTCATTCAGACGAAATCACGCCCGTGAACGCCACGCAGATTCCCACGGGGAAAATCATGAAGGTCGACGGCACGCCATTCGACTTCCGCAAGCCCACCCCAATCGGGGCGCGCATCAATGAAGACAACCCGCAATTGAAGATCGGCAAAGGGTACGACATCAACTACATCCTGGACCGCAAAGGGCCGGGACTGGAACTGGCGGCGCGTGCCTACGATCCCGAATCGGGCCGCGAGCTGGAAGTCTATACCACTGAACCGGGCATCCAGTTTTACAGCGGCAACTTCCTGGACGGGTCGATCCCCGGCAAAGGCGGTGCAAAATACGGCGGCCGGGCGGCATTCTGCCTGGAAACACAACACTATCCAGATTCGCCGAACCACCCGAGTTTCCCGACCACCGAACTCAAGCCGGGACAGACTTTCCATCAGGTTACGGTCTTTAAGTTCGCAACCACCAGCCAGTAGCCAGCAAAGCTCCCTTTCCGGTACTCAGGGTGATCGAACAGACACTAACTGCCCGGCCCGGTATCCTCAGGAACCAGGCCGGGCCTTCCATTTATTTCACCCTCTCAGATGTTCTTGCCGCCGCAACCTTATATCCCCTCAATTCCAGGCCGGAACCCTTGACCCACACCCGCCTACAGGGATATTTTCAGGTCTTTTCCCTGGTCAAGAATTTCGCAAAGACATGGTTCACCTTTCCCCGACATTCCCGTCCAATCTCCAGCGCTATGGTCCGTATTTTCCGGCAAAGCCGGAGTGGGGTCATTGGCAAAACAGGACGCAAGCGCAGGAGGAAAGCGAAAGATGATGAAGAAGCTGAATTTGCTAGTGATGTTGGTTGCCTTGGGTGTGATTGCATGGGCGGTTCCGGCCGCTAAAATACAAGCGATGGGCCACAACGCTGTTCTGAGCGTGCAACAGGACGAGCCTGCGGAGCCCGCAGCGCAGGAAACTGAGGCCCAGACATTCACCGGGAAGGTCATGAGCAGCGAAGGCAAGTACACCCTCCAGGGTGAGGATGGGAAAACCTACCAACTCGACGATCAGGACAAAGCCAAGGAATTTGACGGAAAGAACGTTAAGGTCACTGGCTCCCTGGACGAAGAGAACATGACCATTCAAGTGGACCAGATTGAGGAGGTTGAAGCCTAAGCCGAGCTGTTGCAGTTCCAGCAGTCAACCAGGGGGCCAGCCGTCGCGCTGGCCTCTCTGGTTTCTCGGGGCAAATTTCTGTCCTCAGAAGCTGTCTTACACTCCAGGCACTTACACGTATTGATCTCTTGCGGATCACGCCTTCAGAAGAACCCTTGACTAAGCAACAGCAGCGCGTGAGTGACGATCGCGGCGCGCGCGGACGAGGGTCATGGCCTGCGTAAGAAGTTGCGAAACAGCTTCGGAGTCAAACGGCGGAGAAATAAAGTCAAGAGCTCCGTAATTCAGTGCTGCCTCAAATGTTTCCGCATTCTTCGAAGGACCAACGACGATTGCGCAAACAGTGACCGGCGGCTCTTCCACAAGGTTGACGACATCGATCCATGTGCCGTCGGGAAGTTTCGTGTCCGTAAAGATCAGGTGCGGATGAGTCTGCTCAAGCAGGTGTGCAGCCTCATCACAACTGCTGACGCTGAAGGTATCCACGCCCAGGGCCTTGAGAACCGGCTTTAACGATTCGCATGGCTCGGGTCGCTCGTGTACAACGAGAGCAAAGACATTGCGTTTCAAGGAATCCCCCTCTCTTGCCCCTCAAGGCAAGCATTCCCTTGACCAACGGGTTACTCCGAATACCGATGCTCAAGACAGAAACCAGCCCTCACTCGGCCCAGGACTTCCTCCTGTGCCCGGCGCAATGCCTGGCGTCCCTACCTCTCGCTAAACCGGTTATTTACTGTTTACTACAGAAGGAAATCAAAGTCTATCGGGTGAAGACCGGAATTTTGGAAGCCGCTGGCCGTACACACCATAAGGCATTCTCCCCTCGCGCGGCAAGGGAAACCGGGCCTGTGCCTATTGTCACATGACTCCGTGGCTGCCGTCACGAAGTGTAACCCCGGCCATCCTCATAGCCTCTAATCGCGTCTAACAAGGCAGATGTAAACCAATGTCTCTCGAACGGAGGAAAGCGTCATGAAGAAGACCATTCTCTCTCTTGTGGTAGCAATGGCATTCTGCGCAACCTTCCTGCCCGCGCAAGGCCGCGGAGGCAGTGGACAACGAGGTGGCTCACAAGGGCAAGGTCCCTCCATGGGCCAGGGACAACGACAGGGAGGGCAGATGGGATCGCCCTCAGCAACGACAACACGGCAGCGGGACCGCGATCGAATCCGAGCCACAGACCAGCAGCGGGACCGCCTTCGCACCTGCGACCAGACAGCAGACCAGGTCCGCACGCAAGCCCGCCAGATGGCGCGCGATGCCCGCGGATCACAATTCAACGCAGACCAGGCGCGGCAACAGAGCGATCAAATTCGTGAGCGCCTCCAGACCATGCAGCAGGAACATCAGCAACTGATGAGCGGACTTTCCACGCAACAACAAGAAGCAATGCAGAGCCGCATCCAGAACATGCAGCAGATCCGAGAAAGGGTGAATAATCACCTTCAACAGGTAAACACTGCGTTGAACCAGGCCAACCCGGACGCCAAACTCGTCCGCCAGCAGGCCCGTGACATGGAGCAGTCCATGAAAGAGTGGCAGAAGCAGTATCACAAGATGCAGAGCGAGATGGGAGCTGAGATCTGAAGCCGTAAAGCACAGGAGGAAGGGAAATGAAAGGTCTTAACCGTTTAACCTTGACCGCAGGCTTGGCGCTATTTGCTTTGCTGGTCCTCCCCTTTGCCTACGCCCAGCAAGGGCCAGGGCCGGGCCAGCGCGCCAGAATGTACAATCCTGCAAACGAGACGACAGTGAAGGGCACCGTCGAGGAGGTCAAAACCGTTACCGGGCGCCGAGCATGGAGCGCCACCCACCTGACACTGAAAACAGGAGATAAAACCTTCAATGTTCATCTCGGCCCTTCGTCCTTCCTGAAGGAAAAAGGATTCAACATTGCGAAGGGTGATCAGATTGAAGTGACGGGCGCAACGGCAGAGTTCCGGGGCTCCCAGGCCCTGATCGCACGCGAGGTCAAGAAAGGCAGTGAAACCCTTGTCCTGCGTGACGCCCAGGGCATTCCCAAATGGTCACGAGGCAGACGCCGCTGATCCGTTTGTCTTAGAGAGGAAGGGGGAGGACATGCAGGACCGACCTCCCCCTCTTTTTTTGACTTCTCAGCCGTCACCTGGCAGGAGAAAAAATCACCGCCGCACCGCCCCCTGAGGCGAGATGTAGCGGGAGCGTGTCCGCTGCCGTCACCTGCTTTGTCTGGATACTGAGGTCTTTTGCATTCTGATTGGCGTTGGGTCCGTCAGCAAAGATCTTTGCGCTCCACTTGCCCGTGCCCAGAAAGCTAAGCGGGACAGACAAATCGCGTGACGTCCAATTGGTCATACTGCCCAGAAACCATTCATCACCGTGGCGCCGCACGATGGTGACGTATTCTGAAGGCTCGCCATTCAATACCCGCGTTTCATCCCAAACGGTAGGAGCTTTTTCCAGGAACTCAAAACCAGGCTTTCCGAGATAATCTTCCGGATAATCGGAAACCATCTCCAGCGGGCTCAGATACACAACATACATGGCGAGCTGGTTGGCCCGTGTCCCCTGGCACATCGGCTGAACCTGCCGGGGCTGGAACTGCTCGCGGGTCGCGTTGTTAAAGCATCCGGGAGTGTAGTCCATGGGTCCGGCCAGCATCCGGGTGAAAGGAATGGTGGCCAGATGTGCAGGTGTTTCGCGGCTGCTCCATTTGCTGTACTCCATTCCCATCACGCCTTCGCGCGTGAGCAGATTGGGCCAGGTCCGCCGCATGCCGGCAGGCGGATAAGCCCCGTGGAAATCCACCGCCAGGTGATGCGCGGCGGCGGCCTTCACGGTGCGGTGATAAAAGTTCACCATCTGCTGGTCGTTGCGGTCCATGAAGTCAATCTTCACGCCCGCCACTCCCCATTTTTCAAACAGCGGAAATGCCTGGTTCATCTGCTTGTCAACCGCCGTCCAGTGCATCCAGAGCAGAATGCGCACGTTGTGTTGTTTGGCGTAGGCAAGGATGGCAGGCATGTCAATGGCAGGCACGGTGCGGGTAATATCATCTTGTGGCGACCAGCCGGCATCGATCAACATATAGCGGAGATGAGCCTTGGAGGCGAAGTCAATGTAGTGCTCCATGGTAGCCGTGTTCATGCCGGGCTTGAAGTTGACTCCGCTCGCGTAACTGCCCGACCACCAGTCCCAGGCGGCCTTTCCCGGTTTAATCCACGAGGTATCCGAAAGAGCGGAGGGCGGATTCAGATTCAGAACCAGGCTGTCTGATGCGATCAGCCTGCCGGGGGTCGAATTGACCATCACCACGTGCCATGGGCTCGCCTTGGGCGTGGAAGCAACAACCGCTTCGTCGGAATGGCCCGGCAACGGCGACAGCTTGCTCATCAGGGCGCCGGGAATACCCCGCACACCGCCGAGATACATGCCGGCGTAATCGTCCAGGTCCGCCTCAAGAATGGCCGCCCAGGGGCCGTCAGGCAAATGCACCAGCAAGGGTATGCCGACGATCGAAGTTGGCTTGATGTCATCCAGGCTGATGGGCTGGAACTCGCTTTCATAGCTTGTGGTGTAGCTGCCAAGGTTGAGCGCAAACACGGAGGGATTTCCGGGGAAATAGAAGCCGGTGTCTTCTGACGACAACGTGAACTTGTCCAGCCCATCCTGGCGCGGCAGCGAATAGCGAAACGCAATCCCTGAGTCGTAAGCGCGAAAGATCAGATCGAGGCGGCGGCCGGGGGTCTGGCGCTCCCGCAAGGAGACGGTGAGCTGATTGTAGTGGTCGTGGACATTCCGGACGGCTCCAAAGGCATTGGTCCATGTCGTGTCATGCGACGCTCGTTGAGATCCGGTGACCTCAAATCCGTGGTCCAATGCGGACTGGCCTTTGAAGTCAAGTCCCAGAGGCGAGTCGTTCAGGACCGTCTTGCCCTGAAACGAGACACGATAGTAGGCTCGCTGGCCCGGAAGATAGGGCTGGGGGTTCGACTTCAGCTCGAACGTCAGCGAGAGGTTGCCGTCGGGAGAAGTTACGCTGAGCGGAACTGCTGCAAGTCCGTTCAACGCCACCAGCAACAGTAAGAAACTCCCAAAACAAAGCGGATTGATGACAGCACGAATTCCCTTCTCCATCGGACATTCTCCTTGTTCAACTTTGTCGGGCCGCTTTGCAAAAAAACAGCAGGCTTCGGCGCTCACAACTTTCCGCTGCAATCGGCCGGCTCACGCCGAGAAAATCTTTTTCAGCCGTTCACGAACGCGCCGGTAATTCGGAAATTTTCTTTCCGCTTCATGAAACGCCCGAGAATGGATAACCCGGCGTGAGCCGCGCCGTTCCAGAGGAATGCGGATATGCAGCATTTCATGAAAAACCAGATATTCCACAATATCAAGCGGAATCGATCCCGAGTCGAGACTCTTGCTGATCATGATGGCGTGATGGGCAGGGTCATAACGGCCAAGAACACTGCGCGCGGGCCGTGTGCTCCAGCCGATCCGGCAAGGGGAAAGTTCATCATTGAAAAAACGGTGATTTAACCGCGCGAAGATTTCCGCAAGGTCATAATGCGTGCCCCGGGCAGGAAGCAACCGCACCCGGCTGCGCGTGCGGCGAGCCTCATCCAGGCGGCGGCGCACAGCAGGATCGAAAATGTACGCCATGTAACATTCGCGCGCTTCCTCAGAGGGCCGGCGGCGAAAAAGCTGGGTAAGGAGGATCTCCGCCAGAGCCTCAAACACAATGGGCGGAGCTTCCGCAAGTATATCTGAAATACGAACGCGAGCACGGTTTCCTTGCAGGGCAATGTTGCTGCGTAGGCTTGAAAACGGACAGTACTCGATATGGAAATCCGGGACCGAGCGCCTGATGCCCAGCCGGCGAAACACCCGCGCGAATACAAACTCCGGGGATGCGGGCGCAGGCATGGGGAGCAGAAGCTGCCGCGATTCAGAGGGACGGGAACGGGTTCCGAAATGGGGCATCAGTTTTCGCCAGAATCGTCCGGGTTGTCGTTCTTGCGATGCCGGTTTCTCATCTTTTTCTCTTTCCTGTTGAGCTTCTTCTGCTCCTTCCGTTCTTTCTTCAAAGCGCGTCCTTCAGCCTTTGCGCTCTCCGCCATTTCCGGAAACTTCTTCTGCTGTACCGCCAGGGCCTGGGTGGCTCCGTCAAGAGTATCGTTCATATCGGCAATGGCATCGCGAAGCGACATCGAAAAATCACTTGAGCCAGGACCCGGCGAACTCTGGATGTGCCGCAAAACTTCAAGCTGCTTGGGCCCCTCGTCCAGGAGTGCCCGGAGACCCTTCCGCATGTCCCCCTCGTGATCAAACTGATACTGGATCCAGTCCTTTAATTCGCTATCGATGGAAATATACTGGTTGAGCAAATCGTCCATGTTATCCCGGTCGTCGCCGTTGGATTCGCGCACGACTTCCATTCGGCCCAGGCGTTCCTGTTGAAAGGAAAGATAAACCTTGATGCGTTCCGAGGGATCCTGGGCGTCGCGCAGTTTGTCCACTTCGGCGGAAGTCAGGCCGTCCTGACTCTGAGCCCGGGCGCACAGCGGGGCCAGTGCCAGGAGAATAGCCAAACCGAATTCAAAACGCACCCCAAAACGCTTCATGACTGACCAGCGCCCGGGTTAGCCGGCACCGCACTCCTGGGCGGCATCGGACGCTTCTTTTTCCCCCTCGGCGGAACACCATCCGGGAAAATCGCCTCCAGCACCTGATTGTGAACCTCACTGCTTTCCTTTGCGATCTTCCCAATCGTTTCACTTTCAGGATAAGGCACGCGTCGACTCAAGTCTTCAAGGAATCGGTCATCTTCACGCAAGGAAATCTCCAGATCCTTGAAAGCCCGCAGGTGCTTCCCGATGGCGTTGTCGGCGGCTTGCAGGGTTGCCCAGGAATCCCTGGCATAACCCAGGTATTGCCGCAGGAGAGCCCTGCCTTGGGCAAAGTTCCTGTCGTGATAAGCCTTACCAGCTTCCCTCAGCTTAAGTTTTGCCAGGCGAAGCTGCAACCGCGCTTTCTTCCCCGGGTTGGTCTCCCGGCCGGTTTTAGCAATCAGATTCTCTTCTTTATCATTGCTTTGCCCCGGCAGGGCGCGAAGGGAAGGTTGTCCCACAATGGCAAGAAAGGATGCGGCAACAACCATGCGAAACATCGGGCTCATGACCGTTATTATAACGGCTCACGCAACAGGTGCCGAGTGCCTTGCGGACCGGCAGCAGCCGGTCATTGATAACAGGCAGCTTTACGGCAGCCAGGCCGCAAACACCACACAGAATTTCCCGGTGCGGCTAGGCCTCTTCCCTGCCAGCAGAGAAATAATTCGCAAGAAATTTCCCCGTGTAGGATTGCGGGCTGGCGGCAATCTCCTCAGGCGGCCCTGCCGCCACCACATAGCCACCGGCATCGCCACCTTCCGGCCCCAGGTCAATAATCCAATCGGCCGATTTCAGCACGTCCAGGTTGTGCTCGATAATCAGCACGGTTGCGCCGAGCTCGATCAACCGGTGAAAAGCCGCCAGAAGCTTTGCGATGTCATCAAAGTGAAGGCCCGTGGTAGGTTCATCGAAAATGAAGAGGGGCTGGGACGTGGCGGAGTGGGCCATGTGCGCGGCCAGCCGCACACGCTGAGCTTCACCGCCCGACAATGTGGTGGCGGACTGCCCAAGCCGCAGATAGCCCAGGCCGACTTCATCCAGAACATGGATTTTGTGGGCTACGGACGGAATGCCCGCAAAGAAAGTAATCGCCTCCTTCACCGTCATCTGGAGAACTTCATGGATATTCTTCCCCTTGTACCGCACGTCCAGGATGGCTGGTTTGAAACGCATCCCGTGGCATTCTTCGCAGACCAGCTCAATGTCGGCAAGGAACTGCATTTCCACGGTCACGGTGCCATCACCCTGGCAGGTCTCGCAGCGGCCTCCGGGAATGTTGAAAGAAAATTGGCCGGGCGCAAAGTGGTGTTTCCGGGCCTCCGGAGTGGAGGCGAAAGCCTCCCGGATGCCGTCAAATGCCTTGATGTACGTCACAGGATTTGAGCGCGGCGTACGACCGAGTGGTGACTGGTCAACCAGGATAACCTCCGAAAACTTCTCGTCTCCCTCGATGGAATCCAGTTCGGCTTTGGGCGCGGCGTTGCCCCTCCGCGACCTGATGGCGTTGTACATGACATCATGCACCAGCGTTGATTTGCCTGAACCCGACACTCCACTGACACAGACCATGAGGCCGAGAGGAAAATCCACGTCAATGGATTTCAAATTGTGTTGCCTTGCTCCACGGATGCGTAACCACCTCTTGCCAGGCTTCCGCCGCTCCAGCGCCAGGGGCACAGTCATCTCGCCCGTCAGATAACAGGCTGTCAGGGAGTGGGAATCCTTCACCAGACCTTCGTAGTCCCCGGCGTAAACAATGCGGCCGCCGTGTTCGCCTGCGCCGGGGCCAAGGTCCAGAATCTTGTCGGCATGACGGATCATTTCCGGGTCGTGCTCAACCACAAGGATGGTGTTCCCAATATCCCGCAAATTTCTCAGGATGCCGATCAGACGGTCTGTGTCCCTGGGATGAAGACCAATGGAAGGCTCATCCAGAACGTACAGTGTCCCCACCAGGTTAGACCCCAGCGCCGTGGCAAGCTGAATACGCTGAGATTCGCCCCCGGAGAGCGTGGAGGCCAGCCGGTCCAGCGTCAGGTATTCCAGACCCACCTTGTACAGGAAGTCCAGCCGCGAGCGGATTTCTTCCAGCACTCTCTCCGCAACCTTGTTCTGCTCTTCGCTGAGGTTCAGGTGGTTAAAAAAACCACGGGCCTCCTGGATGGACAGTCTGCACACTTCAACGATGTTTTTCCCTTCGATGGAAACGTTGAGGGCCTCACGCCGCAGACGCCCGCCGTGGCATTCGGAACACACGGCGTAGCCCCGGTAGCGGCTGAGGAAAACGCGGATGTGGAGTTTGTACTTCTTGCGTTCAAGATATTTGAAGAAGCCACGGACGCCCCCGAACTCTTCATCGCCATCCATGATCCATTGCTGATGTTTGGGGGCCAGTTTATGGAAAGGCACGTCCAGCGGAACGCCGCGGGCGCGCGCCGCCGACTTCATCTCCTGCTGGAGGGTCCGGTAGCGTGGCTTGGTCCAGGGCTCAATGGCGCCCTCGCTGAGCGTTTTTTTCTTGTCCGGAACAACCAGGTCCGGGTCAAAGTCAATCGTGTTCCCGAACCCCTGGCACCGGGGGCACGCACCGGCGGGATTATTAAAAGAGAAAAACGACGGCTGCAGTTCCGGAAATACAATTCGGCAACGCTTGCACTCGAAGCGCTCATTGAAGCTCAGCCACTCGGCCTTCCCGTCAGGTGCATCTGGCAGCAGGTTAATGATGGCCTCGCCACCTTCGCGATAGCAGATTTCCACCGAATCAATGAACCGCTGGCGCATATCAGGCTGTACCGCCAGCCGGTCGACCAGGGCATAAACGGGTTGGCGGAAGTCAATGTCAAGCAGCGACTCCGGAGTGGAGAATTCAAAGATCCGGTCATTCTGAAAGAGGCGATTAAAACCCCGCTGGCGCAGCAGAAAAAGGTGATGTTTGAGGGAATCGCTGACAGCCGCAGAAGCCGGTCCGGCTGCTTTTTTTGAAGTCGATGAGGTCTTGGGTTTGCGCGCGCGCCCGCCTGAACGCGCTTTCCTGCCCCGGGCGGGCTTTTCCTCGGCCACAGGCGCCGCAGCCGGTTCCGGGTTCAGCCGGAACAGAACGTAAAACCTGCGACCCTCTTCGAGGCCCAGAATCTGGTCGGCAATACCGTCCACGTGGTCTTTTTGAACCACCTGGCCGCACTGCGGGCATGTTGTCGTCCCGATTCTGGCAAAGAGGAGACGAAGATAGTCGTAGATTTCGGTTGAAGTCGCAACGGTCGAGCGCGGGTTGCGCGTCAGGTTTTTCTGCCGGATGGCAACAGC
>JBAUWE010000623.1:0-7433 GCA_049583595.1 Terriglobia bacterium
CAGCAGACCAAAAGACCCCCTTCAAGGTCTCCATTACCCGGAGGGCTCATTCTTGTGCTTGTTGCCGCTCTGTCGGCTTTTGCGACCTACAGGTATGTAAAGGCGGGCGGAAAGCAACCTTCAAACACCGCGGATAAAGCTCGCATTGCCGAACTCCAGACCAAGCTGAAGGCGACGCAGGCCCAGGTCCAGGAACTTGAAAAACGGCGCCACACAGCGGCCACCCGACAGGTTTCCGAGGAAAGCAAACCCAGTGCCGCAAAGCCTGCCCCCACCGGCAGTAAGGTGTATGCTGCATCAGTTCCACGTCCCGACAGCCCTCCGACGGCGGGACCGAAATCTTCGCCAGAGGCTGCTGCGAACAATCCAAGCCACTCAGCTGCCAAAAGTGCGGCAACTGCCCCTCCGCTCAGGACCCCTTCTTCGAAGGCATCGACCCCTGCCACAACCGCTCAGACGGTTCCCAGTAAAGATCTGAGCAACTTGCAGGGAAACCTGGCCGCCAGTCACGAGGAATGGCAGGCAACCACAGACCGCCTGGGCAATGTCGTCGGCGAACTTGATACCCAGCGCTCAGCGATTCAACAAACCCAGACCGGCGTCAACTACCTTCTGGAAAGGGCGCAGCGGTCTGACATTGCCTTTGCGCTCAGGAAAGGATCGGGGCTCCAGCATGTCGGCCCGATTGCAATGGAACTTGAGTCCACCAGCGTCAAAGGTCAGCATTACAGTATTCGCATGATGGTGGACGACAAATCCATCGTTTTGAAGGACCGGGCGCTGAATGAAATCGTGCAGTTCTACACTTCGCGCAGCAAGTATCCCCTTCGGCTGATCGTTTCACAGATCGGGAGAAGAGATGTATCGGGAACTCTGGCTGTTCCGACGGAACTGCGCCAGCAGATCAATAACGCACATCTGCAGGAAAGATAAGGGAGGCAGCCTGCCGTGGATGCCAGTCTCTCCACCGCACCCGCCCGTTGCCTTCACCCAGCTGTTTCTGCAGGTCTGTCCGAGTCATCCACGCTTCTCATCGTGGCGGGTTTCTAAACGCCCAGATTCTCGTCTGCTCTTTCTCGACTGGATCCGCAGCACCGACCTCAGCATTCCTCTTTGACTTCCGCGCAGAGAATAGCCATAATCGCCCTCTTGCTCCCTTGCAGGCTTCGCCATAAAAGCAAATTGGCGTTGTCGCATTTCCAGGACATCAGGAGAATCCGGCTATGCGCTTTCGAAGAATCCAGTTGTGGGTCACTCTCGCACTTTTCCTGTGCGTATTTCCTTCCAGAAGTTCCAGCTCCAGGGAGGTCAACCCCGCGATCCTCAATCAACAGTGGAGCGCCCAGTGGATAGCGTGCCCGGGCAGCCCTTCCCGCGATTTTGGAGTCTATTATTTCCGCAAAGACTTCTCGCTTTCGAGCCAGCCGCAGCACTTTGTCATCCACGTCAGCGCCGACAACCACTATCAGCTTTTTGTGAACGGCGCGCGTGTTTCCGAAGGCCCCGCGCGAGGCGACCTTTTCCACTGGCGCTATGAAACGCTCGACATCGCGGGTCACCTCCGGCCCGGGCGTAATGTCGTTGCCGCCGTCGTCTGGAACTATGCCGAGCTTGCCCCCATGGCCCAAATGAGCAACGCCACGGGTCTGATTGTGCAGGGAGACACCGCGCAGGAGTCGGCTGTCAATACCAACGCCGGCTGGAAAGTGATGGAAAGCCGCGCCGTTCGGATGATCCCCGTCAACCGGAAGGCCATTCCCTTCTACACGGTGGTCGGCCCTGGCATTCGCGTGGATGCTTCCCGCGTTCCGTGGGGATGGCAGAATCCGGGCTTCGACGATTCCGGGTGGAAGCCGGCAGAGATGCTTGGCGAGGGAGGGCCGCGGGGAATTCAGGACAGCCACTCCCGCTGGATGCTGGTGCCGCCAACGATCCCCATGATGGAAGAGAAGCCCCAGAGACTGGTCAGTGTCAGGAGGTCGCAGGGCGTCGAGGTCCGCAACGGCTTTTTGCAGGGGCATGCTCCGGTGACGATTCCGCCACACACAACCGCCACGCTGCTTTTCGATCAGAGCTTCGAAACCACCGCCTATCCGGAACTCGTGGTCAGCGGCGGCAAAGGGTCGGTAATCACCCTGACATACGCCGAGGGATTGTGGAAGGGGGGCGAGAAAGGCAACCGAAACAACATCCAGGGGAAAAAGATGCTGGGCCTGGAGGACCAGTTCCTTCCTGACGGAGGCCCGAAGAGGATGTTCCGCCCGCTCTGGTGGCGAACCTACCGCTACCTGCAGGTTGCGGTCAGGACCGGCGCAGAGCCCCTGACCCTGGACGACCTTCGTGGAATCTTCACAGCGTATCCCTTTAAAGTCCACGCGACCTTCGAGAGCGGCGATCCGACATTGCAGAAAATGTGGAAGGTGGGCTGGCGCACCGCGCGACTCTGCGCCCACACGACCTATATGGACTGTCCTTACTACGAGCGATTGCAGTACGCCGGCGACACGCGTATCCAGATCTTGATTTCGCTTTACGTGACGGGTGACGATCGCCTGGCGAAGAATGCGATCGAGTTGTTGAACGAGTCGCGCATTCCCGAGGGCATCACTCAGAGCCGCTACCCTTCTCACCTCCCGCAGTTCATTCCGCCGTTCTCGCTCTTCTGGATCGGCATCATGCACGACCTCTGGTGGTATCACGGGGATACGGCATTTCTACGGCAATACCTTCCGGGCATGAGGGACGTGCTCGGATGGTTTGAACGCCGCACGACACCTTCCGGCCTGCTGGGACGGCTGGAATGGTGGAACTTTGTTGACTGGACCCCGCAATTCAAGAATGGGGTACCTCCTGAAGAAGCGGACGGCCAATCATCCATCCTGACTCTGCAATTTGTGGCCGCGCTCCAGAGCGCCGCCGACCTGGAATCGAGTTTCGGCAACGAGTCTTTCGCCCGGCGTGACCGCGCACTGGCGGAAAAGATTGCGCGCGCCGTTTATGAGAAGTGTTGGGACTCCTCACGCGGCCTGCTGGCGGATACTTCGGCGCGCAAAAACTTCAGCCAGCATGCCAACATCCTGGGCGTCCTGACCGGCGCCATCCCCGCTCAGGATCGGAAAGGGGTGATGCAAAAGGTTCTGACGGATTCCGCGCTGACCCAGTGTTCTTACTACTTCCGCTTTTACCTTTTCCGCGCCATCAAGAAGGCCGGGCTGGGCAACGACTACCTCAGCCTGCTCGGTCCGTGGAAACAGATGCTCGCCCTGGGCCTCACGACCTGGGCGGAAAAACCTGAACCAGCGCGCTCCGATTGTCACGCCTGGAGCGCCCATCCGAACTTCGATTTCCTCAACACGGTTGCCGGCATTGAACCGGCTGCGCCGGGTTTCCGCAAGGTTTTGATCCAGCCGCACCTGGGAAATTTGGAACACCTTGCAGCCACGGTCCCCGTTCCCCAGGGCGAGATCAGCGTGAAGTATGCGCGACGCAACGGTCAACTGTCCGCTGACGTTACGCTGCCCTCGGGCGTAACCGGCTGGCTTGCATGGGGCGGACAAAAGCTGGAACTTCACGGCGGCGCACAGCACCTGCAGGCCTCGCAAGAATAGCCCGGATGCCTGGCTGTTTCCCCAGATAGCGGGCAAACGATGCCGCAACGTGCGCTTCCGGACCGTCCGAAAATGCAAACACTACTCCCCGCTCTTTGTGTATTAATTCCTGGCAGGTTTTCAGGCCGGAAACAATCGGCCTATTCCGAGGAAGATTTGACCATCACTGCCCTGGGACCCTTGGGGCCGTCCTCGACCTCAAACTCCACAGCCTCTCCCTCTTTGAGGGTTTCAAAAGTGAGGTCCTGAAGGCTGCTGCGGTGGAAAAAGATCTCACGACCTTCCCCCGAGACGATGAACCCAAACCCCCGGTCGCGGACAACTCGCTTGACTTTTCCTTGCATAGACACCTCGCGTGCAGACGGAAGGGTCGTTACCGAAGTCGCAGACCGGAGTTCGTTTCTTTCGTAGGAAATGCCGGTCGGAGAGGAGCTCCCTTCGTCGCATTGGCTTGAATGTATCAGCGCCCCCTGCATTTGTCAAACCCCCTGAATATCTGCTCACTGAGCAGAAAGACAGAGACCCCGGAGAGCCCGGTCCGGCGGGCTGAATCGGTGGTAGACTCTCCCTAACGCTTCCCGGAGGTAGTCTGATGTCAAAGCAAAACCTAACACGAAGAAAGTTTCTCCATGGAGTCGCCGCAGGATCCACTGGTGTTGCCCTGGGATCAATCCCCTCCTCCGTTGCAGGTATGTCGACGGAAGCTGCTGCCGAGTCCGGCGCCCCCGTTACCTCAATCTCCTATCCGCTGGCTCAACCGGGCAACGCGGCCCCCACGGGTGAGATCAATATCGTCACGCGGACCGACATTTCCCAACCTGCACAGGACAAGATCCGCGCCCTGTCATCGTCCATCAAGCTGAAACTCTGCAGGTCGCGCGACGAATTCCAGCGCGAGATTCCGTCTGCGCACGTCATCTTCGGCGGATTCTCAAAGAATGACCTCGCGCGCGCCACACAACTGAAGTGGATCCAATGGGGCGCAGCCGGCGTGGAGGGCATCATGTGGCCCGAACTGGTGGACAGCCCGATCGTCCTCACCAACATGCAGCGAATGTTTGCTCCTCCCATTTCGGAAACTGTTTTCGCCCTTCTGTTGGCGCTCACGCGAGGCATTGACCGCTACACCCTGCAGACTCGCCAGCACCAATGGAAGCCCGTAGGCGGCCTGGTCGAAATCAGCGGCAAGACCATGGGGGTGGTGGGCCTGGGCGGAAACGGGACCGACACCGCCTATCGCGCCTTCTACGGTTTCGGCATGAAGGTGCTGGCGGTGGATCCCAAGCCGCTGCCCAAACCTCATTTCGTTGCCGAACTCCATTCCCTCGACTGGTTCCACCAGATGGTTCCTCAAGTGGACGTCCTGGTGAGCGCCGCGCCGCTCACGCCGATCTCGATGAACATGTTCAATGAGGCGGTGTTTCGGGCCATGAAACCCTCTGCCTACTTCATCAACATTGCCCGCGGCAAGCTGGTGGATACGCCGGCGCTGGTGCGCGCGCTCAAAGAGCGGCGGATTGCGGGCGCGGGGCTTGACGTCGCCTACAAGGAACCGCTGCCGCCCGACGATCCCCTGTGGGACGCCGGGAACGTGATCATCACCTGTCACAGCTCCGGCCATTCGCCGCAGACCGAAGGGCGGCGAATGGACCTCTTTACTGAAAACATCCGCCGATACGTCAACGGCCTGCCGCTGTTGAACGTGGTGGACAAACAACGCGGCTATTGACCGCCCGGCGGCGCGAGAATCCAGCGGTTTTCGCGAAGGAACTCGCGCACCAGCGTGACGTCTGCGCTGCCGCACACAATCTGCCTGCAGAAGACGACGGGCGACAGGATGGAGGGATCGCTGCGGGCCACCTCCAGCAGCACCCGCCGGGCGTCTTTGCGGCGCTTGGTCTGCCACAGCACCAGTGACTGAAGGGCCAGCATCGAGGTGGAGTGCGGATCAACGGCCAGCGCCTGGGCGCATTCCGCCAGAGAGTTGTCCGCCTGCCGCTCCCGCCAGTAGGCCAGCGCCATCACCCGATGCCCTTCCACCGCACGAGGGTCGCGCGCCAGCAGTTGCTGCGCCCGCTCCATGGCGCCCTGCGCATCGCCCTGGCGAAGATGCATCAGCGCGAGTTGTTCCCCCGCCGCAAGGAAGTCGGGCCGCGCAGCAAGAACCTTTGTGAACAATTCTTTTGCCTTTGCCGATTCACCCGCCTCCATCAGGAGCTTTCCCAGTTCGTACTGGCTCTGCCAGTCGCCCGGATCGAGCGCCACCGCCTTTTGCAGCATCGGAAGGGCTTCCGTGCGCTGGTGGGCCTGAATATACAGCTGCGCAAGGGCGGCGTAGGCAGGCCCGAAATCAGGCGCCTGTTGAACGGCCCGATTGAAATACTGCGCCGCCTGCGCGGTGTTCTGTTGAACCAGGGCGATTTCTCCCAGGCCCAGCCAGGCTGCGCCGCTCGAAGGATTTTCCTGAATGGCCTTTTTGTATTCGGCTTCGGCGCGCATTTCGTCGCCGGTTGAAGTGAAGGCGCGAGCCAGCGCCACGTGCGCCAGGGCGCGTTCCGCTGCAGTAGAGGCCAGCGGGATGGCGCCCAGCGCGTCGGCCTGCGCGTCCTTCTTCCGCCCTGCGTTCAGCTCCAGTTGCGAAAGCTCCAGGCGCATGTTGAAGTCGTGCGGCGCCAGCGATGAGGCCTTCTGAACCTCGCTCAAAGCGATCGCGCGGAGGTCGCCGGCCGAAAGAGCGGTGTCCGTGGCGGCATTCTTTGCAGGTCCGTCCGCGATATCTCCTGCCAGGCGGCCGAGCTCATAGTGGGCCCGGGCGCTCTCCGGTTCGAGCCGCGCCACCGTATTCATTTCCTGCCACGCCCGGCCCAGTTTCCCCTGCCGCCACAAGGCGATGCCCAGCCCGCGGTGAGCGGCCGCAAAGGAGGCATCCTCCTGAACGGCTTTCTGAAACGTGGCCACGGATCCGGCAAAATCGTTATGCTCCAGCAGTCCGTTGCCCTGGTTGACCAGCATGATGGCCTGCTGTGACGGCAGAGCCCTGGCGTCGGGCTGTGAGGACGTGCTCGTTCCTGCAGGCTGCTGCCCTGCTGCGAACATTGCTCGAGAGACCGGCAGGCAAGCCAGCAGCAAGAGCGCGAAGACCGCCCCGTGGGTGCGGCGGCACCGGACGCCTCGGGCCATTCCGCAAGCGGCCTTACTGCGGCACGCGAATCTGCTCCGGGTCGCGAATAATGATTTCAGCACGGCCATTGTATGTGGTGATCTCTCCCAGAATATTAACCGTTCTGCCTGCCAGGGACCCCAGGTTCCCAAACTTTGAACGATCCGCCGCAAAGATGACGCTGGTAAAAGGACAGTGGCGATAATCCTGGCAAAAATCCAGGAACGTGGTGCCAGAACGCGACGTGAAAACGCGCAGAACGCGACCTTCCACACAGGTATTTTCGCCCGTGTGGCGGCCGGCGTCGCTGAGGGCAAGGCATCCTCCCTGCGGAACATGGACACCGCCTGCATCGCGGCTGCGGGTAGCGGCATGACGCATCCCCAGTCGGTAGGCCACCATGGAGCTCAGCGCTACGGCCGCGATCCCGGCCACGGTTATGGCTGCGGTCTTCTTTCGAATCATGACAACAGGCAATGCCGCTGTGGTGGATTGGAGAAGGTCTGATTCCAGCCAGGGAACAAATCCATCTTCAGTGCCGCCTCCCGCACTTGAGTATAACAAACGCGGCCGCCGCATCCGGCCCATCGGAAGGGTGTGGATCGATGTGACTGCACCGCTAAGCGCGAGAAGGCCGAAACACTCCGTGGGGGTCGTGCTCAAAG
>JBAUWE010000624.1:0-3336 GCA_049583595.1 Terriglobia bacterium
TGTTTCAGAAGGGATGGCCCAGAAGGGACCCAGCGCCCCGTAGGATCCTGCGCCCACCGCCACAATGGCGATAAAGGAGAGAACGAATGAATGCGGGCTTAGAATTACGCTGGCCAACAGAAACACGCCGCCCCAGACCAGCGCACCAGAAACGTGTCTTTTCCTTTCACGTTGCCTGTCAGAATGCCGCGAAATCCATACCATGCCGATGCCGGTTACAATAAAAGGAATCGAAAACAGAATGCCTACTGCAAGGTCGCTCAAACGTTTCTCGCTGTGGAGAGCGCTCGGCAGCCAGAACAGATACCCGTAGTTGCCGCTGTTGATCAGGAAGTAGATCAGAACCATCAACAGCACCTGCGGCCGCAGCATCAGCTTGAGGAAAGGCTCCGGCGCCGCAGGGTTCAGATCCGTATCTTCGGATTTGAGAGTGGTCTCGAGAAACTGTTGCTCCTCGGGTGAAATCCATTTGGCCTGGTGCGGCCGGTCTGCGATAAACGCAATCCATATAACCAGCCACAGGAAGGGTAACGCGCCTTCGGAAATCAGCATCACCCGCCAGCCCCAGCGGCCAAGGATCCAGCCGGAAACGGGCGAGGAAAGCACCACGGCCGTGGGCAGGCACAGCATCCAGTAGGCGTTGGCCCGGGCTCGTTCCGCCCGCGGAAACCAGTGCGACAGCAACACCAGTGTAGCCGGCCACACGCCGCCTTCAGCGATGCCGAGCACAAAACGCATGACCCAGAATTCTTCCCAGTTGCGCACCAGGCCACAGACCACCGCGGCCGCGCCCCAGCAAACCAGCAGAATGCTGATAAACTTCTTGGCGCTCCAGTGCTCGGCCAGGTAGCCTCCCGGAATCTGGAGCAGCAGGTAGCCCCAGAAAAAGATGCCGGCTGCGCTGCCGGCCTGCGCCGGATTCATGTGAAGGTCGTGGCTGATGGAAGGCAGGGCCAGAGAAATGTTCGTCCGGTCGACGAATGCGATCGTGTACATGATGAACGCGACCGGAATAATGTGCTGCCAGCGCTTTTCAGGAATAGCCATAAGCGGGCAGGATTATAACAGACTCTTGTGGATACACAATTGCTAAGTGAACGGGCCGGAAAAATTAACAGGGAGGAAATCTGAGGAATGCTCGCCTGAGGCACCTGCAGCCGGGAAACTGCGGTGCTCGCAGGTCACGCCCGGGCCTTCCGCTTCTCGTAACTTTCCATGCACTTCTTCGAGCAGAAGTGGACGACCTGGCCATCCTCCACCAGACGGTGTGACACTTCAGTCGAAACAAACATGCCGCACACGGGGTCCCGCGCCGTCCGGCCGCCGGCGGCAGTGGGTGTCGCCTTTTTTCCGTTGCTGCGCGGTCCCTTGGGGCTCCTCCGCGCTCCGCCCATGATTCCACGGATCGTCCTGGAAATGGCATAGACCATCCCGATCATAAAGACCAGGTCCATGATGACTTCAATTAAGCGTCCCACGATAAATATGACGGCGCCCAACCGGGGGAGGATGCCTTGTGTCCGCTAGGGCCTCTTGGCCGAGCCTGCGCTCCCCGGGGCCGCGTCCAATTTCCCCTTGATATCTTTCAAGCCCGGATAATTCGGGTTCTTCCGGTTGAGTTCATTCCAATACTTTTTGGCAGCCTGCAGATCGTGAGTTCCCTCAAGGTTCACGACAATCAGGTTGAAGATGGTCGGCTGATGGTTCGGATTTAAGGCAAGGGCTTTCTGATACTCACTGAGGGCCTGCTGCGGCTGGCCCGTATAGAAATAACATGTGCCCAGGTCTGTCCGAGCGTTGACGTTACGGGAGTCTAATCGGAGCGAACGCTCGTACCACTCAATGGCCATGTTGTAATTGCGTTTGTCATAAAGGTAGTTGGCCAGCTCCAATGGAATCTGGGCATCTTGAGGATTCTGCCGGGCGCGCTGCTCGTAGTTCTGGATCGTCTGCGCCTCTTCCATCGACGGGTGCCCTTTGGGAAGGCCGGTGACGGGATCAATGTCGGCCCCCGCTGCGGCACCCATCACCCCGGCGGAAGGCGCAGCGGCGCTTGCGGCAGCGACCGCCGCTGCGGGCACATTCGCCGGTCCTTGCGACTTGTAAATAAAACCTGCCAGAAATCCCACACTGAAGAAGATGACCGCTGTCACAATAGTTTCAATTTTCACTTTGTACCCGTGCCTCAATATCTCAAACTTCAATCTGAAGAACTTTATAGTACGATATAAGGCCGGCCAATGGTAGCACGATCAAGCCTCTCTACCGATTTGCAAAGCTCCGAGAGGATGGCGGCGGTAACCCTTGACCGGAATTTCGCAACAGCAGTTTTGCAAGCCGGTTTCGCCCGAGAGCGCCGCCTGGGATGGCGCGGCGTTTGTTTCATGGCACAGCAGCGCGTTGCCGGCAACACAAGTTAAACGGATCACTCGGAAGCGGAACGGATCGCTTCCAGAATGTTCCGTGTTCTCATTTCCAGCCATCATCACAGAGGGAGGTTCTATGCCAGAAGTTTATCGAAACCTGATCGCCGGCGAGTGGGTCGAATGCGCATCAAAGAAGACGTTCCCCAACATTAACCCGGCCAACACCGACGAAGTGCTCGGACACTTCCAGGCTTCCGGCCCTGAAGAAATGCAGAAGGCCTGCGCCGAAGCCTCCAAAGCGCAACCCGCCTGGGCCGCACTCCCAGCCCCGCGCCGCGGTGAATATCTCTTCAAGGCGGCTGAGTTGCTGGAGTCCCGCCTCGACAAGATTGCTGAAGATATGACTCGCGAAGAAGGCAAGACTCTGCCGGAGGCCAAAGGAGAAGTCAAGCGCGCCATCAATATTTTCCGGTATTTCGGCGGCGAGGGCGCGCGCTCGTTCAGTTACCAGATACCCTCCGAACGCCCCAACGTTTTCTGCTACATGATGCGCAAGCCGCTCGGGGTAGTGGGATTGATCACGCCCTGGAATTTCCCCAGCGCGATTCCGGCCTGGAAGATGGCGCCGGCGCTGGTGGCAGGCAACACGGTTGTGATCAAGCCGGCATCGCTGGCGCCGCTGAGCCCCTACCGCCTGGTGGAAGCGCTGGTCGAAGCCAGAATCCCGGCGGGCGTGCTGAACTATGTCACAGGAAGCGGAAGCGGAGCGGGCAACGCCCTGGTGGAACATCCGGCCATTCGCGCCGTCTCCTTTACGGGTTCGTGCGACGTGGGCAACCGTCTCCACGAGAAGCTGGCCGGCCGCAAAGTCCGCGTGCAACTCGAGATGGGCGGCAAGAACCCCACCGTCGTTCTCAAAGACACCGACCTCGATTATGCCGCCGACATTCTCATCAACGGTGCGTTCTTC
>JBAUWE010000625.1:0-1627 GCA_049583595.1 Terriglobia bacterium
GACGCTTCGTGGTATACTGCAATTTTATGAGGAATTGTTCCCGTAATTGAAGCACCTGGATCTTGTTTTTGCACCTTTGGTTTGGGCAGTCAGTACTTCAGATTCATTAGATTACGAGGTTTTCACCGAAGCGGGGGTAATTCAGCGGTAGAATGCCAGCTTCCCAAGCTGGACGTCGCGGGTTCGATCCCCGTCCCCCGCTCCAATTTTTCAACAAGTTACGGCTTTCAGCGGACATCTTGGGATCGACTTCCAGAAAAACATCCATAAAGCGGGAAGATTCTGTTAGCTCCGGTTTGAAACAAGACATTTGTAGCGGTATGGTGGGGTCCAGATTAGGCTACGCAAGCCCCGCAGGCAACACACTGCCCTCCAGCCTCAACGGACGAGGCTCTGGTCGCCGAGCTCTTCTGGCATGCGAATTGATTTGGATGTCTTCTCGCTTAAGGGCACGAGGCATCTGGTGGACGACCTCGCAGAGATCGAATGTTCCCTCACCCGAACAGCCTTCGGTGTCTAGTGGTGTTGACCTGACCGGGGTTTTTGGTGCCAAGATGGGAAATTCGAGCTCCGCACCTACAGTACATCAAGGGGCCGATGTTCCTGTTTGCTGGAAATCGGGGGAATCCGGCATCGGGCCTTTTCGCTGGTGTTCATATGGAGAAAAACTGAAAGCAACCCCAACAAATCCTTCCCTAAAGAACGAAGGTTGTGATAGGTTTTGAGGTTACGTTCTGAAAAATACGTCAACAAGAGGTTGAAGATGAAGCGATCAAATGTGTTGGTTTGGGGATTTGCATTGTTGTTTGCGCTGGGAATGTTCTGGGGTGTCAGGAGTTATGCCGGGCCTCCGGCCGCCGGAAAATGGACCCCGCTGTTTAACGGAAAGAACCTGGATGGCTGGAAGGCCTACGGAGCTGAAAAATGGGTTGCCGACCACGGAACGATTTTTGGCGACAGCACAAGTGGGAAGTACGGCTACCTGCTGACTGACAAGACCTATAAGAACTTTGACATTCGCCTGAAATTCAACTGCACAAAGGAAGGTAACAGCGGTCTGTTCTTCCACTCCAAGATTACCGGCGAGAACCCCAAATGGGGTCCGGACATTGTAGGCTTGCAGGCGGAGATTGATCCGGCACGGCACACCGGCGGTATCTACGAGAGTGGCGGCCGCGGATGGGTGGCCCTGCCCACGGCTGAGGGCGAAAAGGCCATCAAGCCGGTGGGCCAGTGGAACAGCATGGAGGTTCGGGTCAATGGCGATCATTTCGTGACCTACCTGAACGGCGTCCAGATTGTTGATTACACCTATAAGCCGGCGAAGTACACTGACGGGCATATTGCCTTGCAGATTCACACGGGCCAGCACGGATTCAGTGTCCGTTTCAAAGACATCGAAATCCGGACACTTCCCTAGCTGGAGGGTTGGCCATGCAGGCGATACCGCTCCAGCGAGCGGCTACTTCAAGGACAAAGGACAGATTGATGAAGAAGAATCGAAGGGATTTTCTGAAGTTATCAACAGCAGCTGCCATGACGGCGGCCGGGCTGGGAAGTGCAGAGAAGGCGCTGGCTGCATCGGGATCTTTGTCAGCCCCCGTATCTGCTGCAGCGCCGGCGCCCG
>JBAUWE010000626.1:0-4093 GCA_049583595.1 Terriglobia bacterium
CGGTTTGGCATCAGGCGCCAGGAATTGCAGGAGCCCAAGGTCGGGAATGTCAAAGACGGGTCCGAATGAGGCCAGGATCGCACCGAAGAGGATTTTCGCGCGAAAGAAATTCCAACTGAAAACTGCCGGAACTTGCGCCTTGTGTTTCACCTCTACCCGAATCTAACCGACTCTTACCCGATATTGTTCAAGCTTCTCTTCGTTCAATTCGACACCCAGCCCAGGCCCTTCGGGTGGAAAAGCCTTCCCGGGAACTATATTGAGGGGCTTCCGAAGCAGATCATCCTGATAACAGAGTGGTCCAATAATGTCACACGGAAAAGTCTCCGCTTCGATCGCCGGAGTGGACATGGCAAGGTGACTCATTGCAGCGCTCCCGACACCCATTTCGAGGTTGCTTCCTATTGTGCAACTGATGCCAGCGGCTTCAGCTACTGCTGCAATTTTGCGCGCAGGCCCAATGCCGCCGGCCTTCCCAACGTAAATTGAGAAGATATCTGCGGCGCCTGCCCGGGCCAGTTTCATTGCGTCCTGCAGTGTGTAGAGACTCTCATCGGCCATGACAGGAATCTGTACCCGTTGCCGAACATCTGCCATCCAGGCAACATCGAAGGGCTGAACGGGCTGCTCCACAAAATATATGTCCTGGTCAGCAAGCCGTTGTATCGTCTGGATTGCCTCACACATCGACCATCCGCCATTCGCATCCACACCCAGGCGGATTTGTGGCCCAATTGCCTGTCGCACGGCGCGGACTCGCTCCAGATCGGATGATGGATTCACTCCGACCTTGACCTTCATACTTTGGAAACCTTCTGCTCGCGCCCAGGAAGCAATTTCCGCCGCTCTTACGGGTTCCTCCCCAGAGATTGACCACTTCGTCGGAACAAACTCGCGTATGGCCCCCCCCAGAAGCCGATATAGTGGCAAGTTTGTAGCCTTCCCCAAAATGTCCCAAAGAGCCATCTCAATACCGGCCTTGGTAAAAGGATTCCCAGCCACGGCTTTTTCAAGCATCGCACCAATCCGTAGCAACTCGATCGGGTCAACACCAAGAAGAAGGGGAGAAATCAGCGCGTCGATAAAATGTGCCGCGGTCCGGTGGTCCTCTCCGCTCCATATAGGCGTGCAGGAGACCTCTCCCAAGCCGATAATCCCAGCGTCCGTATGTATTCTTACGATTAGAAACGGGGAAACACGATGCCACCCCCGACTTCCACGGATTGACAATTGCTCCTTGATGGGAACTTGGACTGGTATGGCTTCAACCCTGGAGATTTTCATATTAGGTCAGGCACAGTGGCAAAATGGGCCGTGGGATAGGGCAAATGAACAGGCATGATATGCCTCCATGAGGCGCATCACTTCTGCTACGAGTCCCTCAAGAAAATCCTTCCCTTATTTCCAGCGAATCGGTGTTAGGTTACCGGACAACCCCACGCCCGAAATTTTGAGAACTCGTCAACTCTGCAGCCCACTGATTGGCTTGCGATACGAGATATATCAGAAATTAACTACGCGCCGGTTGCTATCCTGCCGTTCCCCGATAGTCTCACTGGCAGGACTCGAAAACCGCCGAGAAATCTCATCAGCAGTATCCTTCACAACCTTGGCGAGTGGTCCAAGGGTGTTTGCTGTAATCTGTGCTGTTGTCCCTGCCACGCTGATGGCTGCAACCACATTATCGTTTTCAAAAATCGGGGCCCCCACGCACCGAAATCCGATTTCGTCCTCCTCGTTGTCGAAGGAGTAGCCATTCTTCCTGATGTTCTCTAATTCAGTCTGGAGTTTTTTGGTGAAAACGATTGTATTTTCATTGTGGCGAGCCAGCGCTCTCGATGTTCTCAAACGATTGAATTCATCCTCTGGCAAGTAGGCAAGAAGCGCCTTGCCGACACCCGAGCAGTGAAGATCCAGCCTTCTCCCGATATGGCTGGCCATCTTCACAGCGGTGGGAAGTTCCAATTTTTCGACCAACACGGCCTCACCGTCCTCGTAAATAGCCATATGGACGGTCATATGCGTCTTTCCCAGAAGTTGTCTCAGCGGCTGGGACGCCCGGGCCCGTAACTCGAGGCGAGCCAAGGCCATCTGCGCCAGATTCAAAAGCTTCATTCCAAACAGATACCGGTGAGTACTTGGCACCCGGTAAATGTATCCACGCCGTTCAAGTGTAAGCAGGATGCAGTGTGCTGAACTCTTTGGCAATTTCAGTTTTCGGGCGATATCCGCCAAGGTCATGCCCCTGTTTGATTGTGCAAGAGTTTCCAAACAAGTCAGCGCACGGTCCACACTTGACACCGATGACGTTGTCGGCCCCTTCTTGCGAACAACAGACTGTATGTCTACAGCTCCCATGGCCATTGACCTCCCCCCATTCATAAGATGTCTTGAGACGCCGCAACCCACCCTTCCCTCTTAATTTAGCTCAATCGGCCCCGTTTATAGTAACCTTTCGACTATCAATAGTTTTGATACCACAAATCAATAGTCAGGGTGACCACCACTATACCGTTGAGCACAAGATTGACTCATTTACACCTTTTCTCAATATGCAAGGAGCTCCGTGGCTGAAATCATTAAGCTGCTAACCGATATGCTTATTGGAGTTTACCCCAAAGACGAGTCCCAGAATACTTCTAATATCCGGCCGAACTCAATTCGCCACTGTCAAAGATTCAATTGGAAACGGTCTAATGAAATGAGCCCGCTCGTCTTAACTTGAGCGGGCCCAAAGCAGGCATTCATACGTTCCAGATCACTGCGTTTGCCAGCGTGAGCACTCGCCCTGCCCGTCCAAACCAGCGCCAAACTACAGGGCTGCAAGGCCGGGCGGGTACCAACTCATATCAAGGACCTTATGCCTGTCCTAGAAGTAAAGCTTCAGTGCGAATTGCATGACCCTCGCCGCACCTGCCGAAAAGATCTCCCCCGTCGAGCCAAGCCCGATAGTCGTTTGGGGGTTGGAATAGTTCACGTGGTTAACGGCATTGAACATATTCCATTGGAATTGCAGGTACTTCGACTCCGTGAAATGGAAGTTCTTGAGAAGGTTGGTGTCCAGGTCAAAATAGCCCGGGCCATTCATAATCCCCATCCCAGAGCTACCATACGTGTAAGCAGGCGGAGCCGCAAAGGCAGCCGGATTGAACCATTGCTGCGGACTCGGATTGCTGATTTGCGGGTCACCTACCAGGTTTGCGCGCGTGCCATATCCATTTCCTAGCGTCGCTCCAGGAACGTTAAAGCTGAGCGGACTCCCGGACTGATAAGACACGATGCTGGTAAACTCCCAACCACCAATCACCCCATCCAGAATGGTGTTTGCACTCGACATGTACTTCCTTCCGTGGCCAAACGGCAGATCGTAAATTCCCGAAATCGTCGCGATTTGAGTCCGATCATAGGGTGAGCGGCCACGCAAATAGCCGGATGGAGTGAACGGCTGTAAGGAGTCAACAGTGTCCGCGGTTACGCCATCCAGCATCGACTTGCTGTAGGCATAGGCGGCAGTGAAACCGAGGCCGTTAGAGAACCTTCGTTCCAACATGGCTGTCAGGCCGTTATACCAGGCAACCCCACCGTTCTGGTACAGAATGATTGAGCCAAGGTTCGGGTACGGAAGAGCAGCCTGCAAGTCAGTATACTGGCCTGGGGCCACGGCGTTGTAAGCAACGCCACTCAGAGGATCAGAGCGGTGTGTGCCCAAATAAGTCACTGTCAGCGCTGAACGGAATGGCAATTCCTTCTGCACACTTACGTTCCACTGATGCGTCTTCTGGCTCGTAATATTATAGGCAGGAGCAGTCGTCCCTGGGGCAACGAAGAAACTGGGATCCGAGGGAAAGATCGTTTCCCACGGTTGAGGGGTGCTGGGAGAGAAGCTTATATTTTCCCATGTCCAGTAAGGAGGACCGACGATGGAGGATGCCGTCCGGTTTCCCGCAAAACTACTCGCAAAAACGCCATAGTTGCCACGAACAACCAGGCCGTTGCTGACGCGCCATGCGATGCCAACACGCGGTGAGAAATGTCCGTTCGGCTCAAACAGTCCTTTGGGAACTCCAATCTGATCGGCGGGAACCCATTGGCC
>JBAUWE010000627.1:0-1825 GCA_049583595.1 Terriglobia bacterium
TGAGATTTTCGCGGTCGAACGTGGCCGTGGGCGCGTCTGTGGCATGGGCATCCTGCCCATGAACACCCACGGGCGAGACGCCCGTGCCACTGGTTAATTTCGCCAAACCGAAATCGAGAATCTTGGCCTGGCCGCGGCTGGTAACAAAAATATTGGCCGGCTTGATGTCGCGGTGGACGATGCCTTTCTGGTGCGCCGCGTCGAGCGCATCGGCCATTTCAATGGCGAGATCAAGCATCTGGCTGATTTTTAGCGGCGGCTTTACGCCGCCATGTGGCGAGGTAAACTCGCCGCTACGGGCCGCCGGTGAGCGTGCAGCCAGCCATTCCTTCAGCGTCGCGCCTTCCATCAGTTCCATGGCGATGTAGGGCCGGCCTTCGTGCTCGCCAATTTCGTAAATGGTGCAGATGTTGGGATGGTTCAACGCCGCGGCGGCGCGCGCCTCGCGCTGGAAGCGTTCCAGCTTTTGCGGGTCGCCAGCAAATTCATCCGGCAGAAACTTCAGCGCAACAAACCGGCCCAGCGTGGTGTCTTCAGCCCGATACACCACACCCATGCCTCCGCCGCCGAGCTTCTCGAGAACGCGATAATGGGAAATGATGTTGTCGGTCACCCGAGAGGCTCCCACCCTGTAGTGTCCCAATCATAGGGGGCAAGGCCCGACATGTCAACGCAGGGGCCGGGCAGGCCATTGCATTATGCTTGACGTAACGCGTCATGGGCGGTATCCTGAGCTTGTGATTGTCAGCTGCCGGGACAAGCGCACCAGAGACTTCGCTGGCGGTGAGCGGGTCAAAGCCTTCTCCGGCTTTGAGCGCTCCGCGCGCCTGAAGCTCGACCGTCTGGAGTCGGCAACGTCACTGAAGGACCTTGCTGCATTGCCGGGCAATCGTTTTGAAGCCCTGGCAGGCGGCCGCAAAGGGCAGTACAGCATCCGGATTAACGATCAATGGCGGATTTGCTTCGAGTGGCCTGACCGGGCGCCGGGGCCGTCAAAGGTCGAGATCGTCGATTACCATTAGGAGGGTTGCTATGCGAATTGCCGCTATCCATCCAGGTGAACACTTGTCAGAGGAACTGCAAGCGCTCGATATGAGCGCGGCCGCATTGGCGCGAATGATGGGCGTGCCGACCAATCGCATCACGCAAATCTTGAATGGGACGCGCTCGATCACGGGAGATACGGCGCTGCGCCTCGGCCACTTTTTCGGCACCAGCGCGCAGTTCTGGCTCAATCTGCAGGGCCTTTACGACCTGCGAATCGCAGAACAAAGGGCCGGGAAGTCCATCAAAGCGCTGCCCACGCTAAAACGGCGCGAACCCGTCCACGCTTACTGAGGATTGCAAAATATAGTGACAACGCTCGTTGGTAGCGCCGCCGTCCCGGCGGCACTTTTCAGGGCCGGCAAGATGCCGGCGCTACAGAGGCGCCGCCTTTCCGCAATTCGTCGAGATCGGCGATAATAGCTGCAAAGCGGGAAATGCGCATGAACGAGCTTCTCAAACAGAGAGCGGAAGGGCTGCCGGCACGGCCTGGCGTTTATCTTTTCAAGGACGCGGCCGGGAAACCGATTTACGTTGGGAAGGCCAAGTCGCTGCGCCATCGCGTGCGTTCCTACTTTGCGGAATCGCGCCCCAGCGACGAAAAGCGCGACCGCCTGCTCGACCTGGCCGCGGACCTCGAAACCATTCTGGTGGACAATGAGAAGGAAGCGCTGGCGCTTGAGAACAACCTGATCAAGCAGTTCAAGCCGCGCTACAACGTTCTGCTTCGCGACGACAAGACCTATCCCTACATCAAGCTCACTTTGCAGGAGCGTTACCC
>JBAUWE010000628.1:0-7930 GCA_049583595.1 Terriglobia bacterium
TGGCGTGGGCCGCGACGGGTCCATTATCAGGATAGAAATAGCCGTTGGGATCCAGCAGGCTTCCCACCTGGTCCCTGGGCGCCACAGGACCCCAGCGGTAGGTTTTCCATTCGCTGGTGAGCGTCAGGTGCAGCCCGAGGTCAGCGTCCGGGTGCGACTTCGCGAAGTCCGCAACCTCCGTAAACCATGGGCAGGGAACCATCACGCTCGCCGCGGTGACATCCTGCTCTTCAAGCGCCTGGAAGCTGGCCCTGTCCTGGGAGTGGGCCACGCCCAGGTCATCGGCGTGGATAATCAAGAGCTTCGAGTCCGCGGGGTATCCGAGCTTTTCGGCAATATGCTGCATCTGTGCGCTGGCAACGCCCCCAAACAATAATACCGGAACCAGGATGAACAACGAACGGACAACGATTTTGTTCAACACAACGCCTCCGAATAGAAACAGGAATGTTCTTTCGATTCAGCCACGACAGGATACACCCGTACCCTCGACTCTGTCTCTTGTGCCCTAATGTTTTGAAGGTTTCAGCCCTGGTCAGCCAGCAATCTTGACGAGGTGGGTGTTGAGAGATCCGCTGCGATAGCCTTCCAGGTCCAGTGTCACAAAGTTGAATCCCAGAGGCTTGAAGATTTCCACGAACTTTGCGGCCATTTCCGGCTTCAGAGCCCGCGGCAGCTCTTCGGGTGAGATTTCCAGCCGCACCAGCTTGTCATGATGCCGGACGCGGAACTGGCGGAAGCCGAGCGCCCGAAGCGCCTCTTCCCCTTTTTCCACCACGGCCAGACGTTCCGGAGTGACTTCAACGCCGTAAGCAATGCGCGATGAAAGGCAGGCAGAGGCCGGCCGGTCCCAGACGGGCAGGTCGACCCGCCGCGAGAGTTCACGAATATCAGTCTTGGTGAGGCCGGCGTCGAGCAGCGGCGTCAGAACCTGGTGATTGCGGGCCGCCTGCTGGCCGGGCCGCCAGTCGCCCTGGTCGTCCACGTTCACACCGTAGGCGACGGCAGAAAATCCGCGACGAGTGGCCAGCTGGTCGAGTTGGCTGAAAAGCTCGTCTTTGCAAAAGAAGCAGCGATCTGGATTATTGGCGCGGTAGTCGGGATTCGAAAGCTCAGAAGTGTTGATAAATTCGTGCGGGAGGCGGTAGCGCTCGACGCAGGCCTCGGCCTCGCGCCGGTCGCGTTCCGAGTAACTGGCGCTGAGCGCCGTGACGGCAAGCATACGATCACCCAGGGCCTGGTGAGCCGCATAGGCCAGGTAGGCCGAATCGACGCCGCCCGAGTAGGCGACAATCAGGGAAGGCAGTTTCTTCAGCTCGCCTTCCAGCCGTTTCTGCTTGTTCTCCAGTCCGCCCAATGGATGCCCCTCAAAAACCAGCATAACAGGTGAACCGAAGGGTCACAACCCACGCTCCCTCAAAAGGGTCACTGGATCAGCGTACCCTGCGCGTCATCCTCGCCGGGCTCTTCAGCACGGATCAGGCAGGCGGCGGCCAGTTGGTCTTCTGTGCCAAGATTGACCAGCTTCACGCCCTGGGAAGAACGGCCCGAGGCCCGGATCTTGGCGGAATCCAACCGCGCGATCTTGCCCTGCTGGGTGATCAGCATAACTTCCGAATCCACCGCCACGCTCAGTGAACTGACCACCTTGCCGTTGCGAGATGTGGTTTTCACGTTGATCACGCCCTTGCCCGCGCGCGATTGCAGCCGGTATTTCGTGATGGGCGTGCGTTTGCCAAAGCCTTTTTCAGTGACGGAAAGGATCAATTCCTTTTCACCCACCACTTCCATACCCACAATGTAGTCCTCTTTCCCCAGAGCCATCGCGCGCACGCCGCGTGCCTGGCGGCCCATGTCGCGAACGTCGCTTTCCGGGAAACGGATGGCCATGCCTTCATGCGTGGCCAGGAAGATGGTGTCCTGGCCCGTCGTCTGCTTGGCTCCAATCAACTCATCACCTTCATCCACGTTCATGGCGATGATGCCGCGCACCATGGGATTGGAGAAGTTCGCGAGGCGCGTCTTTTTGATGACACCCTTGCGTGTGACAAGAATGACGTGGCCCTCGGCGGCATAGGTTTCTCCGTTCACTTCGATGTCTTTCCGCTCGTCGGGAAGTTCCTTCAGGGTCACCAGCGAAGCCACTTTCTCACGCGGAGTCAGGTTCACCAGGTTGACGATGTGTTTCCCGCGCCCGGCGGCAGCCACGTCAGGTATTTCATAAACCTTCAACCAGTGCACCCGGCCGGTGTCCGTAAAAACCAGGATGTAGCTGTGCGTGGAGGCGACAAACATTCCTTCCACAAAGTCCGCCTCGCGGGTCTTCATTCCCAGGCGCCCCTTGCCGCCGCGGGCCTGCTGACGGTAGGTGGAAAGCGGAGTGCGCTTGAGATACTGCGAATGCGAGAGCGTGATCACCACGTCTTCAACGGCGATCAGGTCTTCCAGGCCAATCTCCGCCTGCTCGTCGATGATGGCCGTCTTACGCTCGTCGCCGTAATCCTTCTGCACCTCTTTCAGCTCTTTCACAATCAGGCGGCGCAGGACCTTCTCATTCCGCAGAATCTCTTCGTATTCGGCAATCTTCTTCTGAAGCTCGTCGTACTCGGTTTGGACCTTGTCGCGTTCGAGAGCCGTCAGGCGCTGCAATTGCATTTCCAGGATGGCCTGCGACTGCCGCAGCGAAAAGTCAAACTCCGTCATCAGGCCGGTGCGCGCGTCGGCCGGCGACTTGGAATTCCGGATCAGTTTGATAATGGCGTCCAGGTGCGACAGCGCCTTGAGGAACCCTTCCAGGATGTGGGCGCGTTCCTGGGCCTTGCGCAGATCGTAGGCGGTGCGCCGCCGGACGACGTTGACGCGGTGGTCAATAAAGTGCTGGATGGCCTCCATCAGCGGCAGTTCGCGCGGCTGGCCGTTCACAATGGCCAGCATGATCATCCCGAAGTTTTCCTGCAACTGGGTGTGCTTGTAGAGGTTGTTCAGGACAATCTCGGGCTGCTCGCCGCGCTTGATCTCCACCACAATGCGCATGCCTTCGCGGTCAGACTCATCCCGGATGTCGGAGATGCCTTCGATTTTCTTGTCCTGCACCAGATGGGCAATGCGCTCAATCACCCGCGCCTTGTTCACCTGGTAGGGAATTTCTGTGATGACGATCTGATCCTTTTCCTTGGTCTGGTGCTCGATGGCAGCCTTGGCGCGCATGGTGAACTGCCCGCGGCCGGTCTCATAGGCTGACTTGATTCCCTTCCGGCCGTAGATGTAAGCACCGGTTGGAAAGTCAGGGCCGGGAACCAGCTCCAGAACTTCATCCAGCGTCGCCGTAGGTTTCTCGATCATCAGGATGGCGGCGTTGACCACCTCGGTCAGGTTGTGCGGTGGAATCTTGGTGGCCATGCCCACGGCAATGCCGTCCGAACCGTTGATCAGCATATTGGGGACCCGCGTGGGCAGAACCACAGGCTCTTCAGTGGAATCGTCAAAATTGGGAGCAAAGTCCACCGTGTCTTTCCCAATGTCCGCCAGCAACTCTTCCGCCAGGGCCTCCAGGCGGGATTCCGTGTACCGGTAGGCCGCCGCGGGGTCGCCGTCAATCGATCCGAAATTTCCCTGTCCGTCAATCAGCGGATAACGCAGGTTGAAATCCTGCGCCATGCGCACCAGCGCGTCGTAAACGGCCGAGTCGCCGTGGGGATGGTATTTCTTGATGACTTCGCCCACCACGCCGGCGCACTTGGTGTAGCGCTTGTCGGAGGTCATCCCCTCCTTGTGCATGGCGTAGAGGATGCGCCGGTGCACCGGCTTCAATCCGTCGCGCACGTCGGGCAGCGCCCGCCCGATAATCACGCTCATGGCGTAATCGAGATACGATTTCCGCATCTCGTCTTCAATGTTCACAGGCACTTCGTTGGAAGGCCTGAGCAGTTCCTGGTCACCCATAAATCAACTTTCCTTTGCTTGCCGACTTCAATTCTTGTGTCGGGTTAGATATCCAAGTTTTTCACGTCGAGGGCGTTCTGCTCGATGAACTCGCGGCGAGGGACCACGGCATCGCCCATCAGGACGGTAAAGATTTCTTCCGCCTCGGCGCGGTCCTCAATTTTGACCTGCAGCATGGTCCGTTTCTCGGCGTCCATAGTGGTTTCCCAAAGCTGGTCGGGATTCATCTCGCCCAATCCTTTGAACCGCTGGACGGTGAAGGCTTTCTTGCCGAGCGTCATGATGTGCTCCAGCAGTTCCTTGCGGTCTTCGATGGTCAACTGGCTTCCGTTGGTTGAAACCAGGAACGGCGGCTTGTCGTTGTCCCGGACGCGCCTGTGCAGATCGAGCAACCGCTTGTAGTCCGCGCTGGAGATCAGTTCCCAGTCAATCACGCGCTCGCTCAGGTTCTCACTCCAGAAGACCAGCGTGTAGAGGTTGTGCTCTTCGTCGAGCTTGATCTCCGTGTTGAATCCTTCCGCCTTCAACTCTTTGGCCACCTGTTTCAATGTATCCTGGCCTTCCAGTTCCGCCTTCTTTGCAAGTTCCACGCGCAGCAGAGCGTCAACGGGCCGGGGGTCAGCCATCCGTTTCTCGATCTTGTCAAACAGCTCGATATACTCGCCGAGCGCCAACAGGAAGTTGGTCAATTCACCGCCCTGCAGATGCACCTTGTTCTCGCCCTCGCCGGCCTCGACCGCGTGGTCTTCCGTGGCGCGCCGCAAAACTTCGCGCCGGAATTCCTTTTCGTCATGAATATACTTTGTGCTCTTCCCCTTCTTGATCAGGTAAAGCGGCGGCTGGGCGATATAGATGTGGCCGCGTTCAACCAGTTCCAGCATCTGGCGGTAAAAAAAGGTCAGGAGAAGCGTCCGGATGTGCGAGCCGTCGATGTCAGCGTCGGTCATGATGATCACTTTTGAATAGCGCAGTTTGGTAACGTCAAAATCTTCCTTGCCGATACCGGTACCGAGCGCCGTGATCAGCGCGCGGATTTCCTCGTGCCCCAGCATCTTGTCAAAGCGCGCCTTCTCGACGTTGAGAATTTTGCCTCGCAGCGGCAGGATGGCCTGGTAGCGGCGGTCGCGCCCCATCTTGGCGGAGCCACCGGCCGAATCACCCTCCACCACGAAAATCTCGCAGCGCTCCGGGTCCTTTTCCTGGCAGTCAGCCAGTTTTCCGGGAAGGCCGCCGGAATCGAGCGCTCCCTTGCGGCGGGTGAGTTCACGCGCCTTGCGGGCGGCCTCGCGCGCGCGCGAGGCGTCAATCGCCTTGGCGCAGATCTTGCGGCCCACGGTGGGATTCTTCTCAAACGTCTCCATCAGCTTCTCGTAGACGAAGCTTCCCACGGAGCTCTGGATATCACTGTTCAGCTTGCCCTTGGTCTGTCCTTCAAACTGCGGCTGCGGCAACTGGACGCTGATCACGGCCACCAGGCCCTCGCGCACATCTTCACCCGAGAGGTTGTCTTTGACGTCCTTGAACAGGTTCTGGTTCTGCCCGAACTGGTTGATGGCGCGCGTCAGTCCGGAGCGGAACCCGGAAAGGTGAGTACCGCCGTCCACGGTGTTAATGTTGTTGGCAAAGGTGAAGACATTTTCCGCGTAGCCATCGTTATACTGGATGGCAACTTCCACGTGCATATCGTCTTTGTCGGCCTCGGCGAAAATAGGCACGGGATGAAGCGTTTCCTTACTTCTGTTCAGATGCTTGACGAATTCCGCGATTCCGCCGTTGTATCGAAATTCCGTTTCCTTGTTGTTCCGCTCGTCTTTGAGAAAAATCGTCAGGCCCTTATTCAGGAAAGACAGTTCACGGAGGCGCTGGGACAGGGTGTCATGGTTAAAGTCAATGGAAGCAAAAATGGTGGAATCCGGCAGAAAAGTGACCTTGGTTCCGCGTTTCGTTGTTTTCCCCGCCTGTTTCAACTCACTGGTCGGTTTGCCCAGCGCGTAGGATTGCTCCCAGGTGTATCCGTCGCGCCAGATTTCCAGTTCCAGCCACTCGGCCAGCGCGTTCACCACAGAGACTCCCACGCCGTGCAAACCACCCGACACCTTGTAACTCTTGGTGTCGAATTTGCCACCGGCGTGCAGCACCGTCATCACAACTTCGGCCGCCGGCCGGCCTTCTTCCTTGTGCATGTCAACCGGAATTCCGCGACCGTTATCAACGATCGTCACGGAATTATCGCTGTGCACAGTCACCTCAACCCGGTCACATTCTCCAGCCAGCGCCTCATCCACGGCGTTGTCAACCACTTCCCACACCAGGTGATGCAAACCGACGAGCCCGGTCGAGCCGATATACATCGCCGGCCTCTTGCGGACCGCTTCAAGATCCCGAAGCACCTTAATACTGGCTGCGTCGTATATGTTCGTTTCCTGCTCCAGCACTTCTTTAGCCTTACTCACTCGCAATTCCTCCATATAGGTGAACTCAATTCACCCCGGCATCGCACAGCCGAAACCCAACCCCTGCTTCCGTTCCTGCACGATGCATCCATGCTTCCTCTATGATCCTGATTGGCCCGGAATCAACTGCAGGTCTCCCGGACTCAGAGTTCCGGCGCGCACAAACCGGCTTCTTCAATAAGAGTTTCCAGTGGGACCAGTGGAAATCAGGTGCATACCATCTGAAGGGCGCTAGACCCTCATCGGCATCACAACGTACCGGTAACGAAAGGCCTTATCTTCGCCCGAGCGCAACTGCCCCGCGCTCTGCTCATCTTTCAATTCCAGCCGAACTTTGCCCCCGCCCTCAACCACATTGAGGAAATCCAGTAGATACTCATAGTTGAATCCAACCTGCATGGCTTCGCCGCTGTACTCCACCTCCAAAACTTCATGGGCTTCGCCAAACTCACCGCTCGAAGAAGAAAGCTCCATCTGCCCATCGCTCAATTTCAGACGGACGGCCCTGGACCTCTGATCCGCCAGCAGGGCCACGCGCCGGATGGCCGTGAAGAGTACATCGTGATCGATCTCGATCAGCAGTTTGTTTTCGCGAGGCAGGACGGCCTCGTAATTTGGAAATTGCCCGGTCAGCATCCGTGAAATCAGGATGCGGTGGCCCATTGAAAAATAGAGGTGGCTCTCGTCTTTTGATAATTCCACCTTGGAATCCTCTCCTGATTCGGCCAGCAGCCTTTGCAGTTCCGCCATGGCTTTCTTGGGAATCAGTATCCGTAATTCATTCTTGAGCCCGGCCACTTCCAGGTCACGCTCGATAATGGCCAGCCGATGCCCGTCGGTAGCCACCATCGCCACATTGTCCGGCTTCAGGATCAGCAATGCGCCGTTCAGCGTATATCGCGACTCTTCACTCGAAATAGAAAAGATCGTTCTCTTGATCATGGTGGAGAGAACGTCCGACGGCAGGGAAACCAGAACATCAGGCACCGCCGGCAGCGTAGGATAATTATCCTTTGCCATTCCAACCAGCTTGAAGGAAGAACGTTCGCACGTGACCTGCACCCAGTGGTTTTCCAAAAGCTTGAGCTTCACTTCCTTATCGGGCAGAGCCCGCACGATCTCGAACAACCGCTTCGCTGGAATCGTTCCCGACCCTTCCTTCTTGATCTTGGCAGCACAACCACAGCGAATGCCCAGTTCCAGATCCGTAGCACTGATCCGAAGGGAGGAATCCTCTGCTTCCAGGAGAAGGTTCGACAGAATTGGAATGGTGGTCTTTCTCTCAACGACACCCTGTGTGAGGTTCAATTCTTTGAGGAGGAGGGTCTTTTCTACTGAGAGTTCCATTATTTAAATTTCCTTCTATATAGAGTCTTAGTAGTAGGGGCTGTGGACTTGTGGAAAACGTCCAGGACCCTCTACTCATGCCCGCAACCTATTCCGGGCTGTTGTGGATACCTTCCCTCTTTCTGTGGCAAGCTGTGCATGTTTCAATCGCGCTTCTCTCTTCACACTTCTCTTTTTAGCCGCGCCTG
>JBAUWE010000629.1:0-4498 GCA_049583595.1 Terriglobia bacterium
CCACCCACGGAGCGTTTGGCGCCCTGGCGTTCGGCATCGGCACCAGTGAAGTGGAACACGTGCTGGCCACCCAGTGCCTTTCGCAGTTCAAATCAAAGCCCATGCTGGTGCGGGTGAACGGCAGCCGCCCGCAGGGCGTGACGGCCAAAGACATTATTCTGGCCATCATCGGAAAGATCGGCACCGCCGGCGGCACGGGCCATGTGATTGAATTTGCCGGCGAGGCCATCCAGGAACTCTCCATGGAAGGCCGCATGACGGTGTGCAACATGACGATTGAAGGCGGCGCACGCGCGGGTATGGTGGCGCCCGACGATACAACCTTCACTTATCTCGAAGGGCGGCCCTACGTCCCGCGCGGCAAGGATTTCCAGCAGGCGGTTGAACGGTGGAAGACCATCACCTCTGACGCCGGCGCAGCTTATGACCAGGTGGTGGAACTGGAAGCGGCGGAGATCGCTCCGCAGGTGACCTGGGGAACCAACCCGGGCATGGTGACGGGCGTTACCGGCAGCGTGCCGGACCCCGGTTCTTTCAGTGATTCGGTGTCGCGCCAGTCCGCCGAGCGGGCGCTGGAATACATGGCGCTCGAACCCGGAACCCCCATCGCCGAAATCCCCGTGGACCGCATTTTCATCGGCTCGTGCACCAACGGTCGGATTGAAGACCTTCGACTGGCGGCGCGCGTTCTGGACGGCAAGAAGATCGCCTCAACCATCAAGGGAGCGTTGGCCGTTCCTGGTTCCCGCCGCGTGAAGGCGCAGGCTGAGGCGGAGGGGCTCGACAAGATTTTCCGCGCCGCCGGATTCGAGTGGCGCGACGCCGGCTGCAGCATGTGCCTGGCGATGAACCCGGACGTTCTGCCCAGCGGCGAGCGCTGCGCCAGCACCTCCAATCGAAACTTTGAGGGCCGCCAGGGCAAGGGCGGACGCACCCACCTGGTGAGTCCGATGATGGCAGCGGCGGCCGCAGTCGAAGGCCACTTTGTGGATATTCGCAAGTGGAACGTGGGGCACGTTGAATAGTCAACATGCTGCCGGCATGCCGTTGGACGGCTGCAAATTACAAATGACGAGTTACGAATTGGGAAGAGTAAATTATGAATTATGAATTGTGAAAAGCCGGCGTGTGTAGAGAGGATATCACCTGTATCCTTGATGCACCTTGCCGAGCCTGGCTGCGGTCCTGTTTCATAATTCAGCCTTCATCATTCATAATTTCCTGGAGTTAGCATGACACCCTTTACAAAATTGACCGGAATCGTTGCGCCACTCGATCGCGTGAACGTGGATACGGACCAGATTATTCCCAAGCAATTTCTGAAGGCCATCACGCGCGAAGGATTTGGCCGGTTCCTGTTCTACGACTGGCGCTATCTTGACGGCGAGCAGCCCAACCCGGACTTTGTGCTGAACCAACCGCGTTACCAGGGTGCTTCCATTCTGCTGGCGCGGACCAATTTCGGCTGCGGATCGAGCCGTGAGCACGCTCCCTGGGCGGTGCTCGATTACGGCTTCCGGGCGATCATCGCTCCCAGCTATGCCGACATTTTTTACATCAACTGCTTCAAGAACGGCATCCTGTCCATCACTCTTCCCGACGACCGACTGGACGAACTCTTCCGGCGTACCGAACAGAATGAGGGATACCAGTTGACGGTGGATCTGGAAAGCCAGACGATCACCGAGGCGAGTTCCGCAGGCGGCGGCCTGAAAATTTCTTTCGAGGTTGATCCCTTCCGGCGGGAATGCCTGCTGAACGGCTGGGACGATATCGGCTTGACCCTGCGCTTTGAGAACCAGATTACCCAGTTCGAAAAAGCGAATCTGCCCAACGCTACCCGCTTCAGCCCGCTCGAATCGTCATCCGACCAGTAAGATGGCGTGCCGGTTTTCCTGAAAATGACCCGCGTGCGCAAGGCACAGGATGCCTTGGCAGTTTCCTTTGCCAGGGCGTGCGTGGCGGTGTGCCCTGACCGAGGACACAACACCCATCAATAGCAAAACTTTGGGAATACAAGAGGGGCTTAGCGGTAGAAGATCGGATTGTTAATCTGCAGGGCCATCAAGGCAAATGAACCCGCGATGACGATGACGGAAATCACGGCCAGTGCGTTCCACAAATTTTCAGCCGGGCGGGTCTCTGGCACGCCTTCGGGAATGAGATAGCCGAGAAGAATGCCGGCACCCAGACCGCCAAAATGGGCGGCGTTATCCACATTGAAAAACAGGCCGAAGACGGCAATGTAAATGACCCATCGCCACAGCATGCTGCGATAATCTTTTCCCATCCGTCCGTGGTGGAAAGTGGCCCCGAGCAGGACTCCGATCAATCCCATAATCGCGCCCGAAGCGCCGATGGAAAGGACCATGGGCATCCACCAAAGGCTGACGATATAACCGAAGATGCCCGTGGCGAGATAAAACACAATAAACTTCGACATCCCAAACAGGCCTTCGACTTCTGGCGCTATATCAAACAGGACCCAGAGGTTGAGACCGATATGCAAGATCCCTGCGTGCAGGAAGATGGCAGTCACCAGCCGCCACCATTGGCCGGCATAAATGAAGGGCCCGAACTTGGCGCCCAGTCGGAGCATCGCCATGCTCCGGATGCCCCCAAACAATCCACCTCCCTGGCCTGGCCCGCCGGCCCTTTGCGTGAGAAACCATTCCACCACAAACATCAGGACAATCGCTGCCGCCACCATGGAAGTGGCGCTGGTGGGCATAGGGATAACGCCCATGATCCGGCTTGGAGCACCCGTGCCGCCGCGCGCCCGCTGGGGACCCATCTTCGCGCCGCAATGGGGACAGACCTTGGTCCCGCGGGGATTCAGCGCACGGCACTCCGGGCACATCCGATGAGAGGTGTCAAACTTCTGTTCGGTTGTGCCAAAGGACGATTCCCACCACTTCTTCAGCCTTTCGATTTTGAACCAAATATTTCGAGGAAGTTGCATAAGCTCCAAGGGTTCTGAAATCAGGAGGACAAACAATTATTATAGGCCACCGGCGCGCCGGGGCCATACCCTTTTCACCTGCGGCCCTTGTTTCTATTGCCGTCGGCAGCCACGACTTCATCGCAGGGCGTGCCATCCTGCGGTAAAATGTGCAAGGTGTCGGTTGAATTGGTATCGATGCATCGGCACGACTGGAATATAGCGAGGACGAACCGAAAGAACCGAACGCGAAAGTCTTGACAAAGAAACGGGCGAAATCTGAAATCGTGGTCAAGACCCTCAATTCCCAAACCCGCTCCCGGGTGTTTAAAAGACTTGGCCCACTGGTGTTTCTGGCGGGCCTGGCGCTGTTTTTGTCCGCTTGCCATCATCGGGCGGTGGTTGTTGCGCCCCCGTCGCCTGCCCCCACACCGCCCGCGCCCTCAAAAAAGCGGAAGCCTTCGAAGGCGAAGCGGCATCCTGCGCCACCGGCCCCGATTGTCCAGGGGCAGGAAGGGATCGCGTCCTGGTACGGGCACCCCTTCGACGGCAGACGCACGTCAAGCGGCGAGATTTACAACATGCACGCCATGACCGCCGCGCATCGCACGCTGCCCTTTGGAACCCAGGTTCGGGTGCACGACCTTGAAAACGGCAAAAGCGTCGAGGTGCGCATCAACGATCGCGGACCTTTTGTCGAGGGCCGGATCATCGACCTCTCCTACGCGGCGGCCATGGCCATGGGCATGACCGGAACCGCCCTGGTGCGGCTGCAGATTCTGAAGCCCGGGCACGAAACTTCCGCAGGCATCTATTCAGTCCAGATCGGCGCGTTTGTTGATCCTGCCAACGCGCAAAGGCTAAAGCGGCGCATCGAAAAAAAATTCAACCCAGTCATTATCAAACAGGAAAACCACGGTAATCGTGTCTTCAATCTTGTTCTTGTGGGCCAGGAAAGCACCCAGCAGGAGGCGCAGAAACTGGCGGACCGGCTGGTCCACTCCAAGCTGGCGACCCAGACCTACGTGGTGAGAATCAATTAGGAGGTTGTTGAAAAAGTCCCTGCGCTACGTCATCCTGAGCGAAGCGAAGGATCTGCTTTATTCATTTTCAGTAAGATACAGCAGATGCTTCGCTTCGCTCAGCATGACGATTGTCTTTTCAACAACCTGTTAGAGGTGGTGGAATTGACTCGCGGAGAACCGATGGAGAGCTGTATCTTTTGCAAAATTATTGAACGCCGGCAGCCGGCCCAAATTGTTTATGAGGACGATCAGGTGGTCGCCCTGGAAGACATCCACCCGCAGGCGCCGGTCCACCTGCTGGTGATACCTCGCAAGCACCTGCCCTCGCTGAAGGAAGCCGAGGCCGCTGATGAATTGATGCTCGGCCATCTCTTCACGGTGGCCGCCCAACTGGCCCGCGAGCGCCAGCTCGATGCCCAGGGTTACCGGACCGTGATCAACAACGGGCCGTGGGCAGGACAGACGGTCGATCATCTGCACGTCCACGTGCTGGCCGGGCGCGTCTTTCACTGGCCGCCGGGATAAGCCGCCA
>JBAUWE010000630.1:0-4276 GCA_049583595.1 Terriglobia bacterium
GTCGTGACCATGCATTCATAAACTGAACCTGGCGGATCCGAAAATCCAAACAATTCGGTTTTCAGCCGGGAGTGGCTAAGCGGAGGTTGCCCAATGGATCGGAGAGCTTTTCTACAGAAGGGAATCATGGCCGGGGTTGCGGCATCAGCCAAACCCGGGCGGGCGCAGGCTGCCAGCGCTGATGCGGCTTTGGCTCCCAACAGTGACTCGAACAGGCAAGCAGATTCAAATTCGATTGTGATTGAAAATGCGGAGTTTCGATTTGCCATCGGCACCGACGGGATTGCCAGAAGCCTGGTCCATAAGCGCAGCGGTCAGGAATGCCTTGACCCCGCAGCGGCGGCGCCGGTTTTCTGGATGAAGCAATACCAGCCATTGCCGGGCCAGTTCAAACTGGCTTACCGGATGGAAGCCAAAGTTTTTCCTGCGGGGTCCGTCCGCCGGGAAGGTGACCGGCTGATGGTCGCCTTTGCCGAGCTGCCCCACGAGGCTACCATCAGGCTGAAGGTTGCGGATGCCTACGTGGCGTTTCAGGTTGAAAAAGTGGGATATCGCCAGCAGGGTTTCCGCAAGATTGACCTGGCAGACAAGACTCCGATTGATGAAATGGTGTTTCTGCAAATCCCCGCGCGCAACCGGAAGAACTTTGGGGATTGGTTGAACGTAATGTGGGACGACGAGGTGGCCGTGAACGTTCTGGCGGCTGATCCCTGGGCGCGGATAACCCATGATCCGCGCAAAGGACATCACCTGTTGCAGGCGGGAACCGTCAACGATATCCGCACGGAAGGCGTGACGGCGGCCCTGATTGTGACCGGGACCGAGACGCTGCTGGACAGAATAGCGAACATCGAGGAGGACTTTGATTTGCCGCGAGGGGTTGAAAGCCGCCGGCGCCCGGAATGCAAATATTCCTATTACGAGATCCTGAGGGGCTCACCCCGAGATATCGACCGGCACATTGCCTTTGCAAAGAAGGGAGGTTTCCGCACGGTGCAGGTTTATTACCGGGCGTTTGCCAAAACATCCGGACACTTTCCCTGGCGGCCGGATTATCCGAACGGCATGGCGGACCTGCGGGAGGTGGTCGGGAAGATCCGCTCGGCGGGGATGATTCCGGGAGTCCACATCCATTACAACAAGGCTGACCGAACGGATGCGTATGTTACGCCGAAGCCCGACCCCCGGCTGAACCTGCGCCATACGTTCACGCTGACCGCTCCGCTCGACGCCACTGCAACTACGGTTGAGATAGCCGAGAATCCGAGGCTCTGCACCATGGACAATGAACGGCGGGTGCTGCGAATCCAGGACGAACTGGTGGTGTATGAGCGTTACACAACAATTCCGCCGTATCAATTCACGGGTTGCATGCGCGGAGCTCTGGGCACCCGGCCGGCGCCCCACCAATCGGGCACAGGGCTGGGACTGCTGGACGTCGACTCCTGGCCGCTGTTCGTCCGCTTTAATCAGGACACGACGCTGCAGGAAGAAGTGGCGCTGCGATGGGGCAAAATCTATCGCGACGCGGGGTTCAAATTCACCTACTTCGACGGCGCCGAAGACGTGCCGCCGCCCTTCTGGTTCATGGTTCCGTGGGCACAATGGCAGGTCTACAAACGGTTGGAACCGAAGCCGCTCTATTCAGAGGGCGCGGCCAGATCCCATTTCAGCTGGCACATGTTGACGCGGGCCAATGCGTTCGACGTTTTCAGGCCGGAAGAAATCAGATCGGCGATCCGCCAGTTTCCGGCGGAGGAAGCCGGGCGCGTGGCAAAGGATTTCACCCTGATCGATTTTGGATGGATGGGGTACTGGGCGCCAAACGCCGAGACCATCGGCACGCAGCCCGATATGCTGGAATACTCGACCAGCCGGGCCGCCGCATGGGACTGCCCCGCTGCCCTGGATGGGAACCTGAAGGATCTGGAATCTCACCCCCGGACGCCCGACAATCTGGAAGTCCTGAGGCGATGGGAAGAAGTGCGCTTGAAAGGCTGGCTGACCGCGGCACAAAAGGAATCGCTGCGCAATCTCGACCAGGAACACATTTTGCTCATCAACGAGCAGGGGGATTTCGAGCTTGCCCCCTATGCTCGGACCAAGGGAGCCGGGGGCGGCGATCGGCGCTTGCGGGCGTTCGTTTTCGAGCGCAAGGGGAGGACGTGCGCCGTCTATTGGCACACCTCCGGGAATGCTTCTCTGGACCTTCCGCTGCCCGCCAATAGCATGAAACTGATGGAAAAACTCGGGCATCCCATGGCCGTCCAATCCCAAGGAACCGGGGTCAGGCTCCCGCTTGCGAACCGCCGCTTTGTGGAATTCACCGGCCTTTCTCAGGGCCAGGTTACGAGAGCGTTCCAAAGGGCAAAGGTAGTGTCATAAGAGATGCGGTGTTGTCCGCTCTGTGTTTGGGTCTTTTCAGGCCACGCAGAGCACAGAGAAGAACTTTTTGCGGGGAGGAGGCGGGACGATCCTGACGCCACCCCATTCTAAGTCCACTCAGCTTCGCTGACCGCAGAGATTAAGAACCAACCTCTGCGCCAGCCCCGTGGTGTGGCGTGCGGCGGTCTGTGCTGCGAGAAAGTTCGTCTTGCACCGAAAAACTCAGGCAAAATAGGGCCATGAACAAAGGAGGCGCTCATGAGCAGACATCTGACTCGGCGGGATTTTCTGGCGAAGGCAGGCAGCGCGGCGGCCATAGCTGGTGCGAGTCCGCGTTTGTGGGCCGGCGCTGCGGCGGCGGGTGCCCGCCATTTGCGGCTGGGAGGGCCCGTTTTTCTGAAATCGGATGACCCTGCTGAACTTGCCGAGGAGCATCGGCGGCTGGGCTACCGCGCAGCCTACGCTCCCGAGGTGAAGGCAAACGACACGGACAGGATCAAAGCGATCATCAGGGAATTCGCCTCACGCGATGTGGCGCTGGCTGAGGTTGGAGCGTGGGTCAACATGCTCGATCCCGATCCGGCAAAGCGGCGCCAGAACCTTGCCTACGTGCAGGAGCGGCTGGCGCTGGCGGAAAGGCTGGGCGCGCGATGCTGCATGGATATTGCGGGGTCGTTCAATCCGCAACAGTGGGACGGTCCCGACCCCGGAAACCTTACGGATGAGTTTATCGACGCCACGGTGGAGAATTGCCGCCACATTATCGATGCCGTTAAACCCACTCGCGCCAAGTTCTCCATTGAAATGATGCCCTTCACTTTTCCTACCGGGCCGGACGATTACCTGAAGCTGGTCCGCAAGGTGGACCGCAAAGGCTTTGGCGTCCATCTGGACGTGTGCAACGCCATCAATTGCCCGGAACGCATGTACCACAACAGCGCCGTGATCGAGGAATGCTTCCGCAAGCTGAGTCCCTGGATTGTTTCCTGCCACGCCAAGGATTTGCAGTGGAAGAAGTATTCCCAGGTGTGCCTGCTGGAAGTGATTCCCGGCCATGGAGTCATGGACTACCGCGCCTACCTGAAGGGCGTTTCAAGCCTTCCCGTTGACGCCCCGCTGATGCTGGAGCACTTGAAAACACCGGCGGAATACGATGAAGGCCGGCGATATATCCAGAAAGTGGGCCATGAAATGGGGCTTTCATTCGAATCTGAAGGTGCTTGAAATTACACTTTTCTGAATGGAGCGAGCAGCGCGAACCTCCGCATTCGAGGTTGGTGGTTCTTTTCCAGACAGGCGCCGCAGATCCCGCAGCTGACTCTGCGTTCCCCCTGAAGGCCGGCGCCCGCGTTTGCGATCTCGCGAAGGGAGAAATTCCAACGGAACAAACCCGGTGCTGTGGCTGTCCACTCGGGGCCGGATGACGAGGGCATTAAAAAAAGGGCAAAATTGGCATCATGAAAGAGGTAGTATCGAGTTGAAAAGGACCCTGAATGGAAATCCCGGCATCGACCCATCTGATGCCGAAAACGTGGTTGTCGAGGAGGACTTGATGGATCGTAAGGGAAATGGTTGGAAGAATCTTCAATTGGTTCCCGTCCTGGCAGTCTTACTGCTGGTGGGCGGCGCAGCGCGCACCCGGTCGTGCAACGACTGCCAGCAACGTATCCACAGGGCCGAAGAAAATCTGCGTCAGGCCGTTCGCCGCCACGGTGTGCATAGCCGCCAGGCGGAGCAGCGCCGCCGCCAGCTTGAGCAGGCCAGGCGGAGTTGCCGCGGCGACCGCGACCGTGACCGTGATCGTGACCGTGACCGGAGGCGCTAGGGACGCCACTCTTATCGATACGGCGCCAGCCGCATCGTAGTCCACGACAGGAAACGAACGCGGGGC
>JBAUWE010000631.1:0-31990 GCA_049583595.1 Terriglobia bacterium
CCTCCGGTGAGCAGGCTGCTGCCTGCCATTTCTTTCTTGATGTTCCAGTAATATTGCGCATACCAGGGGCCCAGGCCGTGCAGGTAGTCGACTTCAGCGGAAAAGAGCTTTCCGATAAATCCGTCGGCCAGCATCGCGCGAATGGTTTCGAACAGGGGGTTCCAGCGCAGCACAAAACTGACCACGGTTTTGACTTTGGCGGCGTGGACAGCGGCCTGCAGTTCCCTCATTCCCTCCAGGTTGAGCGCCACCGGTTTTTCAATCACGATGTGTTTGCCGGCCTGGGCCGCTGCGATGCCCTGCTGGACGTGCAGATGGTGGGGAGTGGCCAGCACGACGATCTGGATGCCGGGGTCATCGAGCAACTTTTCCAGATGTTCATACGCGCGCGCGCGCTGCAGCTTGAATTCTTCCGCCTTGGCGTGGGCGCGTTCCTTATCCCGGCTGACAATGGCATGCACCTCGGTGCGAGGGTCGGCCTCAAACGCCCGGATGTATTCGCCTGAAACCCATCCCGTTCCCACAATTCCCACGCCCAGTTTTTCCATTTGAAGCCTCCACCTTGTTTTTTCGCGGTTTGCCGCTTTGTACCGGCGGCTATTTTATCAGGGACCGGGGAGAAATTGTTTCCTTTTGAACCGCCCTCCTGATTTCTACTCAAAGATAGCAGCCCATGCGGTTATGCGGCAGAGCACGCGGGCAGGCCACGCCCCAGTTGCGGCGATCCGAAGCCCGCTCACGAAGAGACGTTCTCCGCCGAACGGTTGACGTCTGCGGAAAGCCGAGGCGGCTGATTCTCCGGGGAGTGTGGCCGAAAGTGCGCGCGTTGTGAACACCCCGGGTGAAATCGGTTAGACCCCACCCGGGGCGTACTGCGTTGAAGATGAGTGAAATTGGGAGTCGCGGGCCGGCCTAGCACTCGATGCCGTGACGGCGGCATACGCCGGAAAGCAGGTCCCACAGGGAATTCAGAACCTCCTCAACCGACTCTGCAACGGCAGGCGCATCTTCGGCTTTCAGAGTGCATTCAAGCAGTTCCCGCTCCACACGAGAATGTTCTCGGTCGGCTTTAACATGGACGCGGAAATAATCAAGCGCGTCGGACGTATTCATGCCGTAGAAATCTACAAGGCCTTCAATCTTTGATTGCGCAATTTCCGGAATCTGTGATTCATAGGCGTAAAGAGCGGCAATTCCTTGTGCAACGCTCCCCTCGCGGCAAACCCTGCGGAATGTTCCGATCAGCTTTTCGGTTTCACCCCAGAGCTTGGCATTCGAGACCTCGTCGCGGCTGAGGCCCGTTGATTCCGCAAAACGAAGCCAGAGCTCCGGGTGATTGGGATCACCTGCTTCCTCGTCCATCAAATTAGCAAGAATGTGCCGGCGGACGCGCTGGTCTTCCGTGTGCGCATGTAGCGCTGAAAGATAGGTGGGGAACGCGGCCACGTGGTGATAGTACTGCCGGGCATAATCGCGCAGAGCGGGCCGCGGCAATTCTCCCCGCGTCCACGCCTGGTAGAAAGGGTGGAGCAGCAGGTTTCGTTCGGCGATGCGGGATTCAATGTGTTTCAAGGTACTGGCCACAATATTCACTCGGTCTCTCCTTCTGCCTGAGTTGCTGAGGATGGATTACCCCGTTGAAAGGTGTCAGATTGACGGATTATGCACCATCCGCTAACTTTCTTCAACTGGATTCCGCCCGACAGAATGGTTGGCGCTTTGCCGGGAAGCACGTTTGGCATTGCCGGCGCAGGTTCAAAAAGGATGGGCTGAGCGCAACGGCAGGAACCGCCCCGTGGCGTGCGCCAAGCGGCGTGTGCTGCAAATTGGAGTTAAAGACGAGGGGACAAAAGGAGAAGCTGACAAAACTGGCATGACTAATGCCGGAAGGTCTTGCCCCGCCGGCAGGTGGTCAGGCTTTCTGGACGACCGGCCGTGAAAGCCCGTGGCTGACGAACAGTTTGCCCTCGGCCACCTGGTGAACTCCACGAACCAGTTCATCTACGGCGCGGCTCTTCAGAATGTAGCCTCGGGCGCCCGCCTCCAAAGCACGCACAACATAATGGTACTCGCGATGCACGGTCAGGATGATGGTTCGGACTTCAGGAAGCGACTTGTGAATTCGGCGGGCGGCTTCAATCCCGTTCAGGTGGGGCATTGAGAGATCAAGGATGATGACGTCCGGCCGGTGCTGGTAGGCCAGGGAGACGGCCTGCTCTCCGTCGGAGGCCTCAACAACAACCTTAAAACCTTCCCGCTCAAGGAGAGACTTGAGGCTCCGGCGAACCGGTCCGTTATCATCGGCCAGCATGAGTCGAAGTGTCATCAGAGGCTTGATCACTTTCCTCTACCCCCTGGTCAGAACCCCCATATCCCGGGACCGGATAATTCACCACCTGACATTCACAGGGGATATGAATGATCGGCATCCGTCTGCTGACCCCAGTGGCTGAGCCGCACGGCACAACTTGAATGTTCAAGCTTGCTACCCTACGGTGATACCTTCGCTACACTTAGGAGCCGGCCAGCCTTGCGCGAGGTGGGGCAGCGCATGACACACACCTCAATCCTATTCTCCAATAAAGTTAGCGGTCAATCCGGTAAAGACCTTAAAAACCACCTTGAGATTACCACGGGGGCATGGGGCAAGAATGCCGGGGCAGACTTTGCCGGAAGGTGATCAGGGCTGGACCAATCCGCGGCGGATGGCATACCGTACGAGGCTGGCGGTTTCGTGGATGTCGAGCTTTTCCATAATCCGTGTTCGATGCGACTCCGCCGTTTTCGCGCTGATGTTGAGCAGCACAGCGACCTCTTTGGTTGTTTTTCCCTCGGCGACCAGTTGCAGGACTTGAAGCTCCCGCGGGCTCAACGTATCGCTTGGGGCATCGACTTTGTTCAAGAAGGCATCGACAACCGTATCCGAGATGTCGGAACTCAGAAAAGTTGAGTTCCTTGAAACTTCGCGAATGGCCTGGACCAGTTCGCTGGCCGCACGGCTTTTCAGGACATAACCTCTGATGCCGGCACGCAGCGCCTCCAGGACGTATTGAGCTTCCGTGTGCATGGTCAGGACGACCACTTTGGTTTGGGGGCTTGCCTGGCTGATGGCCTTGGCCGCGCCGATGCCGTTCATCAAGGGCATGGCCAGATCAAGCACGGCGACGTCAGGCAACGATTCCTGAGCTAACCGGGTGGCCTGGTGGCCATCGGCGGCTTCGCCAACAACCTTGAAGCCCTCCTGCTCAAGAAGGGCCCTCAATCCCTGGCGCACGATTTGATGATCATCTGCCAGAAGGATACGTATAGGCATCTTTTCCCTCCGATGGAACCAAAACCGAGATTTCAGTACCTTTGCCTGGACTGGATTTAATTATACATTCCCCACGCAAGGGAATCAGCCGTTCTCTGATCCCGATCAGACCCAGGCCGGACCTTCCTTTTTGTCCCAAGACAGATTGGATATCAAAGCCGGCGCCATCATCAGTGACGGTCAAACGGATCTTGCTCTCCTCTTTTTGGAGCCGAACCGTAACATGACTGGCCCTGGCGTGTTTGGTGATATTGTTCAGGGCTTCCTGAACGATGCGGTAGAGCGCGACCTCCACCTGGGGCGGAAGCCGCCCGCTGGTGTCTCCCTCGACCGCAATAGGAATTCCGAATCGCTTTGAAATGCCCTGGGTCAGGAACTCGACGGCGGGGAGCAATCCGAGATCGTCCAGGATGGTAGGGCGTAACTCATGGGAAAGCCGCCTTAATTCGGTTTCAATCTGCTCGATCAGATCCTTGATTTCACCGATCGTCTGTTGGCCGGATTGCGGCAGGGTCTTCACCATTCCATCAATGGCGATGTGGACCGAGACCAGGAGTTGGCTGGCCTCATCATGGAGCTCATGGGCAATGTGCTTGGCGCGTTCTTCCAGGGCTTCATTCAACCGGTGCAGGGCCTGCTCAGCCCGCTTGCGCTCAGAGACGTCGCGGGCAATCCCCTGGATGCCGATGACTTCCCCCCCGTTCAGAATGGGACGGGCGCTGACCTCAACGGTCAGCGAGTGCCCTTCTTTGGTCAGAATCTCAAGTTCATGTGTCAGTGGATCGCCGCCGCCCTTCAGATGGCCGAACATCCTGGCCGCGTCCTCGATATGATCCATGGGCAGGAGATTGACCGGGCTGGGAGGAGGCTCATCACGCCGATATCCGGTGAGCCTTTCGCCAGCCCTGTTGATGGAGGTCAGCCTGCCTTCGGCGTCCACCGTGAAAACAATATCATTCGCGTTTTCAAACAGTTCCCGGTAGCGTTCTTCACTGGCCTGCAACGCGACGTTGGTTTCACGGTAGCCACTGATCGTCATTTCGTATGGGGCCAGGGTTTCGATCAGAAATTTTGCGGAAACTTTCAGCACTTCGGAGAAATCCCCCGCGTCGGCCATTTGCGAGAGGGCACGGTTGAGTGCGTCGAAATGGAGGGTGACCATCTCGATCAGGCTGATTTCCAGTCGCAGGGCGCGCCGGCCCAATTCATAGGCTTCTTCCAGCAACGCTTCGTCTGTCTTTTCCAGGTAGCCCCGCAGTGCCGACTCGTACTGGTCCATGAGTTCGCGCTGGCTGGCTTTCATTGCTGCCTCCCCTGAAACGTGGCGACAAGCACCAGTGCGTCATCGGTTGCCAGACCGTCACGCTCGAGAATGTCCTGTGCGGTCTCCTGTGGCTCCTTGAGGAGGACCATGCTGTCCTCAAATCCACGCTGGATACCGTCGGTTGCCAGTACCAGGGTGTCCCCGCGGGCAATCTCCAGGGCGGCCGCACGCAACGGAGGCATTTGTCCCCCTACGACTCCGCAGGACAACAGCAGGGACTCTCTGGCAGGCTTTCCGTCCGGAGCCGAACGCACCAGCACGCCTTCAACGTTGCCTACGCCCAGCCATTCCATGGAGTTGTTCAGAGCATTCAGAAAGGCCAGGCTCATCACCACTCCGCGTGTCCCATGCAATTTCCTGTTGCAACTCTCCATGATCTCGACCAGGGGTTTCTGAGAATATTCTTCCACGGCATTCAGGGCGAGCCTTGCTGCTTCCGCAGCTGCCTCGCCATGGCCCAGCCCGTCGGCGACGGCCAGCAGCACCCCGGACTCCAGCGTTTTGATCAGATGGAGGTCACCGGACAGAGTTTCCCCCGGCTTTTGCCTTTCCGCCACTCCCCATTCGACAAGATTCGAATTCATTCCTTCCATTTGATTGTAGTCACCGTTGTCCCGCGCCCTTTGTGGGAAACGATGGCAAACTCATCCATCATCCGCCGCACGCCCGGTAAACCCAGGCCCAGACCGCCGGATGTGGAATAACCGTCCCTCAGCGCGGCCTCGACGTCTGATATGCCGGGTCCCTCATCCGTGGCCTGAATCACGATGCCTGTTTTCGGTTCACTCTCAATTGCCCAGCACACGATGCATCCATTTTTCGCATATAGCAGGAGGTTGCGCGCCAGTTCTGAGATGGAGGTCGCAATCACGGCCAGTTCCGATGGGCCAAAGTCCAAACGAACCGCAAGTTCCCGTCCTTCCTGGCGGGCTGCGAGAATGTCTTCATCCGACTTGATCATCACTCGAACTTCATTTCTCGTACAAGCCATTTTGGATCCGTTTCGTCCTTCGCTTCATGTACTCGAGACCTTCTTCCAGGTCGAGCGCCGTTGCCACGCCTTCCAGCTTGAGCCCTAATTGAACCATTGAAAAAGCAACCTCGGGTTGGATGCCTACGATCACCGTCTGCGCCCCCCGCAACCTGATCATGCTGGCGATGTCACTCAGGGTCCGGCAGGCGAATGAGTCGAGGACGTCCAGAGCTGTGACATCGACAATCACCCCGCGGGACCGATAGGTTCCGACCTGTTCGGTCAAGGCGTCCCGAAGCCCGGTCAGGTCAGCGTCCTTCAACGCCGCCTGCACCGAAGCGATCAGGTAGGGTCCCTGCTTGAGGATTGGAACCTGCATGCTTTACCAGCCTTTCTCCTCATCCGAAGATTCGTCGATCCGGGTCACTTTAAAACCCAGTGCCCGGTCGGCCTCTTCGATTCCACCCTGCAGGTCACAGACAGTATTCATCTTGGTCAGGTCGACGCCAAGCGTAACCAGCGTCTGAGCAATTTCAGGGGACAACCCGGTCACAATGGCTGTTGCTCCCAGCAGACGGGCGGCCTCCACTGTCAGAACCAGGTGGTTGGCGACGGTTGAGTTGATGGAAGGGACGCCCGTAACGTCAATCACCACCACCTTGGCGCGGTTGGCGCGTATGCCCTGCAGCAGTTGCCCGGTCAACTGGCGAGCGCGCTGGGGATCGATGACGCCGACGATAGGCAGGATGAGAAGTCCCTCGCGGACGGGCAGGACCGGCGTGGAGAGTTCCCGGATGGCATCCTGTTGCGCATGGATGATCCTCTCGCGCTCGTCAACAAAGCCCACTGCCACCGTAACCGTGATCCGGCGGGCGGCAGGCTCAAAAGCTTCCAGCATGCGACTGAGCAGCTCAAAGCTCGATTGAAATTGCTTAAAGAGCGACCGCAGCAGCACGTCGCGCAGGAGGAGAACAATGCCTATGACTTCATGAGTTTCCACGCCGCGAGGGATGATCCGTTCAGAGAGGTCACGAGCGTAGGCCTGCAAGGCCTCGACGGCCCCGGTTTCGAGGACGTCGACATAGTTATCATAGATGGAAGTCGTTTCAGTAAGAATCTCCTCATCGCTGATGGCCGTTAATAACCGGGCTTCAGAAATGCGTTGCGCCCATTCCTCTTGAAGCAGAGCCCTGTTCTTGCGCAGATGAGCGACCAGATCAGAAAAGACATCAGCGGACCCGCGCTGGGATCGAGGACGTTTGGTTTTCTTTCTGACGGCAGCCATGGAAAAACTTCCTCCTTCGTCCTGGCTAAATCTTATCCTGCCCTTAGATTTACGCGGTAGCTGTAAATGCCAAATATTGAAAGACAGGTCTTGACGGATAGCCCGGAAAAACACATACGGTTTTCAATGGGCATTCGGTTAATCTGCAGCCGAAAGCTGATCCGGAAGGCGTTGTGCTTGTCAGCATCGGTGCGAAACCTGGATGCAATGCAAGGAAGTTATCATGCACCCCTGACGTTACTTCATCGTCTAGAGTTTTGCTCTATATCGGGTAAAGTGTCAAACCCTTTTGAAATATAACGGCCTGCGGGCGCTTGAGCTGGCGATTTGGACGCCTGCATCGGACCTGGAAGGGGACACTGGCTCCGGGAAAAGTCTCCCGACTTTCCGCCCTGCCCCATGTTCCTGCCTGGCTGCACACACTGGCAAAGTTGCCGGTTGCCATCTGCAAAACATTTCCGCAAAAGGAAGAAGTTTGCGTGCAGTCCACCCTTTGGAATGGATGCCAGCGACGCTGCAGTCCCCTCTGCCCTGCAGACGTAAGCTACACAGTACAAGAATGTTACAAGGCAATTACGAATTCCGTGCCCGACAGAGTTGCGAGGTGCTGAGCTTTTGGCAGGTGATGTGCTCTCGAACAGACAGGTTGACACTCAGCAGAGGTAGTGCACGTGGCCAGAGAGAACATGGCTGTTACAACTCGTTACGGGCTTCTCCCTCCGGAAGAAGCAATCCTTGGCGCTTCAAGTGCCATGAATGAAGTCAGGGACAAACTCGAGAAGATCGCTTATACCGATGTTCCTGTCCTCATCCGGGGAGAAGCTGGTAGTGGAAAAGAGGTTCTGGCCAGGCTTATTCACAAAAGGTGCCCTGGGGAAGCCACTCCTTTTCACAAGGTAAGCCCTGCAGGACGAGCCGGGTGGCACCAGAGCGCCAGTTCCATGCCTCTGTGCCAGGAAGTTGAAGGTGCCGGTGGAAATGGCTATCAGGCTCACGGTGTTCCGGCAAGCCCTGGTTGCATTGGGACGCTTTTTTTTAATGAGGTGGCTGAACTGAATTTCGCTTCTCAGCGTACCCTGGCGCAGTTGCTGCGTGACGACAAGGCCCCCGGTCTCAATACCTCCGAATATGCTCCTCCGCTTTTTCGGGTTATCTGCAGCACCCGGCATGATCTTGAACGGGCTATGAGCCTTGGAAATTTTCGTGAGGACCTCTTCTACTCTATCAACATTGTCACCCTGGACCTCCCGCCCTTGCGGGCTCGGCGCGAGGATATTCCGGGGTTGGCGCGGTACTTCTGGAAAAGCTACCGTAACGAGCTTGGTTCAATGACTCCAGCGCCTTCCAACAGCCTGGTAGATGCCCTTCAAGGGTACGACTGGCCCGGGAACATCCGTGAACTTGCCGGCGTGATGAAACGTTATGTGCTTCTGGGTTCCGGGAGCAGGATCATGGATGATCTGGCCGCGAAAGCAGCCTCGGCGCCAGCACACAGAGCTTCCGCCGCGCGTGGCATTTCATTGAAGAAACTGGCGAAGCAGGAAGCGAGGGAAGTTGAACGCAAAATTATATTCAGAACTCTGCGAGAAACACAATGGAACCGGAAACGGGCGGCCCGTGTGTTGAACATCAGCTACCGAACGCTGCTTTACAAGATCAAAGAGGCCGGAGTACCACCCAAGAGAATCAACGTGAAGCGGGAGAAATAAAATTGAAAAATCTCACTGAGCCAAAATACGGCACAAGGGCCCCGGAGCAACTGGAAGCGAGAGAATTGAAAAGGCGTGCGGCGGAAGATGCAGTCAGAGACGCTGATTCCTATGCCATCAGTGCGCGGCCGCAGCGCAAGAAGGATTCTGTTGTCCAAGGCCTTGACCCGATTTCGTACCTGCTGAAGGCAAAGCAGCCACAAGTGTCTGTAGGTTCGCAGGAGGGTATTGACGGTCTCCTGATCCACGCAAATGATAGCCAGACCCACCTGGTTGTTTCAGACGAAATGCTGGAGATTTCCCTGGCGGACGAGGTCGCAGCTCTTGAGGTTGATCTTATCAGGATCTTCCACGTCCAGAGCCCTGCTCCTTGGGTAGAACATATTCGTGCCGGTAAAGCATGAGACCCGCCGGCGGGCCAGCAGGATCATCGGTGTTGTCTGGTGCCTATTCTCTGCGGATCCTTGATTTGCCTGAGTCCGCACCGTCCAATTTCCTGACAAGGCGCTCCAATTCCGGCCATCACCTGGGGGTGGTGGCGCTCCCAGGCTGAGTGCGAATATCGGTTAAGCAAGAGCGTTGCACGTATCTGCAAGCTCTTTCGCCCGCCCGAGCCTTAAGCGTTTTTCTCCAGTAAAGGACAGAGCATTAAGCGCTATGCAGTTACAGCCACTTGGAATGCAGAGAGCAAGCGAAACGGGGTGCAAGGCAGTTCTCAAGTATGAATAAGTTTGCATGATGTGAAGCGGATTGGCCAATTGGGTTTTTCAGGCTGCAAGAAATCTCATCAGATACATCAATTTTCTAACTTATTGGAAATCATAGTGATAGCAGCACACGACGCCATAAGAGATTCCAACCAGCTGGTTTGCGGAAGCACCTCGTACTTTGGCACGCGGTGTGCGAGTAGATACGTGAACACTTTTTACCGGATTGCCTGGCAAAGGGGGTTTTGAGCTTTTGTCCGGCAAGATTTCCGATGAGAGTCAGGTTTCTTCAGGAAGTTCCAGGTATGAATTTCTGAGAGTAAACCGGAAGAGCCCTAAGGGTTGCTGTGCAATCGGGAACCAGGGAAAGAGAGAGAAGAGGAATGGAAGCAATTTTAAACACATTTGATGGCCGGCTGACTTCCTGCCAGGCCCTTCCCCCTGAGGGAGCGATTTGGGAGCAGACCGAAGGCATGACAGGTTTGTGGCAGATTGCTGAAAAAGTTGCTGGCACCAGCGCTCCAATCCTAATCGTGGGAGAAAAGGGGACCGGGAAGGAGACACTCGCGAGGTTTATCCACTCCTGCAATCCCGGTTCGGATGCCCCCTTCCTGAAATTAACACCTCAGTTCCTGAATGGCCGTGCCAGGGACGAAGTCGCTTTTCTTCTGGAATCCCAACGGATCGGCGGGCAGGACGATTTCTGCGGAAACGGGGATTCGGAGCGGCGGATGTGCACCCTTTTTGTTGAAGAAGTTTCCGATGCCATGCCGGGATGCCAGCTGGAGCTGTTGCAGTGGCTTCAAGGTTTCCGATCCTTTGCTTCAGGTGACAGGGGTGAGGATTCTGTTCCGCTTCGGGTTATCGGGACAAGCTCCCGGGACCTGGAACAGGCAGTGGGTGCCGGGACCTTCCGCGCAGACCTCTTTTCTGCTCTCAGCGTTGTAACGTTGCGCCTGCCTCCCCTGCGGGAGCGCAAAGGGGACGTGCCGCGGCTTGCCAACTATTTTTGGCGGGTCTACAGCGAGCGATTTGGTTGTCAACCGGCGCAGCCCAGCGCGGAGTTGATGGATCGTTTTCAACAGTATGACTGGCCGGGGAATATTCGCGAGCTGGAAAACGTGATGAAGCGTTATGTGCTTCTGGGGATCGAGGGAATCAAGGGAATTAAGGGAGTTAAACCCGCAGAGGAAGGCAGGCGGTCCGTTGCCCCTGTACATTCCCATCTGCATTCCGTCTCGTTGAAGCAGGTGACCCGTGAGGCGGCGCAGGCGCTGGAGCGCAAGATCATTCTCAGAACATTGCAGGAGACCCGGTGGAATCGCAGGCAGGCCGCTCGGTTGCTGAACATCAGTTATCGCGCGCTTCTTTACAAGATCAAGGCGGCCGGGCTGATATCTGAGCGGTCCAGGGCCGATGTCGAGGCGCAGGACAGAGAAGGCCTGGAGTCAAACCAAAGCGCTGCGTGACCAGGAAATCAGGATATGTCTCTTCTCAATATGCCGTTTGAAAAAAGTGAGGGCGCGCCGGTGGACACGTTCTGGTACGCGGTGCACACGCGTCACCAGCACGAGAAGCTGGTTGCCCGGACACTCGTCAACAAGGGGTTTGAAGTTTTCCTTCCTCTCTACACAGAAGTCCGGCAGTGGCGTGACCGGACGAAGAGACTGGAGTTGCCTCTGTTTTCCTGCTACGTCTTCCTGCGCGGCGATCTGGATCGCCGGCTCCCCATCATCACCACGCCCGGCGTTCACGGAATGGTGGCTACGGGTGGGAGGCTGGCCGGAATACCGGAGAAAGAAATTCAGGCGGTCCGGAATGTGATTGAGAACCGCGTCAATGTGGAGCCGTACCCGTTTCTCAATTGCGGCGACCTTGTCCGCGTAAAGACGGGTGCACTCAGGGGCCTGGAAGGGTTTCTGGTGCGGAAAAAAGGGCTGACTCGGCTGATTATTTCAGTGTCGTTGCTGGAGAGGTCCGTGGCTGCAGAGGTGGATGCAGGCACCGTTGAGCGGGTTGCAGGCTCTCAGGCCTGGACAGCGCCCCCGGATGCTCCGGCGGCAATGGCCGGGGGCTGGGGTTTTGGAAATACGCTGCTTCAGTCGGCGCATGCAGCGTCGTCGTAGCGGGTTGCACGAGGCAAGGCAATGATTTCGGTTTCTGCGGAGCTTTCGATGGATGAAGGGAGGCGGAAGATGTCTCGGATATGGTTAGGTCTCGCGGTGCTTGTCGCCGCAGGGGCGCTGAAGGGTGCGGCCCAGTCTGCCGCTCCTGCAAGCCAAACTGTTTTAAGCGCCGGCATCAGCAACACAAAAATGGAAACCACCGACGATTGGAACCGCCGACTCCAGAGCCTGGTTCATTCGGCCCTCTCCAGCACGAAGGGCAACCCGTCGCCGGGTGATTACCGTATAGGCCCGGACGACCAGTTGCAGGTGACCGTTTTTGATGCGCCGGACCTGAGCCAGACTGTGCGGGTTGGGGGAGACGGCGAGATTTCATTGCCTCTGCTGGGGACCATCAAGGCTGAGGGGTTGACGCCGCGCGAACTTGAGCTGGTGCTGCAGGCGTTGCTGCACCGCACCTACATGAAAGATCCTCAGGTGACCGTGACGGTCACCGAGATGCAGAGCCACAGCGTTTCAGTGATGGGGGCCGTCAAGCTGCCCGGGGTGTTTCAGATTCGCGGGACCAAGACTCTCCTCGAAATGCTTTCCATGGCCCAGGGACTCGCGCCTGATGCTGGAAATGCGGTGCTGGTGATGCGAGGGGCTGGAACCAATGTGGTTTCTCCTTCGAGCGCCGGGAAGAAAGCCGGCGCCGCAAGCGGAACTCCTGTCTCTGCATCCACCGCGTCTTCAGCCGTGGAAGGAGACGGTAACACGATTGAGGTGAGCCTGAAGCGCCTGCTGGATTCGGGAGACCCCCAGTACAACGTCTCTATTTATCCGGGCGACATCATCAAGGTCAAGGCAGCAGGCATCGTCTACGTGGTTGGAGACGTCGTGCGGCCGGGTGGTTTCCCCATACAAGCCAACGGGCAGATTACGGTTTTGCAGGCGATTGCACTGGGTGCGGGCATGGGGCCGGATGCGGACAAAAGCAAAGCCAAGATTATTCGAGTTGCAGAGAACGGACAGAAAATCGAACTTCCTATCAGGCTGAACAAGATTCTGTCAGGAAAGGAACCCGACCCTGCGCTCCGGCCCAAGGACATTCTGTTTATTCCCAAAAACGGGCCCAAATCGGCTGGCAGGGGTGCCCTAAAGACGCTTTCACAGTGGTTAGTTTACCGAGCAATTCCATGACCGGCGACGAAGACATTCCGGAACTGTTGGAGACTTTGAAATGAGCTTAGAAAACAAAATTGAACTCTACAAGGGCGGAGTCCTGTCGAGAGTCCGAAAGCTTTCCGCGACGGTCGTGAACTCAAACGCACCGGAACCTGACGGGGATGTTGACCTGCATTACTTCCTGCGGGTGCTGCGCGATCATTACCGCACGGTCATGATTTCAGGAGCAGCCCTCATGCTGGCAGCTCTGGTGGTTTCTCTCTTCATGACTCCGGTTTATCGCTCTCAGGCAACCATTGAGATCAAAGAGGCGACGCCGGATATCGAGAGTTTGCAGCAGTTGCAGAACAGGAGCGCGGCTCCCAATAACGTTGTTGTGACAGAAGTGGAGACAGAAATTGGGATCCTCAAAAGCGACACACTGGCCCGGCAGGTGATTGACGAGGATATTCTCGCGAAAAAGGCCGGCCAGGGTTCTTCGACAGGGACGATCGCCGGCGTATGGCGCGCCGTCGTCCACTGGTACACCGGGTCCGATCCCGGGGCGGCTTCTGACCCGGCCGGGGATTCTTCCATGCAGGCGATGGCCGGCTCGGGTTCCGGTGCGGATTACTCAATCGAATCCGGGATGGATCCCAAGGCTTACCAGCACCTGGTGGACCGTTTTGAATCTTCGCTCAAGGTTTCACGCGTAGGAAGCAGCCGGCTGGTCACGATCAGCTATGAAAGCAGTGACCCCCGCCTGTCCGCTCGCGTGGTCAATGCAGTGGTCACACACTACCTGCAGTTGCACCAAAAGGCCACCGAGAAATTTACAAAAATGCTTGCCGAGCAAGTCCGCGACGCGCGGAGCGAATTGGAAAAGTCAGAGAGTAATATGACGCAGTATGCGCGCAGCAATGGGCTGCTTTACCTGGATACCAGCAATGGCACCACGCAAAATGTTGTCAGTGAGCGTCTCCGGCAGATCCAGGACCAATTGACCACAGCCCAGGCAGACCGGTACCAGAAGCAGTCGGTCTACAACCTGGTCCAGAAGGGAAATTATGGTTCGCTACCCGGCGTTTTCCAGGACAAGCTTCTGCAGACCCTGACGGAGAAGGTTGCCGACCTCAAGACCCAATATGCGCAGCTGTCTTCCACGTTCAATGACAGCTATCCCAAGGTCAAACAGGTGAAGAGCCAACTCGAGGCGGCGGAGCAGACTCTGGCCCGCGAGCGCCAGCGTGCGGCCGCGAATATCACCAATGATTACCTGGCCTCTGTTCGGCGCGAAGCGCTTCTGGCGCAGGCGTACCAGCAGCAGAAATACGCGGCAAACCAGGTAGCGGACAAGTCCACTCAATACAACATACTGAAGCGGAATGCGGATTCCGACAACCAGCTTTACGAGAACATTTTGCAAAAGGTCAAGGAAGCCAGCCTGGTGGCCCGAATCAAGGCGAACAACGTCAACGTCATCGACCGGGCTGTGCCGGAATTCCTGCCCATCAAGCCGAGGATTGTGTTCAACCTGGCGCTGGGTCTGATTCTCGGCCTGGGGCTGGGGGTTGGAATTGCTTTCCTGCAGGCGCACTTTGACACCACCTTGAAAACCGTCGAGGAAATTGACCGCTTCCTGGGTCTGCCTGCCCTGGCGATGATTCCTGCCGTCGAATCTCTCTCTGAACTGGTTGTGGACGGGAACCATAACAACAATGGCCACGGCTTGATGCTTCCCGATGTGCTCGATACATCGCAGATGTCAAGGTCGGAGGCCCCCTGGTACCGAATTGACAAACAGGTCCAGCAGAAATACTCGCCGCTGGTCGAGGCCTTCCGGACGCTGGGAAGTTCAGTGATGTTGGAAGCTGCTGGCCGAAAGAAAGTGCTCCGGAGCATTGTGGTCACCAGTTCCCAGCCGGGAGAGGGAAAAACCACGGTGTCGGTAAACCTCGCCATCGCGCTGGCGCAGCAGGGGAGCCGCGTCATCCTGGTTGACGCCGACCTTCGGCGTCCTTCTGTTCATCGGGCGCTGGGTTTTCGGAACGTTCGCGGGCTGTCGGGCTACCTGTCGGGATTGAACGATTGGGCTCCCTGTGTATTGCCGGGTCTCTCGCCGCAGCTTGACACTTTGCCTGCCGGGCGCGTGGCCAGTAACCCGATCGCCTTGTTGTCCTCCACGCGAATGAGGATTCTGATCGGCCAGCTGCTTGAAGAATACGACTATCTCATCATTGACTCTCCGGCGCTCATGCCCAATCTGATGGACGCGCGCGTCCTGGCCGGCCTGGTGGACGGCAGCCTCATGGTGGTTCGAAGCGGGATGGCGCCTCGGGACTTTGTCATCAGAGCGCGCAGGCAATTGACCAATGTGGTCGGAGTGGTTCTGAACAGCATGGACGTGCGGTCCATGGAGGACTACTACGGCTACGACTCATACGGATATGGCAACGGCCCTGTCGGCGCGGACGGTGATGAAGATTCCGCCCGTACTCCGTACGAGAAGCGGATTGCAGGGTAAGGATTTTGATGTGATCTGCAGCCCGGGCATGTGAATCGGGCGCACTGAGGTTGCATCCGGCTGCGGAGAAAGAGCTGTTACGGCCCGACCGCAACCATGGGTAGAAGGATTCCCGTAAGACTCCGGTGGTGTGAAGCCGGGGGATGGTTCCAGGGTTGATTTTTGGGGGACACAGACGGTGTGGCTCAGAGGGCGGAGCTGTACCCAACATCGGAACCCCTGCCTGGATTCCAGAATTACCGGAGAAACGGGCGAAGGAAAGCAGGCTTTTCAACGTCCGCAAGTGTTCAGCAGGCCGCCCTGGGTAAGGGGAATGCAGGGGCGCTGTTTTGTTCTTCTAGTGATCTTCAACGCTGATATTGCCAGGTGAAACTTATGCCACTTCGTACTTTGCACAATCAACAGAATCTGGAAACGCTGGCATCGTCATTGCCACAGGCGGGTCCGGTTGGTGTCGACGACTCCATCCCCGGCGAAAAACCGTTTGGGGAACTTCTCTGCCTGGAGCGGAGAAGGGCGGAGAGGTCGCGAAAGCCCTTTTTGCTGATGCTCCTTGACCTGCGAAAGGTCATGGTCAACGGCAACACGGGAAGGGTAATTGGAGATGTCTGGGCGTCTGTCTGTTCCTCATCGAGGGATTCGGATATCCGTGGCTGGTACTTGCAGGGATCTATCCTGGGCGTCATCTTCGTTGAAGTCAGGCAGGAAGGTCCGATATCGGTCAGCGACATCATCCACGCAAAAGTAATTTCGGCCCTTTCCAAACGCCTGGAAGCAGACGAAATCAACCGGATTGACATCCGGATGTACCTGCAGCCGGACAGCGCCTCCAACTGGGAGAACTGGTCAGGGCTCTACCGTGATTTGAGGGAGAAGGAATCGGGCAGGAAGCTGCATCGCGCTGTAAAAAGGGGGCTCGACATCATTGGAAGCGCGACAGCCCTGTGCGTGCTCTCTCCCCTGATGGCACTCATTGCGCTGCTGATTAAGGTGACATCGGATGGCCCCATCCTCTTCCGGCAGTCGCGGGTGGGCTATCGCGGCGCCGCGTTCACTTTTTTGAAGTTCCGGACCATGCGTCCCTCCAATGACGGGTCGGTGCACAAGGAATTTATTCAGCGGTTTATTGCCGGCGAAATGAAGTCAGCGGAGCCGGCCCCTGTCTACAAGATTAGGGCGGATCCGCGCATCACGCGGATCGGCAAATTCCTGCGAAAGACCAGCCTGGATGAATTGCCGCAGTTCTGGAACGTCCTGATCGGTGAAATGTCACTGGTGGGGCCGCGGCCTCCCATTCCCTATGAAGTCGAGTACTACGACATCTGGCACCGGCGGCGGGTCCTGGAGGTCAAACCCGGCTTGACGGGTTTATGGCAAGTCAAGGGTCGTAGCCGCACGACGTTCAATGACATGGTTCGGCTTGATCTGCAATACGCGAAATCCTGGTCGATCTGGCTCGACCTCAAAATTTTGTTTGAAACACCGCTCGCCATGATTTCCGGCGACGGAGCTTATTGAAGGCATACCACCTTACCTGCCCGGCAAGTTGAACTCAACAGTTCGAACGTGTATACCTCATGCTTCCCTCGGGTTTGCGCCTGAGAGTGCAGGATCGGTGCGGCAGGAAGGTGGACAGTCCGGGCCTATCGGCGGTTGATTCTTTGGGGTTTTCCCAGGGTCAAGCCGCTCCGGACAATACGGGGGGTGAAAGATGGTTGGAGTTGGAGTGATTGGTTACGGTTATTGGGGTCCTAATATCGTCAGGAATTTACAGGGCCTGGCTGGCGCCCGGGTTGTGGGCATTTGCGACAAGAACCCTGCGGCGTTGCGGCGCGCGGAATCGGTGAATCACGGCACGCGGCTGCTCAGCAATCCGCAGGATCTCTTTTCTTCACCGGATATTGACGCGGTTGCGGTGATTTCACCGGTCTGGACACATTATGAACTGGCCAAGGCGGCCCTGGAGAATGGGAAGCACGTCTTTGTGGAAAAACCTTTTACGCGCACGGTTGCCGAGGCTGAGGAACTCATCGAGATCGCTGCGAAAAAGAACCTGAAGATCATGGTGGACCACACGTTTCTCTTTACGGGTGCGGTCCGAAAAATCCGCCAGTTGGTGGACGAAGGGACCCTGGGACCTCTCTACTACTACGACTCGATGAGGGTCAACCTGGGACTTTTCCAGCACGACGTCAATGTGGTCTGGGACCTGGCTCCGCATGATCTCTCCATTCTGGACTACCTGATCCAGAAAGACCCCGAGGCCATCATCGCCACGGGTGAACAGCATCTCAACGGGCTTGAAGACATTGCCTTCATTACGATCTATTTCCCCGGAAATGTGATCGCACACGTGAACGTGAACTGGCTTTCTCCCGTCAAGGTCCGGACCACCCTGATCGGTGGTGAGAAGAGGATGCTGGTCTGGAACGATCTGGAGGCGGACGAGAAGATCAAGGTCTACGACAAGGGCGTTGAGATGAGAAATCAAGAGGGCGTTTACAACTTGCTCGTCAGCTACCGCTCGGGTGACATGTGGGCGCCCAAGCTGGAACAGTGCGAGGCCCTCCGGACGGAACTGGCCTACTTCGTCAACTGCATCGAGAGTGGTGAGACTCCCTTCAATGACGGAGAGGCGGGTCTGCGGGTTGTCAGGATGCTGGAGGCGGCCGAGCAGTCGCTGAAAGCAAAAGGAAAGGCTGTTTACCTATGAACGATTTCGTTTGTGTTGCCCCTGATGTCCGGCTCGGATCGGGAGTGAAGCTTTCCAGGTTTGTCAATCTTTATGGCTGCGAAATCGGCGACGAGACCAAGATCGGCGCCTTTGTCGAAGTCCAGAAGAACGCCCGGGTCGGGAAGCGTTGCAAGATTTCGAGCCACACCTTTATTTGTGAAGGCGTCACCATCGAAGACGGCGTGTTTGTCGGGCATGGAGTAACGTTCATTAACGACAGTTACCCGCGGGCGGCCAACCCGGATGGAACGCTGCAGACAGAAAATGACTGGAAGGTTGAACGGACGCTGATCAAGAAGGGCGCGTCGATCGGCTCCGGTTCAACCATTCTTGCCAATGTGACTGTTGGAGAAAACGCCATTGTTGGCGCCGGGGCGGTCGTGACGAAGGATGTCCCTGCCAACGTGATTGTGGTGGGCAGTCCCGCCAGATTTTTGAGATCGATAGCCATGGGAGGAAATAATGGGCACAACCTATAAAGTACCGTTTCTTGATTTGAATGGATTGCACGCGGAGATTGAAGAAGATCTCGTGGCCGTTTTCAGGCGGGCCCTGAAGACTGCCGGGTTTGTTGGCGGTCCGGAAGTGGAGCAGTTTGAAAAGGAGTTTGCTGAATTCTGCGATGTCGACCATTGCGTGGGCGTCAACAGCGGCACCGATGCGCTGAGGTTTGCTCTGATCGCCGCGGGCGTGGGTTCGGGCGATGCCGTGGTCACTGTCCCCAACACCTTTATCGCCACCACGGAAGCGATTTCACAGGCTGGCGCGGTACCCCGGTTCGTGGACGTGGATCCCCGCACCTACAACATGGATGCCGGCCGGCTGGAAGACTATCTGGCGAACAAGTGCTTTGTGGAGCGCACCGGCGGACGTCTGTTTGACCTGGCGACCGGCAATGTCGTGAAGGCCATCGTCCCGGTCCACCTTTACGGACAGCCCGTGGACATGGATCCGGTCCTGGAGCTGGCGGAGCGTTACCATCTGGCGGTGATTGAAGACGCCTGCCAGGCGCACGGCGCTCAATACTTTTCAAGAAAAATGAAGCAGTGGAGAAGGGCGGGCTCCATGGGGCTTGCCGCGGCTTTCAGTTTTTACCCGGGGAAGAACCTGGGCGCCTGCGGCGAGGGCGGGGCCGTCACCACCAATGATCCCGAAGTGGCGCGGAAGGTCCGCATGCTGCGTGACCATGGCCAGCCTAAAAAATACTATCACGATGTTGAAGGCTACAACGGCCGGCTCGACTCCATCCAGGCAGGGATTCTGCGCATCAAGCTCAGGCTTCTCGCCGGGTGGAACGAGAAACGGCGCGAGGCTGCCATCCGTTACCGGGAACTACTCGGAGACCAGGCGGTTATATTGCCCCGCGAACCGGAGTGGGCCAACGCTGTTTACCACCTGTTTGTTGTCCGGACCGAAGACCGCAGCGAGGCCATGGAGTTTCTTTCTGAAGGGGGTGTCGGAAGCGGGATTCACTACCCCATTCCGTTGCACCTTCAGAAGGCCTACAGCCACCTGGGTTATCAGGCCGGCGACTTTCCGGTGGCCGAGAAAGCGGCGGCAGAGATTGTCTCGCTCCCGATGTTCCCAGGGATCACGAGCGAGCAGCAGCAGATTGTGGCCGCCCGGCTGCTGGAGTTTGCCCAAAAGCTGTCCGGCGACGAAGCGCGCGAAGCCGCCGCTTGATCGTAAGTATCTCCCGCACCGGGGCTTCAGCCCCGGTGCGGACCAAACCACGGGCGCTGGGTGTGCCTGTTTACAGTGTATTCCGAGGCAGGATTGGAACTGTTGACCGTTACCTTGCGCAAAACGGGCGTCTGGTTCTCCTGGAAAGGCTCTCCAATGTTTCCGGGAAGATCGTCGTGCCAAAGAAGGCGCGAAGGCGGGCACCGGCCAATCATCTATCCCATACTTTGAGAACGATTGTTGACAACCTTGTTGCCATCATTGAAACGGGAAGGCTCAGTCAGAAAGTGACGGCATGAGCAGTCAGCACGATATCCCCCGGGACCTGCCGGCTTACCCCGCCAATTTGAGCTTCGCCCCTGAACCCCAGAAATCGAATCGAGCACACACTATGTTTTCTGGAATCCTGCCAACGCAGTCCATCCAGCGCGATCTTGCGGTGAGAGACCTGTGTGAAGATACGGTTCGCAAACTGGTGGACTACTGCCACGCAAACAACTGGTCCGGTTACGACCCGTACGACGCTCTGAACAGCAGGGTCTTGGGGATTCTGCCCTTCCTGAATTCCCGTTTCCCGCGGCTCGCCCTGACCCAGGTTTTGAAGAGGAGTCCCCTCAACTTCCGGCGGCTGTTGCTGGTTCAGGAGACCCAGAACCCGAAGGCGATGGCGCTTTTCCTGTCGGCATTCGTCAAGCTGTCAGGGAGCACCCTTGTGGATGTGGAACCTCTAGCCGGATTAATGATCGAGAGGCTGATCGCGCTTCGATCTCAAGGCACGGATGACTGGTGCTGGGGATACAGTTTCCCCTGGCAGATGCGCAAGGGCATCGTTCCGAGGTGGGCCCCGAACCTGGTCTGCACCACCTTCGGAGCGAATGCACTTCTGGACGTCTATGAAAACTTCCAGGACTCTCGTTGCCTGGAAATGGCCTCGAGCGCCGCGGAATATATCCTGAATGAGCTTTACTGGACCCGCGGAGAAATTGTCGCCGGTTTCAGTTACTCGCGGGCTGACCTTCAGGTCCAGGTCTATAACGCCAACTTCCTTGCCGCGGTGCTGTTGTGCAGGGTGTACCGGCACACGGGAGAGGGCCGATTTCTGGACCCTGCCCTCACCGCCGCCCGTTATTCGGCGGCCATGCAGTTTTCCGATGGCTCCTGGACCTACGGAGAAACGCGCAGCCAGCAATGGATTGACAATTTTCACACAGGGCTCAACCTTTGTGCGCTCCGGTCCATCGGGCGCTATGCCGGAACCAGCGAGTTCGAAGCATGTCTCCGGCGAGGCCTTGACTTTTACCGGTCCCATTTCCTGCGTGAGGACGGGGCGGTGAGATATTTTCATGATCGCACTTATCCCATCGACATTCATGGTGTGGCGCAGGCCATCATCACCCTCATGGATCTGGCAGACCTGGACCCCGCCTGCGCGGTCCAGGCCCAGTCGGTTTTCCAATGGGCCATGAACCACTTGTGGGATGACCGGGGCTTCTTCTATTACCGCCTGCTCCGGCACTGGACAAACCGTATTCCCTATATCAGGTGGTCTCAGGCATGGATGCTGCTAGCCATGGCAACGCTTTTGTCCCGGCCCGGCGAAGCCAGCCCTTTGCCGCAATCCCTTCAGGCGACAGCTCCCGTAGAGGTTTAGCCATGGCGGGCCTTCCTGCTTACGTCATTGTCACTCCGGTGCGGAATGAGGCGGAGTTCATCGAACTGACCTTGAAGTCTGTGGTGGCGCAGACCGTCAAGCCGGTCAGATGGGTGATCGTCACTGACGGATCAACCGACGGCACAGACGAAATCGTCAGCCGGTACGCGGCCGAATACCCGTGGATTGAGCTGGTGCGGATGCCCGTGCGCCGCGAGCGCCATTTTGCGGGGAAGGTTTGCGCGTTCAATACGGGCTACTCCCGCGTGAAGGACTTGGATTACGCGGCGATTGTCAGCATGGACGCTGATATCTCTTTTGAAGAGGACTACTTAGCATTCCTCCTCGGCAAATTCGTGGAGAATCCAAGCTTGGGGCTGGCCGGCACACCCTACTTGCAGGAGGGAGTGACTTACGATTTCCGGTATAGCAGCAACGAAGACGTGGCAGGCGCCTGTCAGATCTTTCGTCGTGAATGCTTCGAATCCATCGGTGGGTATCTGCCCGTGAAGGCCGGCGGAATCGACTTGATCGCGGTTCTGAGTGCACGGTCCAAGGGGTGGCAAACGAGAACCTTCAGAGAAAGGGTTTGCGTTCACCACGGTCTCAATCGAAGTTTCTGGAATCCACAAAAGGGTGCCATCCAGTACACCTTGTACCAGGGACGGTTCCAGTTGGGACACAAGGACTATTTGTTGGGCTGCCATCCCCTCTGGGAACTTTTCAGGTGTATCTATCAAATGAAACGCAAGCCATTCTTTGTCGGTGGGGCCTTGATGCTGGCCGCATACTTCTGGGACTTGCTCAGACGAGTTGAGCGCACCATGCCGGAAGAACTTATCAAGCTCCGCCGGAGGGAACAGATGGTTCGGCTGAAGGGCTTCTTCCTGAGAGGGGTTCACCGCCACGCTCAGGTTGAGCGGCTGAAGAAAATCGTCCAACGAATTCCTGAACAGAGTGCACCGTAACCGTGCGTGGAGATCACTCTATGTCTAAACCCGTAACTCTATCGGTCAAGGATGGCGACTTGGGCGAGTGGACGGTCGCGAACTCTGGAGGAACCTTTGCGGGCGTCCTCATCATCAACGCCGACGACTGGGGACGCGACTTTCTGACCACCGACCGGACGCTGGATTGTCTCCTTCGGGGAACCGTTTCATCCGTCAGCGCAATGGTCTTCATGAAAGATTCAGAGCGATCGGCAGACGTCGCCTGGGAGCGGGGCATTGACGCCGGTCTCCATTTGAACCTGACAACTCCCTTTTCGTCGCCACGGTGTCCCGCCGGGCTTGCGGAGCGCCAGAGGAGCGTTGCTGCCTACCTGCGCAGGAACCGTTTTGCGCAGGTGGTCTTCAACCCCCTGCTGGTCAAATCCTTTGAGTATGTTGTGCGGGCCCAGGTGGACGAGTATTGCCGGCTTTACGGAGCGCAGCCCGAACGGATTGACGGCCATCATCACATGCACCTTTGTGCCAACGTCATCTGGGGAGGGCTGCTGCCTTCCGGGACCACGGTGCGGAGGAACTGCTCATTTCAACCCAGTGAGAAGAGCCTCTGGAACCGACTCTACCGGCATGCTGTGGATTGCCGGCTGGCGCGGCGCCACCGGATGACCGACTACTTCCTTTCCCTGGTGCCCTTCGACCCGATGGGGCGCCTGCAACAAGTCTTCTCGCTGGCCAAACGGCATGTGGTGGAAGTGGAGACGCACCCCGTGAACGCGCAGGAATATCGGTTTCTGGCGGGAGGCGAGATCTTCCGGTACACCGGGGACCTGCGGATTGCGCCGCGATACGTCGCGAAGGCGAACGGGCAGGCGAAGCGTTGCTTTTCGGGAGTTCATTAATGGCGTCGCGTAAATTTTACGCGGTGTTTCAAAATTGAACACGTTTTTAATTTTCGATCATTTCCCAGAGCGTAAAACTTAAACAAGTTATTTATTATCAATAGTTTACATTTTTTTAATTTTTGGCACTTGAAAATCCCATACGTCCCAAAACAGCCGGGAAAAGGCCTAAAATAGCCTACAATACTCGGCATACAAAGACCCCTCGCGGGCCCTGCAGCGCGGCCTGCTGATCTCCACATTCAGGAAAGGTTATTGACCCATGGAAGTTTGCGGCAAACAGGTTCAGTTTCGCGGAAAGCTGGTTCGCATTGCCTATCTTGATGTTGAAGGCTGCCAGTTTTTGGACGACCCGGAGGCGGCGCTGGCTGTTCTCAGGAAGTCCCGGGTTCGCGCGGACCTTTTGACCTTCATTCCAAGGGTGTCCAACCGCTCACCCGAATATAGCTACCCGATGGAGTGGGACAACTATGCCGTTCTTCCGATTTCGACCTTTGACGACTGGATGAAGCGTCAAGTTCACCCTAAGGTCAGGACCAAGATCCGGAAGGCGGAAAAGAAGGGAATTACTGCCCGCGAGATGCCCTTTGATGACGAGCTCATCAAAGGAGTCCATGCCATTTACAACGAGACACCGATCCGTCAGGGCAGGCGGTTCCGGCACTACGGCAAGGATCTCGAAGCCATACGGAGCATGACAGGGACGTACCCCGACGAAAGCATCTTTATCGGCGCGTTTCTCGATGGTGAAATGATTGGCTTCGTGAAGCTTCTGGTTGAAGAAAACAAGAGCCAGGCGAGGACGTTGCATGTCATTTCTATGGTTCACCACTGGGACAAGTCTCCGACGAACGCGCTGCTGGCACAGGCCGTCCGCTCCTGCGCCGAGCGAAAGATTCCCTATCTTGTGTACGGGCAGTTTTCCTACGGCAAGCGTGAAACCGACAGCCTGGCGGACTTCAAGAAGCACAGCGGTTTTGAGAAAGTCGAGATTCCCCGCTACTACGTTCCGCTCACGCTCAGGGGGCGCGTGGCGCTTCACCTGGGCCTGCACCACACTTTGATGGAGTGGATCCCGGCGCCGGCGATTGTTCGATACCGCAAGATTCGCAGCCACTGGTACGCCAAAAAGTTCACCGGCCTTGAGCACGCTTAGGAACGGGTTGCCAACCGGGAATTGCCTTTAACCAACGCGAAAGATTGAGTCGAAAGCAGCCATGCCTGGAATTGTGGGTTTCATTACGAAGATGCCGCGCGAAAGCGCCGAGCCGCAACTGCGCCGGATGGTGCAGGCCATCTGCCACGAGCCCTTTTACAACACGGGAACGTGGGTGGATGAGTCGCTGGGCATTTATGTGGGGTGGGCCGTACAGAAGGATTCCTTTTCTGATGGGCAACCGCTGCTCAACGAGCGGCAGGACGTCGTGCTGGTGTTTTCCGGCGAAGAGTATCCTGAGCCCGGAACGGCAGCGCGCCTGAAGGGCCGGGGACATCAAGTGGAGGCGAAAGGGCCCTCCTACCTGGTTCACCTTTATGAAGAAGATCCGCAGTTTCCGGCGGGCTTGAATGGAAGGTTCCACGGACTTCTGATTGACCGGCGGCAGGGCAAGGCGCTCCTTTTCAATGACCGGTACGGGATGCACCGGCTCTACTTCCACGAGTCGGCGGACACCTTTTACTTTGCGGCAGAAGCCAAGGCCATCCTTGCGGTTCGGCCGGAGCTGCGCAAGCTGGACATGCAGGGGATGGGCGAGTTTGTGGCCTGCGGTTGCGTGCTGGGGAACCGGACGCTGTTTGAGGGCATCAGCCTGGTTCCGGGCGGCGCCGCGTGGGAACTCCGGAACGGTACGGTCGCTCAGAAAAGTTTTTACTTTGACCCTCGCGAATGGGAAGAACAGAGCCCTCTGAGCGCTGAGGATTACTACCAGGAGCTGCGCGAGGCCTTTTCACGCAATCTGGGCCGCTATTTCAACGGCCGCCAGAAGCTTGGGGTTTCACTCACCGGCGGCATGGACACCCGGGTGATTATGGCCTGGCGAAGGTCCGAGCCCGGTTCGCTGCCCTGCTACACCTATGGCGGGATGTTCCGTGACTGCCGTGACGTTCAGGTGGCCCGGCAGGTGGCCGGCGTCTGCGGCCAGTCCCACAGTGTTGTGACGGTTGGCGATGAGTTCCTTTCGCAGTTTCCGCACTATGCAGAACGCAGCCTCTACTTGAGTGATGGAAGCGTTCATGTCAATCGCGCCGCCGACTTGTACGTCAGCGAAAAGGCCCGAGAGATCGCCCCGGTCAGGATTGTAGGAACCTACGCCAGCGAAGTACTGAAGCAGACGCCGATGTTTAAGCCTGTGGACCCCATGCCCGGTTTGTTTCAGCCGGAATTGTCCTCACCTCTCCAGCAGGCGAAGCTGACCTATACCGGGCTTCGGGAGCAGCATCCTGTGACTTTTGCTGCATTCCGCCAGTCGCCCTGGTGGCACTACGGAGTTCTGTCCCTGGAGCAAATCCATCTGACGGTCCGTTCTCCCTTCCTGGACAACGATTTTGTCCGTGTGGTCTACCGGCAACCGAGGTCGCTGGACATGACCCGTGACGTTCGCTGGCGGATGATTTGCGACGGCAATCCGGTGCTGGGCCGGATGCCGAGCGACCGCGGCGTAAACGGGATGAAGGGGCGGTTTTCCACTGCGGCCTCCCGTGGCTTTCACGAGTTCACCTTCAAGGCGGAATACGCCTACGACTACGGCATGCCCCAGTGGCTGGCCAGAGTCGACCATTTCTTCTCCCCGCTGCGCTTTGAGCGGTTGTTCCTGGGGCGGCACAAGTTCGCCCACTATCGCCTCTGGTACCGCGACTTTCTTTCCAGTTACGTCCGGGAGGTGCTGCTGGATTCGCGCAGCCTCTCCAGGCCGTACGTGGAACGAAAGCAGCTGGAAGCCGTGGTGCAAGGCCACCTGAAGGGCGACCGCAATTACACCCTTGAGCTGCACACGCTGCTGAGTCTGGAACTTCTGCACCGCCAGTTTATTGACGCGCATTAGGCCGTCTTTTCCACCCCAAGTGATACTTTATGAGTTCTGTTGCCACTGTCGTTTGCGGACTTTTCATCGGGACGCTTTTTGCGCTTTACAGGGACCCCAGGTCGCGGCCCTCCCAGGCGCTGTGGATTCCCACCATCTGGATCCTGCTGGCGGGCTCGCGGATGGTTTCGATGTGGTTCGGGAACGCTGCCGCAGAGGTTCGGACCGCGAGCCAGATGACGGAAGGCAGCCCTCTCGACCGGACCATCCTGGCTGCGCTGCTGATGGCCGGCATCATTATCCTGGCGTGCCGGATGCGGCGGGTGGTGCGGGTCCTGGTAATGAACTGGCCCCTGCTGGCCTTTTTTGGCTATTGCGCCGTCAGCACGATGTGGTCGGCCACTCCCGATCTGGCGCTGAAAAGATGGGTGAAGGCGACCGGCGACGTGGTGATGGTGCTGATTATTCTGACCGACCGGAACCGGTTGGAAGCGATCAAGCGGGTCATCTCGCGGGTGGCTTTTATCCTGATGCCGCTTTCGGTGCTGCTGATCGAGTTTTATCCCACCGTGGGGCGCGCCTACAATTTTGAAGACGGCGCTTTTACCAACACGGGCGTCACCACCAACAAGAACATGCTCGGTGTCCTCTGCCTGGTGGCGGGGCTGGGCTGCTTCTGGCTTTTCGTGAAGGCGCTGCTGGAAAAGCGGCGGAGGGCAAGGAACCTGCTGGCCATGGGAGCGACCCTGGCCACCATCCTCCTGCTATTTGTGCTGGCCAACTCGGTGACTTCCCTGTTCTGTTTCATGATGGGCGCGACGCTGATTGTGCTGGTGAATCTGCCCGGCACCCATCGGACCTCCAACATCCATGTGGTGGTTGCGGGAATGCTGTCGGTCGCGGCCCTGATTTTCGTTTTTCCGGAAATTTTCACCTCCATCATTCACCTGTTTGGACGGACGACTACGCTGACGGGCCGGACCGACCTGTGGAAGGTTCTGCTGAGCATGGACACCCATCCGTGGTTGGGGGCGGGATTTGAAAGTTTCTGGCTGGGGAACCGGCTGGATCTCCTCTGGAGCATTTTCCTGTGGCAGCCCAACGAGGCCCACAACGGTTATCTGGAAGTTTACCTGAACCTGGGATGGGTCGGCGTGACTCTGCTGCTGGTCTTGCTGGGTACGGGCTACCGGCACCTGGTGTCCGTCTACCGGAAGGACCGGGTGGCCGGCAGCCTGAGGCTGGCGTACTTTGCCGCCGCGATGGCCTACAGCTTTGCGGAGGCCGGGTTCCGGATGCTCGATCCCATGTGGATTTTTCTCCTGCTGGCGATTATTGCGGTGCCCGGCACGGCCACCCGCCAGGAGGTGGAACTGCCGCTGGACGCATCGCAGGAGTTCGTTCCTGTGGAATTGCTGTCAGACGATGATGTGGTTTATGAGAGGGTCCGTTGAGGCCATTTGACGCCGAGGGAAAGTTCCATCCGATTGCCGACGGCCACGGTGAGTTGCGCCGTCTTGCGGTGCGTGGCGCCGGCGCCGCCGTCTCCGCCCAGGGTCTCTCCCTGTGCGTCCAGATGGTTGCGACCGTGGTTCTGGCCCGGCTGCTGCTCCCTTCGGACTTCGGTGTGGTGGCGATGGTGACCACCGTGAGCCTGCTGATCATGAATTTCGGGCTGAACGGGTTCACGGAAGCCGTTGTGCAGGCTGAAGAGATCAGCCACACGCTGGCCAGCAACCTTTTCTGGATCAACCTGGGCGCCAGCCTTCTGCTGACGATGGGGTTTGCGGGCGCAGGCTCGCTGCTGGCGTGGTTTTACGGTGACCCGCGCGTGACGATGGTGACGCTGGGAGTTTCGCTGACCATCTTCCTGACCGGCGCCTCGGTGCTGCACCTGGCGCTGCTGAAGCGGGCCATGCGATTTCCCGTGATCGCCGCCAACAGCGTTTTCGCCCGCGGCGTCTCCGTGGTGGTGTCCATCATTCTCGCCTTGATGGGATGGGGATACTGGGCGCTGGTGGCCGGAGTCATCGCATACCCGCTCAGCATCACCGCCGGCGCCTGGATGCTTTGCCCGTGGGTCCCCGGCCTTCCGCGGCGCGCTGCCGGAACGAAAAAGCTGGTGCGGTTTGCCATCAACGTTTACGGCCATTTCACGGTGAACTATTTTGCCCGCAACATGGACAACCTCCTGGTGGGGTGGCGGTTCGGCGCGGGGGCGCTGGGCTTCTACAAAAAGGCCTATGACCTGTTCGCCCTTTCTTCCAGCCAGCTCGTTTCGCCGCTCTCAGTGGTGGCCGTCTCGGCATTGAGCCGGCTGAAGAATGACGCCGCCCAGTACAAGCGGTATTTCCTGAGGTCGCTGGCCCTGCTGGCGTTTGTGGGCATGGGGGTGGGCGCGGACCTGTTCCTGGTGGGCAAAGACGTCATCCGCGTGGTGCTGGGCCCGAGATGGGGCGAGGCCGGCCAGATTTTCGTTTTCTTCGGGCCGGGTATCGGCGTCATGCTGCTTTATTACACGCACGGGTGGATCCACCTATCCATCGGGACCCCGAACCGCTGGTTTCGGTGGGGAATCGTCGAGTTTGTTGTGACGGGCCTGCTGTTTGTGCTGGGACTGCACTGGGGGACGGTGGGCGTCGCGATGGCGTGGACAGCATCATTCTGGATCCTGTTGTTCCCGTCGTTCTGGTACGCCGGAAAGCCCATCGGCTTTGGAGTGAAGCCCGTGCTGGAGACCATTTGGCGGTACATCGCGGCCGCCGCAATGGCGACCGGCGCTTGCGGCTGGCTGGTGTGGCATGCCCATCCCTTCGGCGCAGAAACGGGGATCGTGGGGGCTCTGGCCCGGATGGTGACCGTTTCACTTCTGTTCGGGGTTCTCTACCTGATCGCGGTGGTGGCTTTGCACCGCAGCCTGGAACCTCTTTATCAGGTGGTGAGGCTTTTGCCGGACATGCTCTCGTCCCGCCGCTCGTCCAACCCGGCTCCTGCGGCCGCCGCGCCTCAAGGCGGGCTCCGCACGAGCGCCGCGCTCAGGATGGCTGGCAGAGAAGTCCCCGAGTCGAGTGGGAGGTGATACATTTGAGAACGTCAGCACTACGAGAGATGCAAAACTCAAAGATAGAAGATTTCCAGCATGCCGGCCAGGCGGCCCGGCCAGCGGCGGCCCAGGTTGAAGTGGCTCTGCTCACCGGCGGCACAGACCGGCACTATACCTACGGCCTGGCCATGTCTCTGGTCTCCAACGGTGTGCACCTTGACATTGTGGGCGGCCCCGGGGTGGACAGTCCGGAGATGCATGTTACGCCCGGCTTGAACTTCCTGAATTTGCGGAAAGAGAGCGCCCCGCGAGCCGGCGTGCTGAAAAAGGCAAGCAAGCTGCTGGCTTACTACGTCCGGCTGATCGCCTACGCCTGGAACGCCAGGCCCGAGACCTTTCACATTCTGTGGAACAACCGGATCCTGTGGCTAGACCGCACTCTGCTGATGCTCTATTACAGGATGCTGGGGAAAAAGATAGTGTTGACGGCCCATAACGTGAACAAAGCCAGGAGAGACGGGAACGACTCCCCGATCAATCGGCTGACGTTGAGAATTCAATACCATCTGGCGCATCATATCTTTGTCCACACCGAGAAGATGAAGGACGAACTGATAAAGGATTTTGGCGTTCCCGCAGAGGCCGTGACGGTGATACCCTACGGGATTAACAACGCGCTCCAGCCTGCAAAACTGACGGCCGAGGAAGCAAAGCACCGGCTGGGCGTCAGCCGCTTTGAGAAAACCATTCTGTTTTTTGGAAATATGCGGCCCTCGAAAGGCCTCGATGACCTGCTGGCTGCCTTTGAAAGGCTCCAGGCGAAGGACCCGCGCTACAGGCTGATTGTGGCCGGCCGGCCCGTCAAGGGGCAAAACAACGGCTGGCAGCAGACCCGGCAGGCCCTGCGGCGGCTCGAGGAACAGGGAAGCGTCATCCTGAGGAACGAATTCATTCCTGACGAGGACATCGCTTTGTATTTCACCGCGGCGGACGTTGCGGCGCTGCCCTATACGGAGATCTTCCAGAGCGGCGTGCTTTTTCTGGCTTACAGTTTCGGCCTGCCGGTGGTTGCGACGGACGTGGGAGAGTTGGGAGAAGACATTGTCGAGGGCCGGACAGGGTTCCTCTGCCAGCCGCGAGACGCCGGCAGCCTGGCCGGCGCCGTTGAAAAGTATTTTGAAAGCGACCTGTTCAGGGAACTGGACAGCCGGAGGCAGGAAATCCGCGATTACGTCGCCACACGCCATTCCTGGAGCAAGGTCTCGGCGATCACCCATGCCGTGTACAGGGAGCTTTCCGGAGCGAATGCGGCCTCAGGCCGCCAGTCCTGAACCGCCCGGCAAGGGCCAAACCGATCCAGGGTCCTGACCTGAGCACGTCAAGAGAGGTTTCATGCGAATCTGCCACGTCGTAGGAGCACGTCCGAATTTTATGAAGGCCGCGCCGGTGATCCGGGCGCTGGCGGCGTATCCGGTGGAACAGAGGGTTGTCCACACCGGACAACACTACGACTTCAACATGTCGGAGGTGTTCTTCCGGCAACTGGGAATGCCCGCTCCCGACATCAACCTTCAGGTCGGTTCCGGGACCCACGCGCAGCAGACCGCCCAGATCATGGCGCGCTTTGAGCTCGTGCTGCTGGATACAAAACCGGACCTGGTGGTGGTCTACGGTGACGTCAACTCTACCGTGGCGGCGGCGCTGGTCTGTTCAAAACTGATGATCCGGATTGCCCACGTGGAGGCCGGCTTGCGGTCGTTCGACCGGACCATGCCGGAGGAAATCAACCGGTTGCTGACCGACCAGGTGTGCGACCTGCTGTTCACGCCTTCAGAGGACGGCAATCGCAACCTGGCGCGGGAAGGGGTGAGCTCTGAAAAAGTGTTTTTCGTGGGCAACGTGATGATCGACACCCTCACCCGTATGCTGCCCCAGTCGGACGACTGCCTGCCGGCGGACCTGCCCAGAAAATATGGCCTGGTGACGCTCCATCGCCCGTCGAATGTGGATGAGCTGGATTGGCTGGCCGTTTTGATTTCGAGCCTGGAGAAAGCCAGCAGGGAACTTAGCTTCATTTTTCCCGTGCATCCCCGCACCCGCCAAAAGATGGCAGACCTTGGCATCCAGCCCAATGGGAACGGACGTATCCGCTTTCTGGAGCCGCTGCCGTACCTCGAGTTTCTGGCGCTGCAGAAGCACGCGGCCGTGGTGATTACAGACTCGGGCGGCATCCAGGAAGAAACAACGTTCCTCGGTGTGCCCTGCCTCACGGTGAGAGAAAATACCGAGCGGCCGGTGACCGTTTCCATGGGAACCAACATCCTGGTGGGAAGGGACGCCCAGCGGCTGATCAGCGAACTCGGCCACGTCCTGGACCGGCCCGGAAAGCAGGGGGACATTCCCCCGCTCTGGGACGGCCACACGGCGGAACGGATTGCCGGGGTCATCATGCAGGACGAGTCGCGCATGGCGGAGGCGGAAACGCCGGACCTTGCGGGATTTCATGAAAAACCCCTCCGCAAGGAAACGGGCCGGCCAGGCCGGTCCCATTGAACAGGACGTGGTTCCTGACCTTTTTCTGTTCCCCTGTCCAGTAGTTGAAGTTGCACCGGGGTTTGTATACTAGTGGAGTCACTGGAATATCTGCGGGGATCGCTATTTCGCAGAGGCCCTGGCAATTGGAAATTTGAGAGGGTAGAGGGAACATGGAACGTAAACTGGCTGTCCTGCTTTTTGTCGTCGTGATTGGATTTCCCGGGTATCTCAGCGCACAGAGTGCCAGCGGGATTATCGCACCGAGCAGAATGATTAACTGGAGCAATGCCGGCGTGCAGGGAGGTATTCCGAATCGAACCTCCATTTGTACCACCCTGAGCCCTGGCGCCACCTCATCTCAGATCAACAGC
>JBAUWE010000632.1:0-12645 GCA_049583595.1 Terriglobia bacterium
CCGTTCAACGGTGTCGCGAGCGCACCTCCCCAGACTTTGAGCGAGAGCAAGATCGGCCAAAAGCTGCTTTGCGCGCTCGACTGCTTCCGATACATTCTCCACCAGGAAGCCGTTTTCACCGTTCCGGATCGGAGTCGAGCGATGTTTCAGCGAGATCACCGGCATTCCAGACCCCATCGCCTCCAATACCGCCAGGTTGTGGCCGTCTTCGGGTTCGCGGGTCAGATTCAGGTACGCTCGATTCCGGCAATAGAGCGACCGCAACTCTTCCCAGTTCTTCGAAGGGCGACAATCAGGAATATTCGGATTCACCCCGAAAATTTTGACGGGGACCCGCTTGCGGATTTGCATCAGGTCATCGAATGCAAAGTGCTCCCGGTGAAGCGTATTGCCGACCGTCAGGAGCGATGGTTCTGTGCCCTGGTAAGGTCCCATCTCTGCAAGATTGATCCCCTGGTCGATCGTTGTTCCATCCAAATTCCAGTCGGACCGCGCATAGGGAGAGATGAATACGACTCGGATCAGTCCCAGACTGACCAGCGGCCCTAAGACGAGGCTGGAATACAACTGCTTGGCAAATCTGCGAAGGCGGCTTCGACTGAATCCCCCCCGGGCTCTTCTGCCGTGGATAACCTGAAAGTAAGGTTTGCGGTATCGAAGGCAATAAGGCAGAAACATCCTCAGGTCGTGCCGGATATCGTGGCCGACCACCGCGTCGAATTTGGGGAAATCCCGGCGGGCTTGCGCCCATTCCCCAAGCTCAAAATTGGCAGGCAGCGGGCGGTTGTGTTGCTCCCACTCACCGAGAACAAGCCACTGATGCCCGATCTTGGATAAATTATACAGATAGCCCGTGTGCCGGTTAATGGTAAGGATGTTAAGGCTCCGAATATTTTCCATACGGTTTTTCAGGCCCGCCAACGGCGTGCGGTTGCGTTCAGCGGCCGTGTCCGACAGGTTCACCGGTTACGTTATCTTTGCATACGTCGCGAAATAACTGCTCATAAGAAGCAACCACTTTCGCGGGCTCGAAGTCAGCCACCCGGCGAAGGGCCTCTGCGGCAAGCCGGTTCCGAAGCTCCGTGTTGGTAAGCATGGTCACAATTGCTTTGGCCAGGGCGTCTTCGTCAGCCACCGGAACCAGGATTCCGCATCTGCCGTTCTGCAGGATCTCACTTGGGCCGGCCACACAGTCTGTAGACACCACAGGCAGGCCACACGCCATGGCCTCCACCAGAACCATTCCGAACCCTTCGCTCAGGGAAGGGAACGCGAAGACGGAGCTCCGGGACATGTAGCGATAGGGATTACTCTGGAAACCCGCAAAGCGCACTTTTTCCTGAAGGGCACTCCCCCTGACCAAATCCCGAATGGTGCTTTCTTCCGAACCTTCTCCAACCATGATCAGCCGGGCGTCTATTTCTCTGAGCACTCGCTCGAAGGCGCCAATCAAGTATTCCAACCCCTTTACGGCTGCAATTCGACCTACCCAAAGTACGACAGGCTTGTCTTGATCACGCAACCATGGATCGTCGACCTGTTCTTGAGAAAGCTTCTGAATTCTCGCGATGTCGACAGGGTTATGAATGGTAACGATCTTCTCCTTGGGGATTTTCCGGTCCCGTACAAGGTATTCCCGCACCCCTTCAGAGATCGCGACAATCCGGTCGGCAAATGGATACAGGAACCTGTTAAGGAGACTGATGACATAAGAAGTCACCCGATCTTTGCGGTATTCCAGGGCTGCTGCTCCGTGCTCTCCAATAATGACAGCCATTCCTGTCCTTGCCAGTCCCGCCGCAAGGATTAATCCCCAATTGGTCATCCCGCCCATCCCAACCGCAATGTCGGGTTTTTCCAAGCGAAGTACCCGCCGCAAACGGAATACGGCCGTCAGATTGGCCTTCAGCTTTCGGATAAGGCTGCCGCCCCCCTCGACATGGAGGATGTGTTCGGCGATCCCCTCAGGGATTGGGAAAACTCTCGCGTCTGAATAAGTGACTAACACCGGATGAAATTCATTTCGGTTTAAATGGTTGAGGATGCCCGATAGTACCTGCGGAGATCCCCCGTCCTTCAGGTCGTAACAGAAAAATAGCACCTTACGCATCGGCAGTTTATCTCTCGGTTCGGCTGCTGAGGGGGTTGGAAATTACCTGCGCACCCCGCGACCAGCCTGCAGGTGTACTTGAGGAATCGTGGAAATCTTCCTGCCGGCAGAACTGCGATACCTTCGGGCCACTGGCAACAGGAAAAAAAGGCAAAAGGGAAGGAGCAGTGCCAGAGGGGGAACCACCGATAATGCAACACCCTCAAGGCCGACTAATATGATTCCTGTGCTGCTGAGCTGGATGCCATAACTGACGATTCCGCCCCAGAGAACGAGCGATACAAGGTTCAACGTTTCTTTACGGAAAAGATAACGATGGATCAGGCCAAACCCCAATCCCTGAAGGAATGAATATAACAGCAGGCCGGCCATTCCCCACTCTATGTACCCTGTCCCCTGGGGTGTCAAAGTCGCGGACAAATCCACGCTATTGGGAGGCAAACCCTCCATAAGGTTGTACACATACTCCGAAAGAACCGGCGTTTTGGGCGCGCCCGTCAGTTGCTCCCTGATTCTTCTCGCCTCCATAATAAATCCCTGGCTATGGATGGGGCCGAAGCGATTCATGTACTTGAAGGTGAAATCCAGGGGTTCCGCGGCAATTGTTGTAAGCCGCTCGTAGTAGGTATTAAAGATACCCGCAGTCTCCCAGTATCCTTGTGTCGACACCATACGAACCGCCACGATTGCTGATGACACAGGAACGACAATAATAATCAGGGGTAACAAGGTCTTCCACAGTTCCCGTTTCTTGTTCATGTAGAAAAGCAAGATGTTAAACCAGACAAACACCATGATGGCTGCGCTCTTGGTCGCAAGCAATCCCTGCGCGACGATTGCAAGCCCAAGTCCCAGATACATCATCCCCTTTGCCATGCGGGAACCGGTTTCACGCTGAATGGCCCAGGCCATCAGCCCAAGAACCGCATAGCAACCAGGACCGAACACCGTCATCAACCGATTCACGACGCCGCTGGTTGACTGAACCCAGGCGAGGGCAGGATTGCTTGCCAGAATCGGGAATCCCTGGTTCGCGAAAAAGATGATTGTTACCAACGTCGCTGCAAGAAGTGACACAAACAATCCAACCATTAAAGGCAAGGCTGGAAAAAGCAGGTTGATCCTGATGGGTCTGGGCTGTTTAGAAGGTTTTGAATGAGCTGCCGGCGAGTCACGATGAACCTGCCGGCCTCGATTCCTGATTCTTCCGGCAATGGCGCGAAGGGAAAAGAGAAAGTCGGCCGCGAGAAGCCCCAGGAAGAACATTCCAAAGCCCTCGGCTGCGTAAAGGTACGAGGAACCTCCGGATTGAAGATGGATTTGCAGAAGGCCCAGGTATATGAACGCGAAGAGGGCTGCCCAGAAAAAAGGGAGGCAGAAGACGGTCTTATACCGCCAGGCGATCAGGGCGATGATCGCAGCGACACCGAACGAAACAGCCAGCTCATTCACGTTAACTTCCTATTGTTTCGGGCAGAGTGCGCTATTCTCGAAATATAAGATATGTGAGCGTGTGGGGCTGGACGCTTGCTTCATGCGAAAGCCCTTTTCCTGGAGAACGCTTGTGACCTGTTGAGCAAGGGTCGGGGAATGATACTCAAGAACTATTCTCCGGATTGACCCCAGCCGCCCGTCGGCTCCTGAAAGAACCCTGGCCTCAAAACCCTCGACATCAATTTTTAGCAGGTCGATCTTCGTGAGGCTGTAGGTGGTCATCAATTCCTCCAGGGTGACCTGATCCACTTCTGCAATATCAGGCCCGGGTTCACTCGCGTCGATCACACACCCTGTTCCGCTCGAATCCCCTTTTCTAAAGTATGCCTTGCCGGGCCGATCCCCGATGCATTTGGGGATTACGGTTGCGTTGGAAATATGGTTCAGCTCCAGATGAGCTTTGAGCCACGACAGGTTGTCGACGTCCGGCTCAACGGCATACACCCACCCGTCCTGAGCACGCTTTGCCGCATAGCATGTGAATATTCCCTGGTTGGCGCCGAGGTCCACTACAATGTCATTACTGCGAGGATCAAAACCCCGGAAGAAGCTATATGCCTGCACCCCGAAAATTTCGTAGTACATTGATACAGCGTGGTTGTCGCAATAAAAGGAAATATCGAAATTTACGACGGTCCGTTTCCTCGCCCCAAACCTTCTCGGCCGTCCCAATCTTTCCACGAGCACCTCGTCTTCCAGCTTGACCAGGAGGGCCCTTGCAAAGCTTTTCGCGTCCCGCGCAGACAGCAGCGTTTTCGCATACAGCAGCGATTTTTCAACGATGGCATTCATGCGGCCACTGTCTCTCATGTCACAGGTCCAAGCAACTTTTCCCTTTGTAAAAGCAGGTTGACAAGGAATTCCAAGCACCACTTCATCAGGGGCTGATCCGCTTGCCGAGCCGGCCAAGAACTCCGTCGATCGCTGCCTGGCAAAGGATTTTACACCGGGCAACCTTATGATCGTAGAAGAGGATCGTGGCTCCCAGTGGCCTCGTAACTGCCAGCACAGGAATCAATGGAGCCAGCCACGGCCTCACGTATCGCGTTCTGATGAAAATCGAGTTACGAACATTGTAATAGAACCGCCAGGCTTGAGTTAGCGGTACTTTCGAGCCTTTGGTTATGGCCTCCAGGATGCTTCTTCGGGGTGGCGGGACCCAAACGTACCGGTGAACGACTTTGCTGGCGGGAACCAGGAAGACCTTAAATTGTCTGGAAATACGATAGATAAACTCTGTATCGTCCCAGTATATGAAAAGGTCCTTGAGCGGGAGCCCCACCGTATCAATTGCCTTTCGCCGGATCATGCCGCCAAGAAATCCCGCAGCTTCAATGGGCACAAGAGGCTGATTTAGGGAATCCTCATTAATTGCCGGGCAGGCTGCCATCAGGTGATTGAACCGTCTGTAAGTGGAAATCTGAGCTCTCAGATTCGAGTCCAGCACAAGGGACGCCAGGAAGCCCACAGATGGGTCGTTAAATGCCGGAGACTCAGCTAATGCTCTGAGCGCGTCAGCCATGGGCTCCACGTCGTCGTCCATCACCCAGATCCCGTCGTGGCCTTTTTCGTACGCCAGGCGAATGCCTTCGTAAAATCCACCTGCTCCTCCCACGTTCTCCTCCAGCCGAACGTGGCTGACCTTGCCATTATACTTTTCCGCCAACATTTCTGCTGTGTCATCTGTGGAGGCGTTATCAATCACCAGAATTTCATCCAGTGGGCGATTCTGCCGGAGCAGGGCGTCAAGGCAACCCTCGAGCAGAGCGCGCCGGTTGTGCGTGACCACCACGGCTGCAATTTTGGGCTGGTTGCTGGAAGTTTCCATGAATGGTTCTTTGTTGCTTTCTATTATACCGAACGATCCGTAATCCCCGGCTCACACCGCCTGAGGTGGTTTCCGTCATTCCTTCATCGGGTTTCCGGCAAAAACAGAGCTTGCTATCTCACGCGGCAGACTAGTTTCCTGGCCTGGCGAACGGGCCTTGCCATCGCTGATGCCATAAATTTGCGCTGCTTTGTCAATGAATGAGACTTTATCATGCTCGAAAGGACTCCGACTCCGCGGATGGTCCCGCTTTCTGAAGGGGGTTCAGTTTGGCCTTCCACAAATAGGCAAACTGCGCCACCGCTACAAAGCCTTCGGCCAGCAGCGCCGACAGCGCCATGCCGTCGGCCTTCCAGGCAGGAGCGAGTAACGAGGCGAGTGCCACGTTCAAGCATCCCGCTACCAGAACTACAAAGAGGATTGCCTTCTCACGCCCGAAGGGGATCATCAGTTGAACGCCCAGGACACTGCTCACAGCCACCAGGAAAGGCAGCAGCGCCAGAATGCGCACAACGGAAACTGAGGGCTGGTAGCTGGACCCCAGCACTACTCTTACGACAAGGCTGGCTCCCACGAAGGTGACAACGGACAGGAGCAGGCCGGTTCCCCCCATGGCGAAGAGAAGTTTCCTGCCCCACCGGAGGGCCCTGGCCCTGGACTCCTCTGCCAGCCTGCTGAATCTTGGGAAAAGAGCCTGCGACAAGGGCCCCAGCAGGTTGACTGCCGCCCTAATGATTTTCTCGCCGGCGGTGTAGTAGCCCACCATCGTATCGTTAACCATCAAGCCCAGGATAAAAGCATTCCCGGAGGTATAGAAAACAATTGCGGAGTTGGAAAGGAAAAGAACCCATCCTTCCCGGAAGCTTTCCCAGATTCCAGCCCACGTGGGCCAGGTGAGTCGCAGGTCAAACATGTGGAACGCGACCCCAATCCCCGCGAACCCTGCAATGATGGCCGCAGATGAACTTAGCCCTGCATAGATAATGAAATCCTGTGGCTTCCGCACGAGTACAAACATTCCCACCACGACCAGGGCTCGAACCGAAAGGTTGATTGCCGAAATAGGGCCCATCCGTTCCAACCCCTGGAACAGCCAGGTTGGGAAAAGGACACTGCCCATGACTCCTCCAAACAAGACGATCATGAGGGTGGAAACTTCACGTACCCTTGGCACCAGTTGAATGAGCAGGAGCAGGCTCAGGAAGCTCGAAAGACAAAGCAATAATTTTGCTCCCCAGACGTTTGCCGTCACCCGGCTGACAACGTCCGGCTTGTCCCTCTCGACTGAGATCCTTCTGGTGGCGGACCAGTCGAATCCATAACTCACCAGGGCGCTGAAGTACGCCATCAATCCTTGCCCGAAGGCTAATGTTCCGAACCTTTCGGCCTCCAGAACCCGCACCAGATACGGGACCGTTATCAGAGGCAGAAGGTAATTGGCGAACTGAATGGAATAAAGAGAGAGAGCGTTCTTGCCGACGGAACTCCTCAACCCCCGGCGAAGTAATAGCTTGAGATCTTCGGACATGCTAGACGGTGCCTTGAGATCTTTCCTGCCGTGGATGCACACTCCTCCGTTGGAGTGCTTTCATTGCCGCGCCGGCCATCAACCCGTCGCGAATGGAGTCCGCAATGCCCTGGAACACCCAGCGGGCGTATCGACCCATGGGGTAGATGTCATGAGCCTCCAAGGCGGCAATGGCCTGCTGCCTCCATTGGGATCCCGCCCATGACCATGTATAAGCCACCTCGATCCAGGTTGGGTCCATCACGTCCACGTCGCGCACCCAGCCCCAATCCTGCAATTCCTGGATAACGTTCCGGCTGTAAGCCGATATTTCATCGGCATCCGGCTTCCTGCCTTCGGGATAGGCTCGTTCCACGTAGACGCTCACACGTTCGTCACTTTCTCGGGAAGACTTTGGAAGGAATGAGGCGTCCACGTTACTGTAGAATCCCACGCGATGAAATGCGGCCTTGCTGATGGGCACATAAACCCAGTGGTCTTCCGGGCAACGCGGCCCCCTGGCGGCTCCAATGTTGAGCACCAGCACAGAGGGCGAAGGGTCAGGGTTCGCTTGAAGATGAAGTCCCGCCATTTCGATGACTCGATTCAGCGGGAGAGTAGAAACCAGAGCCTCGTACCGGACCTTGCTTCCGTCAGCGAAGAGAACCTCTTTATCAGCCGGGTTGATCTTTGTGGCGCGCTTGCCGTAGTGAACATCGCATGATGCTGCCATCCTCTCAGCAAGCACATTGAGTCCTTCCGCAGGATAAACGAAGGTTGTGTTATACCCGACAGCCGGAGAGGAACTAAAGGTGCCCCGGATGACGTGATCCAGGGCGACGGGGGATTTATATGCGTCTTGAGGAGCAATCGCTTCGTAGAGGCCCGCGGTGTAAAGGTTGTGGAACGGGAAAAAGAAAAGTTCGCACAAAGTCTGGCCAAAGCTCGCCCGCAGCCAGTCACCCATCGTGCGAATCTTTTGCCGGGCGCTGGCAGCCTCAACGATCTCACGTAAACATCGACCAGCAAGTTCGCTGCCCAGGCTCCCCAGATGATTTTGGATGGGGTAAGGGACGAGGATGCCTTTCTGCGGAAGAAACACCGAGGACTTCCTCGCGTAGGAGCGGACATTTGTAGCTGATCGCAGCAGACGGTGGACGGCGGAGTCGCCGCCAAAGATCCAGTGACCGCCCCCGACTTCAAACCGGTAGCAGTCCTCATCCGCCGGAGCACGCGAAGACCTTTGCCCCCCGCCCGGACGCATATAGTAAGACGAGCAAATTCCTCCCGGATTTTCCGCGGCTTCGAAAACCGGAAGGCCCGACAGGCCCGCTCCCAGACCGGTCATCCCCGCGCCCAGTACGATCAGATTGTTATTTGCGTGTTCTGCCATCTTGTTGGTATCGATTTTATCATGGCATGGAATTCCCACTCGGGCGCCACACCCCATTCATGATCCGCCTCAATGATCCACTCAGTGGGATTTTCGAACTGCCGCCCCGCTACCGGCCTGCTGGAAGGGCGCGAGCCGGTTACTCTGTTTTCCGGTTGCCAGGACTTTCCCTAAAATAGCTGATGGTAGAATCCAGACCCTCTTCCAGGGGGACCTTCGGCTCCCAACCCAGCATGTGACGGGCACGGGAGATGTCTGGACAGCGGAGTTTGGGGTCGTCCGTGGGCAGGGAATGAGATTTTATCGGGCTTGAACTTCCTGTCATCTCCGCAATAATTCTGGCCATATCAATAATCTTTTCTTCCCGGGGATTGCCTACGTTGACCGGGTAATGGATGTCCCACTCCTCGCCCCGGGCTGCGACCGCCGCATCAGAATCCGATTCCGCCTGCAAAAGGCAAAACAGTCCGTCAATGAGGTCGCTGTCGTAGCAGAAGCTTCTTGTCTGGCTTCCGTCGCCGTAGATGGTCAACTCTTTGCCTTCGAGGGTCTGCACGATGAAATTGGAAATCACCCGGCCGTCGTTCGCACGCATCCAGGGTCCATAGGTATTGAAAATTCTTGCGATTCGAGTATCCAGCCCGCGCCGCCGATGGTCAGCCATGGTCAGCACTTCCGATGCCCGCTTGGCTTCGTCGTACACGCTTCGGGGCCCTATGGGATTCACGTTCCCCCAGTACTGTTCAGTTTGCGGGTTGACCTTGGGGTCGCCGTAGACCTCTGATGTGCTTGTCAGCAGGAAGCGCGCCTCTTTCGCATGGGCCAGGGCCAGCACATTTCGCGTTCCAAAGGTTCCCACTTCAAGGGTTTGGATCGGAAACCGGAGGTAGTCAGGAGGGCTGGCCGGGCTGGCCATGTGGATGATGGCATTGACCGGGCCGTCGATTTCGAGAGGTGTGGTGACATCCTGCGGGACAAAGCGGAACGCCCGGGTCTGCTCGAATTCCTCGATGTTTTGCCGACGACCCGTCAGAAGATTGCTCACGCATAGGACCTCATAGTCCAGCGAAAGCAGCTTCGCACAAAAATGTCTGCCCAGGAAACCTGCCCCGCCCGTTATGACGATCCGCATCGGGTCCTCTCAGGACTCACGGCGGCCCCGTATTGCTTCATATTAAACCCTGCACCATTTGAATCAATATAAGCAAGGAGCCCCACTTCAACACAGCCGGCACCATGTTCCGTCAGCCAATATGAAAGTTTTGTGGCGGCAAAAAAGTCGCGCCCGGGGGTTATCTTCGCGGGACGGCTCGTCTCCCATTCATTGTTCAACACTCCAGCGGTTTGAGCAGTTTGAGTGTTGGCCCGAGTTCTCCTGATTACGCTTCCGGACCATTGGCTTGGTAGTCGCTGCCGTAGCCGTAACCGTACTGCTGGTAGTCGCCGTATTTGCCCCCGTAACTTTCCTTGTGGATATTAACATCATTCAGGGCCACGCCAAGAATTCGTGCCCCAGCTCCGTAAAGCAACGCCCGGGCCCTGCGAACCACCTCATAAGGCGTTTCATAAGCTCGGGTTACGAGGACCACCGCATCCGTGATCGTGGCAAGGATCCGGCTGTCCGCCACGCTCAGGATCGGCGGAGAGTCCACCAGCACATACTCGAATTCTGCAAGGAGCCTCTTCAGTAAGTCCCCCGTCAGCGGAGACGACAGCACCTCCGCAGGATTGGGAGGGACGGGGCCACAGGGAATGATGGAAAGATTAGGGACGCCGGTGACCGGCAGAATGGCCTCTGAAAGCTGGACTCGCCCCGTCAGGCATTGGACAAATCCCGGACTGTTTATCACTCCCGCGGCCCGGTGGCAGGAAGGACGTCGCATGTCACAATCTACGATCACCACTTTGCTGCCCAGACTGGCGAGTGTCGCGCCCAGGTTAACGGTGGTGGTGGTTTTGCCTTCACCGGGAAGGGCGCTGGTCACCAGCAGGATCCTGGGAATCGGGTTGGCTGACAACAAGATTGAGGTTCGCAGAGAGCGGAAAGCTTCGGCGGCCATGGGGTTCTTCTGAAGGGCAAGCCCGTAAGAACCGTTGGATCTGTCGCCAAGGATAGAGATCCCCTGCTTCGACGTTTTCGACGATCCATTCAGGTGAATGGATGGGATCAGGCCCAGCGAGGGCAGCCGCAGCAAAGACTCCACCTCATCAGGCGTCTTAAGCGTGTTGTCCAGATATTCCTGGAAGAAAGCCAGTCCGACGCCCAGGCTCAGGCCCAGCATGAAGCCGAAGGCAAGGTTGAAGACAATACGGGGCTTGGCTGGTCCCTCGGGCACCTGCGCAGGATCAACCACCATGATATTACTGGCGTTCAATCCTGCGGCAACCTGGGCTTCCTTCATCCGCTGCAGCACGCCATCGTACAGCGAGCGGTTCGTGTCCACCTCGCGCTTCAGAATGTTGTACTGAATGGTTTTTTGAGAAACGGTATCCACCAGTTGTTCCTGCTGGCTGATCAGCTTGCTCAGGTACTTTTCACGAGCTTCGGCCGCCTCATACTCCTGGGAGATATTATGCGTCAGAGCCTGTTTCTGGTGGTTGAGATTAGCCTGAAGCGTGTCAATCTGTTGCTTGAGGGCCATCGCCTTTGGATATCCGGGCTTTACGGTAGCGGTCAGCTCGGAATATTGGCGCTTCAGGTCAGAAAGATTTTGCTCCAGCGATTGAATGAGCCTGTTGTCAAGAGTTCCCGGGAGGTCCTGCACCTTTCCTTTCTGGATCAGGCTATAGAGCGCTTCCCGATTGGCCCGATCAGCCTGGGCCCTGGTATATTCCGTCTCCAGTTGTTCCAGGCGCGCATTGGCCATACTTTGCGCCTGCGCGTTGACGGCGTTCTGAATGAAAAGGATTGAGTTCTTGGCGGCGTACGCCTGAAGCGCATCCTCAGAAGATTTGAGCTTCGATTTCAGCTCAACCAGGCGGCCGGAAAGCCACTCCGATGCCTTCAGAGCCTCATTCCATTTAACCTGAAGATTCTGGTCAATATAGTCCTCGCCAAGCTGATTGGCAACGCGTGCAGCCAACTCGGCATTTTGTGAATAGAAAGAGACGTCAACAAGATTGCTGCGTTCAACGGGACTGACACCGACCATCTTCATAAAATTGGACACGCTGTTGCGATACGCTTCAGAGTTTGGATCTGGAGGGTTCGGGTCGGAGGCAGAGGGGATTTTCCTGGGATCTTTCGTAACCAGCCCCAAATAACTGTGGCCCTGATAAAACTCGGGATATTGGTAGAGGCGCAGATCCCTCACCACGCGCTCTGCCAGCGAGCGGCTCCTTAAAATCTTATACTGGGTTTCGCGATAGCTCTGAATGTCCCACGATTGCCCGGTCGGCGCGACCTGCTGGAAGCTGAGCACATGGGGCTCTTCCGGGTTGATTTCGATCAGGATTCTGCCAGCGTAAAGGGGTTTCTCCTTGAAGGTGCCGATGGCCACAGTGGTGAAAACAATCAGCAGGCACGTCAGCACGGCCCATCGCCGCTTCCGGACCACGCTCCAGTAGTCCAGCAGCCGAGGCGACTCTTCAGGCGAAACGTCCAGGATATTTTCTTCGCGCAGGTAATTTCCGTTGAAGCGCTCAAAGCCGCGGGTCGGATTGACCGGTACTATCCTATTCTCTTCCATACAATTCCTTCACTCACTCTCGATCGAGCGGTCTCGATCTACCCGACGTAAGGTTCCGATGATCCTGATTGCGGAGAACCTCAACGCTTTTCTCTAATCCATGCTGAGCTGTCTTGTGGCAAGAGGTAGCGGCTGAGCTTGCGATTAGAGTTCCGGATGGTGCCAAGGGAGCCGACGTTACAAATCGAAACCGGTTTTGCCCGACAGGTTCGGCCTTCGAGTGGGCCTCAGACAGGAATACAGAATTGACGCATTGCTCGTGACGGCCCATCGTGGGCCGAGGGGTGGCGCATTCTAAAGCTGCTTCCATCGTTCTCTGCCAGACAGGTCGCAAAGGCTCAGCTCCCTGTCCTCATTCGAACGCTGCTCCCGTCCTCACCGGCGGGCGGGTCCCATCTCACTATTTACCGATTTTCTGTGACCCTACTCAACCCTTGTTTGGGAAGGTCGTGAACGCCCTTCGTACCAGTTCCAGCTCGAACCCGGATACCTTGGAAACCGCAACCCCTCCTCCGCCAGCGGGGATCATTAGAAACTTCTAATACTCACTGAGCCTAACAAACGCTTTCGACTCTTGTCAATCTGTGTACTAGATTGAGATTAATACTCTTGTCATCAGTTCAA
>JBAUWE010000633.1:0-6687 GCA_049583595.1 Terriglobia bacterium
GCCACGGGCTTTTCCCACACCGTAAATTTGCAGTCGGGATAGCGCGTGCAGCCGTAAAACACCTTCCTTCGCTTTGTGCGGCGAACCACAATTTCGCCGCTGCAGCCCGCCTCCGGACACGGAATGCCCAGCGTTTCCCGCTTGACGAACTTGCAGGTGGGATAGTTGCTGCAGGCGACAAACTCGCCGAAGCGGCCGTGCTTCTTCACCAGGTTGTTGCCGCACTCCGGACACTTTTCGTCCAGAGGAACATCGCCCACGGCGGTGGCTGCGCCTTCCTTTATCACAATCTTCTTGGTGTTTCGGCACTCGGGATAGCCGGTGCAGGCCATGAAGTAGCCGAACCGCCCGCGTTTCAATGCCATCGGCTTGCCGCATTTTTCGCAGGTCTGCTCCGGAACCTCGGGAGCGGTGGAAGGCGTTCCATATTTCGCCGCCAGGTCCGGCGGCAGGTCACTGGTGCTCTTGCATTCAGGGTAGCCGGTGCAGGCCAGGAACTGGCCACTGCGTCCCATACGGATTTTCATGGGCTTCCCGCACTTTTCACATTTGATGTCGGTGGGAATGCCCTCGCCCTTCAGGTCCACCATTTCGCGCTCGGCGACCTGAAGGTCCTTCTTGAATTTCCCATAAAATTCGGTCAGGGCTCCGGTCCAGGCGAGTTTGCCGTCCTCAACTTCATCCAGTTCTTCTTCCATGCGCGCCGTGTAGGCAATGTCGAAGATACCGGTGAAGCTCTTGATCAGCAGGTCGTTCACCACCATGCCGAGTTCGGTGGGCAGGAAACGTCCCTGGAGCTTTTCCACGTAATCGCGATTCTGGATCACTGAAAGGATGCTGGCGTAAGTGGAAGGCCGTCCGATGCCTTTTTCCTCAAGCGCCTTTACCAGCGTCGCCTCGTTGTAGCGTGGCGGCGGCTCGGTGAAGTGCTGTTCGGGCAGCAGGTTGAGCAGGCGCAACACTTCATCCTTTTCCACCGCCGGAAGCCGCGACTTTGCCTCATCGTCTTCGGCCGCTTTATCATCCTGGCCCTCTTCGTAAACAGCGCGGAAGCCTTTGAATTTCTCCACCGATCCGGTGGCGCGCAGCAGATAGTCGCCGGCGGCAATGTCGATGGTGGTCTGGTCAAAGACCGCGGGGTTCATCTGCGAGGCTACGAACCGCTGCCAGATCAGGCGGTAGAGCTTGAGCTCATCGTTGGAAATGTGCCCGCTCAACGAATCAGGCGGGCGGTCCATCGATGTGGGGCGGATGGCCTCATGGGCGTCCTGGGCGCCCTTCTTGCTCTTGTAGCGCACGGCCTTTTCCGGCAGATACTCGTCGCCGTAGGTCTTCTTGACGTAAGCCCGTACGGCTTCCAGAGCGCTCTCCGCAACCCGTGTTGAATCCGTGCGCATGTAGGTGATGAGGCCCACGGGGCCTTCGCCCAGGTCGATACCTTCATAGAGTTTCTGGGCCAGCATCATGGTCTTCTTGGCGGTAAAGCGGAGCTTGCGCACGGCCTCCTGCTGAAGCTTGCTGGTAATGAACGGAGGCACCGGAAACTTGCGCCGCTCTTTCGTTTCAACCGAACTCACCTGGTAGCTGGCGCTTTCAAGAGCTGCGCGATGGGTATCGGCGGCGGCCTGGTCGGGGATTTCGAGTTCTTTGCCCTGAAACTTCAGCAGGCGGGCCTCAAACGGTGGAGGGTTCTTGCCTTGGAATTTGGCGCCAATCGTCCAGTACTCTACTTTCTTGAAAGCCTGAACTTCCCGCTCACGTTCGACAATCAGGCGGAGGGCCACGGTCTGCACCCGTCCGGCGGAAATGCCGCGTCTCACCTTGTCCCAAAGCAGCGGGCTCACCTGGTAGCCCACCAGGCGGTCCAGAACGCGCCGTGCCTGCTGGGCGTCAACCAGCCGGGTATCAATCTCCTGGGGATTTTCAAAAGCCTTTCGGATGGCGTCGCGGGTGATTTCATTGAAAAGCACCCGGTAAAATTTTCTCTTCTTTGAGTCCAATAACTCGCGCAAATGCCAGCAGATGGCCTCGCCCTCGCGGTCAGGGTCAGCAGCCAGATAGATCGTGTCCGCGTCCTTCGCTGCGGACTTCAGTGACTTGATCGTCTCCTTCTTGCTGGGGATCATTTCATAATTCGGCTTGAAGTTGTTGTTCAGGTCCACGCCCAGTTCCTTTTTGGGAAGGTCCATCACGTGTCCCATAGAGGCCTTGACGGTGTAGCCGGCGCCCAGATACCGGTTAATCGTCTTGGCCTTAGCCGGTGATTCAACGATAACTAGTGATTTAGCCATAACTTAGAAACCCATGCCCGCATCCATCCTGGATGATCTACTCTTCGTTGGATGCCCTTATCTTGATCTTGTTACTGTCCATCATAGCTTACGGATAAAATTTTTGCCCGGCAACTGGCGGACCAGGCCGTTCATTTCCAGCTCGAGCAGGACCTGCATGACCTGCGCCTGGGGCAGCGCGACCGAGTCCAAAATCGCATCCACAAAGAGCGCTTCATCCACCCGCAGAGCTTCAAAAACCTTCTTCTGCTCCGGTGTCAGAGATTCCTCGAATAGCCGGCCGGAGTTCTGGATCCCCTGCCCATCATCCGATGCTTCGCCGGAGGGAAGGAGTTGCATCCGGACCTCCGGAGGGAATTCCTCCACCACGTCCATCCACTCGCCTACCAGCTTGGAGCCCTGCTTAATCAGGTGGTTGGGGCCAAAGCTTTGCGCCGTGGTAATGTTGCCCGGCACGGCAAAAACCTCCCGGTTATGTTCAGCGGCCAGCCGCGCCGTGATCAGCGAACCGCTGTATTCGCTGGCCTCGACCACCAGGACACCCAGTGACAGCCCGCTGATCACGCGGTTACGGATAGGGAAATTCTCGGGCGTCGGCCCCGTGCCCAGCGGAAATTCCGAAATGACGGCCCCGGATTCCGCAATGGCGTCTGCCAGGCGCCTGTTCTCTCGGGGATAGATTCCGTCCATGCCTCTGCCCTGGACCGCGATCGTCCTTCCCTTGGCCTCCAGCGCGCCGTGGTGGGCTGCGGAGTCGATTCCGCGGGCCAGTCCGCTGACGATGACCATGTTCCGCTCCGCCAGGTCGCGGGCCAGCCGCCGCGCAACCTGCAATCCATAGGCGGACGCACGTCTGGAGCCCACAATGGCCACGCAGTGCCCGGAAAGAGCCTGGATGTGGCCCTTGACGTAAAGAACAAGCGGCGGATCTTCAATCTGCCGCAGCAGCGGAGGATAACCCGGATTTTCGTAATCGACCAATTGGCAGCCGGCCTTTTCCGCCGCCTCTATTTCCTCTTCGGCTTCTTTCAGCCCTGCCTGAGAAAAAACTGATTGGCAGACGGTTGCCGGTAGGCCGGAAGCCTCAAGTTCGGTCAGCGAGGCCATGTAGGCAGCCTTGGGCGAACCAAAGTGGCCTGTCAGCTTGTGGATCCCGCGAACTCCCAGCCCCTGGATACGTGTAAGTCCAACCCAATACACGGTGTTGTTATCCATGAATTCTCTCTGGCGCTTTGGTGTCACACCGCTGCTGACCAGCGTTTGAGCCGCCATTGATCGATGTGCTGAGCATTGTCCCCATAAAATTGCAGGAGCAGCGACAAAAGGCAAGCCTTTTCGTAAATTTTTGAACAGGTGGAACTTGCCAGACGTATGCCCTGGACATGTCGCAGTCCGTTCGGTTCCTTGCGAGGACTCCTGGGACGGAAATCAGCCGGCCATGTGAGTTCCAGCGATAGAGTATCCGTTCGCCAATCCGGGCCGCTTTCAGGATTTTTCATACCGCAACCGCGCCGTTGCGCCTCGTGCAGCCGTGTGAATCATGTCATTGCGTTAGTGTTCAAAAAGGGTGATAAAGGAGACAGAGCTTGGAAGCGGGGTCGCGCTGTTGCCTCCGCGTGCGAGGGCAACGGCAACAGGCAACACAAGCGGAACGCACGGCGCAACGCCAGCCTCGCACCAGTAAGGGGGAATGGTTGACATGGCACATCCAGAGCATGGAACAAGTCTTGAGCAACTCATCGAGCAGCAGATAGGCCGGTGGGAAATGGCCAGCCGCCGTCAGGCGCATCGGGAACGCCCGGGTCGAGGCAAACTGGGGCGGCTCTACTTTGGTCCCTATCTGTTGATTTCGCGCGATAAGGGAGCGGGAGGGCGCCAGGTGGCCAACCTGATCGGGAAGCGCCTGGGCTGGCAGGTTTTTGACCGCCAGATTGTCGACGCCATTGCGGAGCGCGCCAAAATGCGCCAGCAACTGGTGGAAACCCTCGACGAGAAAACACGCGGCGGGCTGGAAGAGTTTCTTCGCCAGGTCCTGACCCGGGAAATCGGCTCGACGGATTACCTGCTTCACCTTCGCCAGGTCCTGCTGGCCCTGGGGCAGCAGGGTGATGTGGTGATTGTCGGACGCGGTGCGGAATACATCCTGCCCGAACGATTTGGACTTCGCGTCAGGATGGTGGCGCCGTTTGATGGGCGGGCAGAGCGCATTGCCAGGGCGGAGGGGCATACGCCTGAGGGCGCGAATCCGTTGGTGGAGAAAGTTGACCAGGAACGAATGGATTTTATCCAAAGCCACTTCCGGAAGGATGTGCACGACCCTCTGAATTATGATCTTGTGGTCAACACGGGATCGCTGACTGTGGAGGGAACGGCGGAAATTGTGCTGGCCGCGCTCAAGCAGAAGCTGGGTGTGGTGCATGCCTCCGTGTCCGCTGCTTAGAGGAGCAACACGGATTGGCCTGTTGGAACTGATCGAGCGCCTGTCCGCTTCCCGCTGCTTCCAATAGCAAAGATCGCCACTTAACGTTCCGTGGGAAGTGCCGGCTTGCGTGGACGGCCGAGGATCGCCATCGGACGCTCGCGCCAGACGCCGTTTTCCTCGTACTTCAGAGTATAGATGTGGAGAAGGACCCAGCCCTCTGAAAGCAGCCGGTTGACCTCTTCCCTTCCGCGGGCCTCGATGTTGTGTCCCGCAAGCTCCTCGATATCCAGTTGCCACAATGGCGCAGGTTCCGCCGTTGACGCCTCAAACCGGCCGCGCTGAATTTTTTTGACAGCCGCAGTTCGCTTCATGCGTTCCAAACCTCTCGACAAGCCGCCTTTTAACTTCATAACTACTACAAAGCGCCCGTGGCGGAAGTGATAACTGTCACTCCACGAAGTGACAGTTGCTGTCCGGGAAAGCGTAGCGGACGGGGCTGCGATCTTCCGCCTCCCGCTCGACCCAGGGAACCCCCCCGCTTGTGCCGGCACCGTCACCTGGAAATGTGAGAGCGGTCACTGCCAAACGATGAAAAACGATCTATCTGTTTAAATAGGGCGGAGGAACGCTAGTGCAAGTACAGTGCTTCAAACCGCGACGGGGCTTCCGTTTTTCCACAATCAAGAAAATAAAGGAGATTGCCTATGATCCTTCCACTGCAAATCACCTTTCGTAACATGGCGTCTTCAGAAGTGGTCAAAGGATGGATCCAGGAGGAAGCCAACAAACTGGATGAGTTTCATGGAAAAATTACCGGCTGCCGTGTGGTGGTGGAACTTCCCAACCGGCGTCGAAAGGCAGGCAACCTGTACCACGTGAGAGTCGACTTGACAGTGCCGGGCGGCGAGATGGTTGTAAAGCGGCAACCCAACCTTCGGGCGTTGCCCAGTCGTGTTCCGTTGAAACCTACAAAACGTCTGGAAGTCAAGGCACCGCATAAGGACCTACGTCAGGCGATTAACGATGCCTTCGGCGCCGTGCAGCGGCGCTTGCAGGATTTTTCCCGGCGGCGGCGCCGGGAAGTGAAGACCCATCAAGGGCCGCCACGCGCTCAAGTTGGCAGACTGTTTCCTGAAGAAGGATACGGCTTTCTGGCGACAGCGGACGGACGCGAGATCTATTTCCACAGGAACAGCGTCCTTAACAGCGGTTTCGACCGCCTCGAAACGGGATCGGTGGTGGCTTTTACCGAGGAAAAAGGTGAACGGGGACCGCAAGCCAGCACGGTGAAGCTGGTGCGACGCAAGGCGATGCCGGCGGTAGGCCGTCCACGGGCAGTCGCCTGACGACCCACTTCCCGGGGCCCCTCCTTGGCCCTGGGTGGCGGGCCAGGTTTGATTGACAGAGCAGGAGGTTCGTCATGTTTCAAAATCGGACCGAAGCCGGACAGAAGCTCGCTTCCAAACTTTCAGCCTACTTTGCCCAGACCGATGTTCTGGTGCTTGCCTTGCCGCGCGGCGGGGTCCCAGTGGGTTGTGCGGTTGCCAGGGCGTTGCAGGCGCCGGTCGACGTTTTCGTTGTGCGCAAACTTGGAGTTCCCTGGAATCCGGAACTGGCCATGGGTGCGGTGGCCACGGGCGGCGTCCGCGTTCTGGAGCAGAAAACGGTCCGGTCGCTCGCCATCCCCAATGAGGAGATTGCAAAGGTTGCCGCCCGGGAGGAATTGGAAGTCGAAAGGCAGGAACTGGCTTATCGCGGCAGCCGGGGTCCAGTTGCCATCGTTGGAAAGAAAGTGATTCTGGTGGACGACGGCATTGCCACGGGATCCTCAATGCGGGCGGGCGTGGCCGCGCTGCGCAAACTCAATCCGGCGCGCATTGTGATTGCGGCGCCTGTGGCTACCCATGCCGCCTGCGCGCTGCTGAGGACACTTGCGGATGAGGTTGTGTGTGCCATCGAGGCTGAAGATTTCTT
>JBAUWE010000634.1:0-1969 GCA_049583595.1 Terriglobia bacterium
GCCGTCCTCGTGCGTGTTTCCGGGAACAGCCAACTCACCGTAACCTATCCATTCCAGGCTGAGCGCGTAGATACCTCGTTTGGCGAGATTGATGCAGCGTTTCTGCTTGTATTCCGCGCCTTTCCCCAGTGGATCATGGCCATTCACGTTGAGGACCGCAGGAGCCTTGCCGTTTACATTGAGCGGTTCATAAAGAATGGCGGTGGAATCAAAGCCTGGCACGATCTCGAACCGCAGTTTGCGCATGCGATACCCGTTGCCACCGGCAATTTCGCCCAGGTCTTCAAATTTTGGCGGTGAATTGACCCACGCCTGGGGCCAGCCATGAAAAGCAACGTCGTCAAGGATCTGCTTTCGCAGGCGCGCTTCTTCTTCGGTCCACGCCTGGGCGCTTGAGGGAGTCGGCAGTTTGGGAATGCTCTTGAAGAGATACTCCTGGAGCTGGTAGGCGATTGTTTCGTGACGCTGGACCTGCCGCTTCATGACATCTGTTACACGCGCAGGGGTCGTTTGCGCGTGTGCTGTGCCGATTGAAAGAAGAAACAAAAAGGCAGCGAATCGCTTGAAATTCATTATCCCTGACCCTCGGCTTCCAGAATTTTATTTCAAGCTTGAGGCCTGACGATCATAGCGCAGCGCGGAGGAAACCTGTCAACCGGAAAACACACAATCCGGCACAGCTGTGCGATCACCGTTGCTGGATTCACTGCTGCGGCGTCCCGCCTGCCAGCCGGTGATACTTCCTCAGGATTTCCCGGACCTGATCGTGCGGCAGCGCCACCGTAGTGTGGCCGTCGGCTCCGGTCATGGTTTTTGCGGCGACCATGGCATTCACAATGGCTTCTTCTGTGGCGTTGACGGTGGCCAGGAACAACGGATTCATTCGGCCGTTCGGCAGCATCTGGATATGGGCAATCCCACCGGGGGGCTTCACCGCTCCGGAATTGGCCGTGGTGAATGAAACAAAGATATCGCCCGAGCCGTCGCCGGAATAGCTTCCCATTCTGCCCAGCGCGAGAGTGGCGCGGCGAGCCAGGCGATTCATCTGGGTCGGAAGCAGGGGAGCGTCGGTGGCAATCACGATGATGATGGAACCCAGATCGCGCTGCTCGGGATCTTGGGCTTCAGCCTGCATTCCCGGGAGCGTGATCTCGCGGCCCACGGGAACACCGGCAATGCGCAGCTCCTGCCGGTCACCCGTGTTGCATTGCACCAGAACGCCGACCGTATAGCCGCCCTCGCCGGCTGGAAGCACTCGCGAAGAGGTTCCGGTCCCACCCTTGAAACCGAAACAACTCATGGCTGTTCCGCCGCCCACGTTGCCTTCGGCTACAGCACCGGATTCGGCTGTGTCCAGTGCGTGCCAGGTGTCCTCGGGCTTCACGTGGAAACCGTCGGCATCGTTGAGGAACCCGTCCCACGTTTCCGCCACCACCGGCAGCGACCACGGGTAAAGGGTTCCGCCGTGTTTCAACTGCCACGCAATCACCGCGTCGCGAACAACCCCGACGCTGTGAGTGTTGGTGATCATGATGGGACCCTCCAGGAAGCCCGACTCTTTTACCCAGTGGATACCGGTCATTTCGCCGTTGCCATTCTGAGAAAAAAAGCCGGCCATTACCGGGTCTTTGGCCTTCATGCCCCGCGGCAGAATCGCCGTAACTCCGGTGCGCACGGGTCCCTTGCCCACGATCAGCTTGCCACTGCCCGAAATCAGAGTGGTGAAGCCCACCGTGACGCCCTTGACGTCGGTGATGGCGTTGAACCGGCCCGGCGTTCCTTCAAAGGGAATGCCCAGGTCGCGGGCCCGCGGGGGTTGCGATTGCGGAAAAGCAGGGCCGGCGGCCATCAGGAGAAAAGCCAGCGGAAGGCACAGGAAAATCTTTCGCGCCATGGTTTCGCCTCCAACTCATCAAACGATTCGCTTGGTGTGGGAATAGCCGAATGAAACGCGTCAATCATACCGCAG
>JBAUWE010000635.1:0-2654 GCA_049583595.1 Terriglobia bacterium
ACGGCACTGTGCTTGGCTTTATCGGTTGGCAGTTCGATCACCATCCCTGGAACGGCCTTCATTTTTGGGATCTCGTCCAGCCTTTCTTCATGTTTATCGTTGGAGTAGCGATGCCTTTTTCCATTGGGAAAAGATGGGCACGGGGTGATACCTGGCGTCAGACCTTTCGGCATGTTCTTAGGCGATCCGGGCTGCTTCTGTTCTTTGGCTGGGCGCTCTATTGCATCGGGCCTGGCCACTTAACGTTTCAGCTTTGGAACGTCCTGGCACAACTCTCCTTTACTTACCTGGTGGCTTTCCTGATGATGCGCAAGTCAACCCGTACGCAGATTGGTTTCACGTTCCTGTTGCTGATCATTACCGAATTGTTATACCGAACATGGCCGGTTGCAGGATTTAACCAGCCCTTTGTGCCAGACCACAATTTCGGGTCCTGGGTGGACCTGGCTATCATGCCCCACCTTTCAAGTGGACATTGGGTGGCGTTCAACGCGGTACCGACCACGGCGCACACTATGTGGGGAGTGCTTGCCGGATATGTCCTGAAAAGCAGCCGGTCTTCCTGGAGCAAAATCAAGGTGCTGGTTATTCCCGGACTCATTGGCGTGATAGTAGGCTTCGCCTTGAATCCCATAGATCCCATCATCAAACGTATTTGCACTGCTTCCTTTGTGATTGTCAGCGGCGGATTTTGCCTGCTGGCACTGGCCTTTTCTTACTGGCTGATTGATGTGAAGGGCTGGAAGAAATGGGCCATCTTTTTCAACATCGTGGGAATGAACTCGATTTTTATCTACCTCTTAACGAACACCGCTGGGGCTGAGTGGTTGCATAAGATTGCCCAGCCTTTCACCATGGGGTTGTTTGCCTGGGGTGGACACCTTACGGCAGAGATTGTAACCAGCCTTGCCGTGTGGTTTATGCTCTGGTACATTTGCTACTGGCTGTACAAGAGAAGGATTTTCTTTAAGATTTGAACGCACAAAACGCGGGAAGCCACAGAATGGATTGATTTCACGTCGGAACTTGCTGAGGGGAAATCCTGGCGAGATATTGCGGCGTTGCTGCTTCCTGGAAATGAGGGGCTTCCGGCCCGGGTGTCCGGGGGTGGCAACGGTCCTGTTGCTGTCAAAGCCGGTCAGTGAACCATATATTATCGCCCCTTGCCCACCCAACACGCCGGTGTGGCCCAGGTACAAGGTTCCACCCACTCATCGCAGAGCCGTTTTCCCATGTTTCCTCATACAGCACACGAAGCGTCCGGCGCCAGTCGGGCTGGGCTTGTGCCTGTTCCCTATCCAGGCGAGGGGCCCACAGAGATGCCGTTTTTCTACCGGAGAATAACAACTCATGGTACTGTTTTTCCGCATGCGGCGACTTTGCCGTGTGGCAGAGGCTGAATAGGGACGTCGGTCTGTGAGGGTTTCCCTCAGGCGATCGGGGATAGAACGATCAACCAGCAGTGTAGGAAGGTCTGTCGCGAGCGGGAGAGAAGAATTTCGTGGTGTGGCCTGCCTGGATTCAAGTCCGGGCGGGGTTTCCTATTTCTCAAGATTGGCTGTTCCCGCACAGCCTGTAATCTTTGTTATGTGGAGGAATGATGCGATTTCGTGTGGTGGCCGTTGCCTTGTTGGCACTGGGTTTTATTCTGCCATCTGCCGGGTTTGCGGCTGGTCAGAAGGATACCGCTGGGGGAGCTTGCACGGTTCAAAAAGCAGACTTCCACGGCTGGAAAGCCGAACAGATTTCCAATCAATGGACGACGCTGACCATCGTTCCGCAACTGGGCGGGAGACTGATGCAGGTGGATTTCGGCGGTCATCCCTATCTGTTCGTAAACCCCAAGTATTATGGCCAGTACTTTCCTCCTTCACAGGGGGCGGCCAAGAACATTTGGTACAATTACGGCGGTGATAAGGACTGGCCTCTGCCCGAAGGGGCGCACGATGAGCAGCATTGGGCGAGCGCACGTTCGGACCTGCTGGATGATGGGGAATACTCCTTAACAGTTCTGTCGCAGGGTGCCAAGTGCTCAGTCCGGCTGGAAGGCCCGCCTGACCCCCCGACCGGCCTTCAGTACTCGCGCGTAATCACCCTTGGGGCAAACTCTCCGCGGATCACTTTTCACGCAGTGATGAAAAACTTCACCGGACACCCGATTGACTGGTCCATCCAATCGGTCTCGCAGTATGATACTGCCGACCCGGGCGACCGGACGCAATATAATCACCAGTTCTGGGCATTTACCCCCATCAATCCCAATAGTGCTTATCTTGAGAGCTACCACGTGCGCAGCGGACCGAGCGATCACCCTTCCTTCTCAATCCGCGACGGGAACACCTTTGCCCTGCATTGGAAATATCTGGAGGCAGAGGTCTGGTTGGATTCGCCGGCAGGTTGGATTGCCGTCGTTGACGGTTTGCGCCAATATGCCATGGTGGAGCGTTTCCATTTTCAGAAGACGGAAGAGTATCCGGGCAAGGCTTCAGTGATTTTCTACCTGAACGGGATGCGCCTGCATCTGGACAAAAATGGGATGCCAGCGCTGCGGCCACTGAACGTGCTCGACACTCCGTATTACATGGAAGCAGAGCTGAATAGCCCCATGGTCCATCTTGCGGCGGGAGCAACCTACGCGTTTGATACCGAGTGGT
>JBAUWE010000636.1:0-10034 GCA_049583595.1 Terriglobia bacterium
ATGTACGGCCGCAGTTTTGCGAACGTCGCGAAGGTCACTGCAGCCGTTCAAGGCGCCAACGGCCAATTCGTGGTGAACGGTGCACCTGACAGCGCCAACAATTTCACATTGGACGGCGTCACCACCATGGATTTAGCCAGCACTCGTGTATCGCCTGACAATTTTGATATTGATATTGACGGCATCCAGACCCTCAAGGTCCAGACCGCCAACAATTCCGCCGAGTACGGCCAGGTGGCGCAGTTCAGCGCTTACTCAAAGGCCGGTACGAATCAGTATCATGGCAGTGGTTGGTGGGGAAACTTCAACAGCTACTTCTCAACTCGCGACTTCTTTGACACCACCAGCCAGAAACCCTCATTCACCAACAACAATGAGATGGCGGGAACCATTGGCGGGCCGGTCAGGATTCCCGGCCTGTATAACGGCAAGGACAAGACCTTCTTCTTCTTCTCCTACGGCGGCCAGCGGTACCGCGTGGGCGCGCGTAGTTACTTTTCCGTGCCGACCCAGGACTTTCGGAATGGAAATTTCTCGGCCCTTCTAAATCCCGCGAACGGCGGCACACCCATACAACTTTATCAACCTAACTCCGGACCTACTCCAAGCGATCCGACAACCTGGCTGCCGTTCGCAGGCAACATTATCCCGAGCGGACAGATCAGTTCGGTTTCCAGCACACTCCAGAGCATGCTCTACCCTGCGCCCAACCGGCCCGGGACGGGAGATTTCGGAATCGGCAACAACTACACTTACGATCCTGGATACCAGTTCAACTATGACGCGTACTCCATCCGGGTCGATCAGAAAATCTCCTCCCGTAACACGATGTTCGCGCGTTTGGGCATCACCGCTCACAACCAGGACATTGATCGCGGTTACCTGCTCAATGGCCTGGACGGCAACTACATGGGGAACATCCCGGGCCATAACTTTGTTCTTTCCGACACGCAAACCATCAGTCCTACTCTGCTGAACGAAGCCCGCTTCGGATTCACTCGCCTGCTTTACACCAACGGCACCGGCGCGGATCTGAATGTGGATTACATCAGCCAGCTGGGCTTGCAGGGCGTGGGCGGCGTGGGCGATCCCGCCTATGCCAACAACCTGCCGCGTTTCCAATTCGACCGTTTTATTGGCACCAGCGGGACCAACCACAACAACAATGCCCAGAATATTTTTGAATATACAGACAACATGACCTGGATCCACAACAAGCACACGTTCAAGTGGGGAACCGACGTTCAGCGATACCAACTCAATAACGTGAGCATTCCCAACAATCACGTCGGGGCCTTCGGCTTTAGCGACAACATCTCGGGCTTCGACTATGCCAACTTCCTGCTGGGATATCCGTCCACCACAACACTCGCTACGCCGACGCCGGGAGCGTATTCGCGCAGTACGCTCTTTTCCTTCTATGTCCAGGACGATATGCGCGTGACTCCCAAACTGACGGTGAATTACGGCATCCGGTACGAATACCAATCACCCTGGACCGAGAAGTTCGACCGCCGTTACACGTTTGATCTCTCAAACGGCAGCCTGGTGGTGGCAGGGGCCCAGATGCCGACTGATCTTGTTCCGCAGGTTGCCGCAACCCTGCCCATTGAAACCTCCACCCAGGCAGGCTTCCCTACCCACAGCCTGATGTATGCGGACAAGAATAACTGGAACCCACGTCTCGGGATTGCTTACCGGCCCTTTGGCGGCGACAAGACCGTTGTGCGTGCCGCCTATGGGTGGTACACATCCATGCTTCCCGGAAGCCTGGGAACGACCGGCCTCGGAGGCCCCTGGACCACCAACACGAGCTTTGACTATCAGGGGGGACTCGTGACACAAATGTTCCCCAATCCTTTCACTCAAAGCACTAGCTACTCGGGCGTCACCAGCATCAGCTCCGTGGATCCTAATTACGTCAACATGCGCGTCCAGCAGTGGAACTTTTCCATCGGTCGTGAATTCCTGGGAACTGCAATCGACGTCGCCTATACAGGCACCAAGACAACTCACCTTCCCGATACGATGAACTACAACCTGCTGCACCCAAGCACTACTCCATATAGTGCCGCAAACCTTCCCTATCCACTCTTTAACACGGTGAACATGACTGAATCGGGAGGATCGTCTATCTACCACGGATTGACCGTCCAGGCAGACCACCGCTTCAGGAACGGACTGCAATTCAACGCCAACTATGCGTGGGCCAAGGGTATGACCGCATATTCGCTTTGGGGCGGGGGCGGCTTCCAGCAGAACCAGTACAACCAACAACTGGAATATGCGCCTGATCCACTGGTCCGTAAGCAACAACTGGAGTTTGACTTTGTTTACGAACTGCCCGTTGGACACGGCAAACAGTTCCTCTCCCAGATGAACCCGGTCCTGAACCAGGTGATTGGTGGATGGCAGGTGGTTGGAATTACCACGATGCTGAGTGGTCAATATCTCAACCCCAGCTTCTCCGGGGTCGACCCGGCCAACACCAACCAGTTCGGTGGCCGTCCGGACTGCGTCGGCAATGGCAACATTGGCGGTATCGGAGGCCTGGTGCGGTCCGGCCAGTCGATGTATAACCTCAGTGCCTTCCAATTGCCGACGGGCGGGCGCGGCTACTATGGAAACTGCGGTCGATCTGCCCTGGTGGGACCAGGAAAGAACCTCTGGAACGCGGGACTCTTCAAGAACTTTATGCTCAAGGAGGGAGTGCGCCTGCAAATCCAGTGGCAACTGTTCAACGCCTGGAACCATGCCAACTTCGGGAACGGCAACACCAACATCACCTCCGGGAACTTTGGCAATGTTTCCTCCGGTGGTGGAGGTCGCAGCATGATGTTCGGGGCGCGAATCGACTTCTAGCGCGTCCTGATTATTGAACCGGGCACGGCTCCCCATTTCCTGTCGTGTCCTTTCACGGAGCGAGGCCCACGGTTGGTTCAAAAGACCGAGCCAGCCGTGGGCGCTCCTTTTTAGGGTTACAATAAGACCGATCTGGGAGGGATGCCCTATTGGAACGTCAGACTATTGAAAAGTATTTCGTCTTCATTGTTTTTTGTCTTTTCTTAACTGCCATCCCGGGCCTGCCCGCTTCAAGCCAACCGAAACTCTCCTTCCAAAGTTCGGTCGTAAAAGTTTTCCAGGACGAGCCAAGCCCCGGAACCAGCGTCACGGAAAAAGTGAGCCTGGCGCGGGGCGAGTACCAGTCTTTCCAACTCCTCGTCGCAGCGGGCGACACGGACCTGCACAACGTCACGGTGACGGCCGGCCCCCCGGTTTCGAAAAAGGCAGCAAAGGGCGCCACCGGCATCCAGGTGAGCCTCAGTGTTGTCGGCTACGTCCTCACGCATGCCGATGACCGCCGGCCGTGGCACAAGATCACCAAGATCGGCTGGTGGCCTGATCCTCTGCTGCCCAACCGTCCCTTTGATGTGACTTCGGGACAGACACAACCCGTCTGGGTCACCGTGTTTGCGCCTGCCGGCACGCCGCCGGGAACCTATACCGGCAAACTGGATGTAACGATAGGCCATCGTCGCGCGGCGCAACGCAGCTACCAGGTGGAAGTCTTTAACGTGACGCTGCCGAAAAAGCAGGTGATGCGCAATGCGGCCTTCATGCCCTCCGGCAACCTCGAGGCCCAATACAAGGTCCCGGGCGGAATCAACGGCAAAGCTTTCCTGCAGATGTATGAGCGCTGGGAGAAATTTGCCTACCAGCACCATCTGGGGCCCGCTTTTGACATGCTCATGGGCTGGAACCAGACCGAGCTGCGCAAGCCGCTGCAAGCTGGAAGCCTGGGACCCACCCCCGACATGCTCGATTCGAAATTCGGGCCCGCCAGCCACGTCACCTGGCCCGTCCACTGGAGCCCGAAGGGCTATGACTTCAGCACGGCCGAGCAATTGATTGATACGGCGCTCCCCTTCGGGCTGGAGCGGTTCTGCATTGCCATTTTCGGCCGCAGCCAGAGATGGGAACAACAGGATCCCAGGACCCACGCGGCCATGACAAAATTCCTGCGGGCCTATGTGTCTGTACTCAAGAAGCGCGACCTCGACCAATACGCCTACGTGTATAATGCCGACGAGCCCGGCCCCAAAATGTGGCCCACGGTGAAGAAGAATTATGAGTTCGTCAAGTCAGTAGACCCCCAACTGAAGACCTGGTTGTGCCTGAACAACGTGAAGGGCGTGCGGGCGCTGGAGGGCTTCACCGACATGTGGGACGTCTACGTCCGGCAATTCGACCAGTCCGGCGTTGAGCAGAATCTCAAGGCCGGTCAACCCGTCATCTGGGGCGTCTGCGTCTATCCGCACGAACATCCCAACCTTTTCATCGAATACCCGGCGATGGACGCGCGCATCATGGGCTGGCTGACCTATGCTTATGGCGTTTCAGGATTCGAATATTGGGGGTTGAACCAGTGGGGTCCCAACACCGGGCACAAGGATTGGGCTTCTTTTGACCAAGGCAGTACGCACACAACCTGGCAGCGCACCAAGTGGCCGCTGGGCGACGGGTGGCTTCTCTACCCCGGCCCGCACGGCGAACCCCTGTCGTCCGTGCGCTATGAAAACCTGCGCGACGGGTTTGAAGACGCCGAACTTCTGTTAATGTTGAATGCCCGCGGGAAGAAAGCGGAGGGAGCGCAGATTGCCGCGCGCGTCGCCCGGTCACCCGAGGATTACACTGCCGATCCCACGGCCATCGAGGCGGCCCATGTGGCCGTGCTCAAGGCACTCGCAGGAACCCATTCTAATTAGCTGGGCTTCTTTACTGACCAGCGCGAACCAGGGAGGAACTCATTGATGGAGGTGAAAATGACAGGTCAAAGGAAGTTGTGTTTTGTCGTATTGCTCGCGGCAGCATTGGTGAGCTGGGGATGTTCCCAAGGTGAGAAGGCCCCAGCCGGGACAGCATCCAGTGGGGCGGAAGCGGTCAAGCCGTTCCTCGGGCGGTGGGATTTAACCATCCAGACACCGAAGGGCGAGCGCCCCTCGTGGATCGAGATTTCCGAGAAAGAGGGCCATGCAGAAATTTTGATGGTGGGCTTTGGGGGCCATGCGGTTCCCACGGACAAGGTCCAGATCCAGGACGGAACGATCGACTTCACCCCGCCCCCGGTAGGTTACAGCGAGGGAGCGCAGTTCCAGGGAAAGCTCACCGACGGGCAGCTGGCGGGGACCATCACGAATCCCAAGGGCGAGAATTGGCAATGGACCGGGCAAAGAGCCCCGGCCCTTGAACGAACAGGCGTTCCCGAATGGGGCAAACCCATCCGCTTGTTCAACGGCAAGAATCTTGACGGATGGAAGCTTCGCGATCCCAGCCCAGCCGCTGTTTGGAGTGTCAAACACGGCGCAATGGTTAAGACTGCGACCAGTTCTGACATCATCTCGACCTCCAAGTTTGAAGACTTCAAGTTGCACGTCGAGTTCAAGTGCGATGGCTCATGCAACAGCGGCGTGTATCTCAGAGGGCGCTACGAGGTGCAAATCGCAGAGCCCGCAGGTGAACTGCCTCCCAACCGCAGTCTGGGTGCCGTCTACGGCTTCATTACCCCGAACCCGGCCGCGACGCCCAAGCTGGGAAAATGGCAAAGCTACGATATCACGCTGGTGGGACGAACCCTCACCGTGGTCCTGGATGGACAGACGATCATTGACCACCAGGAAATCCCGGGCATTACCGGCGGCGCGCTCGACAGCAACGAAGGCGAGCCAGGGCCGATTTATTTCCAGGGTGGCGAGCACGGACAGGTGGCATTTCGCAATATCGTGATCACGCCCGCGAAATAGGCTGTTTGAAGCGATGAAAAGTCGTTGTCCGGAGGAAACAAAGGAGCAGAGGATGCGGTCTCCGGCGAAAAAAGCTCCGCCGGCTGGCAGAGGGCCAACTGCTCCTGTTTCCACCGGACCAGCTCGACCTGGAACGACGATGGCCGGAAGGTAACCGGTGTGTTTACAGGCGAGCGGCATGCCCAATGGAGGCAGGTCAGCAAGAATTTTATATGCCGAGGTTTGAACCCTCATAGCGTTTGATGATTCCTGATACAAGCGGGAAGGAGTGAAGATGTTACCCATGTGGCGCCAAGCTGCGAAGATTTTCGGAAAGAGGGCGCGCGTCGTGTGCCTGGCCCTGGCCTTACCGGCCTGTCTTGGATGGTTGCCGGTTACGGCCACCGCCCAGAGACAACAGGCGGTCCAGGAAGCAAGAAGCAAGGCCTTTTACCAATACCTGGAGGAACGCGGGGCTGACATCAGCCGGCGGACTTTGAGCAACATCCATACCTCGCAGCAGTTGGAAAAGTTAAAACCCGAGCTGCACCGCGAATTGGCTTACATGGTGGGGCTCGATCCCATGCCCGCCCGGACGCCGCTCCACGTGAAGATTACCGGCACCCTGGAACGAGACGGCGTTCGCATCGAAAAAGTCGTTTACCAGAGCATGCCCGGGCTTTACGTCACCGGCAATCTCTACATCCCCAGGCAGGGCAAGCAGCCCTTCCCGGTGGTGCTCTACCTCTGCGGGCACGTGCCCGGGCCCTACGGCGCCAAGGTGCCCTACCAGCGGCACGCCATCTGGTTCGCCCAGCACGGCTACGTCAGCCTGGTTCTCGACACGCTCGAGTTCGGAGAAGTTCCCGGCATCCACCACGGGCTTTATGACCAGAACATGTGGCAGTGGCTGTCGCTGGGTTACACTCCCGTGGGCGTGGAAGTCTGGAACGCCATGCGGGGACTCGACTATCTTGAAACGCTTCCCTTTGTGGACATGCACCGGGTTGCGCTGACGGGAGAATCGGGCGGCGGCTCCATCACCTGGTACACCGCGGCGCTCGACAAACGGATCGCCGTGGCCGTCCCGGCCATTTCCACCTGGACCGCAGGCACACAAGTGGCGCTGCACGGCGTGGTGGAAAATTGCGACTGCATGTATTACCCCAACATCTACGAGCAGGACTTCACCATCCTGGGGGCCCTGATTGCCCCGCGCCCGCTCAAGATGATCAGTGCCCGGCTCGACCCCATGTTTCCGCCGGCCGGCTACAACGCCGTCTACGAGAAGCTGAAACCCCTCTACGCCCTCTATGGAGCGGAAGATAAAGTGGCGGCCTTCGACCAGGAAGCCCACCACGGCGACAACGTGCCGCTTCGCCGCGAGTCGGCCACCTGGATCCAGCGTTGGCTGAAGGGCGACACCACACCCTACGACGACGGCACCTTCACGCCCATCCCCGGCTCCCAACTCGAATGCCTGTTGAAACAACCCAAAGACGCCATCAACTACGGCATCTACAACCGCTTCGTCCCCCTGGCGCCGATTCGCAACTACACCAGCGCCCAGGCCTGGAACGCTCGGCGGAAACAAGTTCTAGACGGGCTGAAGTCAAAGGTCTTCCGCGCCTTCCCCCATTCGCCCGTGCCGCTGGATGCCCAGCTCAAGCCCATTGAGTGGTCGTGGGCCAACAAGTATACGGACGTTTTCAGCGTCACCTTCACCACCGAAAAAGATCTCCAGGTCCGCGGCATCCTCTACAAGCCCAAGGGGCCCGAGAAGCCGCGCCGGGCGCTGATTTACGTCAAGGGCCGGCACGACAACCTCTCCAGCGTTGACTTTGACAAGCTGCTGCCCCTGTTCGGGCGCTACGAAATCCTGGTGCTGCAGCCGCGCGCCACCGACTTTCCCATCAGTGACGTGGACTGGGCGACGTACGAAAGAACGGCGGAGATTCTGGGCGCGACTGTCGAATCGATGCAGGTGTGGGACATCATGCGGGCCATCCAATTCATGACCGCCACCGAAAAGCTGGATGCCGCTTCCATCTCACTTTACGGCAGAGGGGAGATGGGCATTCTGGCGCTCTACGCCGCCATCATGGACCCGGGGCCCGGCTGCGTTGTCCTTGATCAACCGCCCACCACGCACTGGAACGGGGCTCCGCTGCTGGACGTTCTGCGAGTGACCGACATCCCTGAAGCTGCGGCCTTGTTTTCTCCGCACAAGCTGGTTCTGCTGCAGCCGGCCGGCCACGGGTTCGATCACACCGCCGCTCTCTACCGGCTCACCGGCCAGGCAAACGAGTTCCAGAAAGCGCGCAGCCTGCCGGCGGCCCTCGAAGTGTGGGAGCAGCAAAGGTCCCCGGAAGGATTACAGTAAGCGCGCATTCGGAGCGGCTTGTCTGGCCACCCTTGCGCAGGATGCCGCCATCCTGCAGGATCTGCCACGCCAGGCAGGCGGGCCTCGCGGTCACAGGGAGGACCCTTGATGAACAAGCGGAGTGATTTTAAATCCCATTCGCAGGGCGCTAAAGGCCGCAGGGATTTTCTTAAGACTTCCGTGGCGGGCGCCGTGGGAGCCGCACTGGCCCCGGCGGGAGCGTCTGCCGCTTCCCTGCCCCGAACGGCGCGGCGTCCCAACATCATCTACATCCATTCGCACGATACCGGACGCCTCACCAGCCCCTACGGCTTCAAGGTTCCCACGCCCAACCTCCAGCGCCTGGCGGAAGAAGGCGTACTTTTCCGGCAGGCGTTTAACGCCGCTCCCACGTGTTCACCCAGCCGCGCCAGCCTGCTGACCGGCGAGTGTCCGCACAGCAACGGCATGCTGGGACTGGTGAACCGGGGCTTCCAGATGACCCCCGAAGGCTACGAGCACCACATCGTGCGCACCCTGCGGCGCGAGGCCGGATACCATTCCACGCTGATCGGCCTGCAGCACATTGCCCGCGACCCCCACACCATCGGTTACGATCAGGTTGTAGCCGTTCACAGCAATCGCGTGGCGGACGTCGCGCCGCGCGCCGCGCGCTTCCTCGACAGCCGTCCCCAGGAACCGTTCTGGCTGACGGTCGGCTTCTTTGAGACTCACCGCCCCTATCACAAGGCAGCGCCCGCCGATGACACCCGCTTCATTCAGCCGCCCGAACCCATTCCGGACGTCCCGGCCAGCCGCCAGGACATGGGCGATTTCCATGCCACGGTCCGCACGCTCGACTGGGGCGTGGGAGAAGTGATGGCGGCGCTGGAGGCGGCGGGCCTGGCGGAAAACACCCTGGTGATTTCCACCACCGACCACGGCATCGCCTGGCCCATGATGAAGTGCAACCTCTACGACAGCGGCATGGGCGTGCACCTGGTGATGCGCGGCCCCGCCGGATTCACGGGCGGCAAAGTATGTGACGCCATGGTGTCTCATCTGGACATTTATCCAACCCTCTGCGAGCTGCTCCAGATCAAGCCGCCCGATTGGCTCCAGGGCCGCTCATTCCTGCCCGTGCTGCGCGGCGAAAAAAAGGAAATCAATGAGGCCGTCTTTTCAGAGGTGAACTATCACGCCAGCTACGAGCCCAAGCGCGCCGTGCGGACCAAGCGGTGGAAATACATCCGGCGTTACGGCGGTCGCAAGCACCCCGTCCTGCCCAACTGCGATGACGGACTGACCAAAAGCTATTGGGTGAAAAACGGATGGGCCAAACAGGAGGTCGCTCCGGAAGGTTTATACGATCTGGTCTTTGATCCCAATGAGCGCAACAACCTGGCGGACGATCCAGCCCACCGCGCGACGCTCGACGAGATGCGGCAGCGGATGGACCAGTGGATGCAGGCGACCAACGATCCGCTGCTGCGCGGCCCGGTTCCGGCGCCCCATGGAGCAACTTACAACGATCCCGATGAGATTTCGCCCGGCGACCCCGTAACCACCGTGCCGTGAGATCCTTGAGTCAGTGGCTAAAGCCCGCTCTGTTAGCGTGCTATTTCTTGTCGGACCTAAAGGTCCGACCTCCTGTTCTTGCCAAGCACGACGATGACTTCTTCCTCAGGAGGTCGGAGCTTTAGCTCCGACATTTGCCAGGCTCTACTAGCCGGGGCTTTCAGCCCCTGAAGCAGTCATCAAAGGTGGCGCATACGTTCCCCAGTTTGGAATGTATTCGGCATGACACGCCATAAGCAGAGTGTGCATCATAATATGCGGCACGCCGCACGCCCAAAGGTCTCTTGGATTTTCTTTGAATCGCGATAAACTCA
>JBAUWE010000637.1:0-3873 GCA_049583595.1 Terriglobia bacterium
AGCACTCGGGTGGAAGCCTTTCAGCTTTCGGTTGTCAGAAGGACGGAAGTCAGGAGGCAGAAGCAAGAGGCCAGGGAGTAGGAAGTAGGAAACAGGGAGAAAGCGAAAAGACCCCTCACCCGGTCGCCCTGCGCGACCACCCTCTCCCCCCTGGAGAGGGCTACAGCGTATTGAAAAGCAGGTAGCGCAGACCGCCGTGGTTGCGGTCTGCGGCTTTTGACTTCGTTCACATCAAGAACCGCGGACCTCAACATCGGAGGACCGCGCTACTCGCTGAGGCGAAGCCAGGCCCACAAAGTGATAGTGGTTTGAAAAGACGGCCCAGGCTTGCAGGTTCCATCCATACTCCGCGGCCAGCCGCAGGGGCGCGTCACACAGGAAGCTCAGGCGCTCCGCACCATGGAAGTGGTTGAGCTTCAAATAGGTGCCGCAGGTCACCATGTAAGCCCCGGCTTCGGTCAACCGGTGCATCGGACTGTGCGGCCAGTCCGCCATAGTTCCATCATCCCGGAGCGCTCCAGCGCCTTGGACTGCGGTAGCCTTGGAGTGCGGCAGCAGAGTTGCCGCCTTGGCCTCGACTACTGTAGCGCCAGCTACCGCCTTATACTCAAAAAAGATTCCCTATGACGTTGGAATCATATAGCCTTCGGTCCCTCACTGGAATCAAAAAGGGTTCTGATCGTCTCGCAATCGAAGAAGGCGGAAGCCTTGGAGTGCGGCAGGGCCACCCGCCGCCGTGGAAAGATGAAAGACGGCAGTTCCGCTGCCGCACTCCAGGGTCGGCCCAAAGCAATCCGGAAGTGAGGAGTCTGGTTATCTGATGAAAAGTCATGAAAACTCAACTATCGTGTCAGGTGGGCAGATGTCTTGCGGAAAGGCGGCGGGATGGACGGCTCAGGACAATTCGCGAAGCGGGCGGGGGTTGCAGCAATTCGACTGGCAGCGGCGATTGCTGCGACAGCGGCAATCACTTTCTTCTGTTTTCGTCTGATTGCTGTGAACGCGACGACAGCGGGTTTCTGTTACCTGGTTGAAGTGCTGATTGTCGCCACCGTATGGGGGCTGATGGAAGCGGTCGTGACGTCAATTGCCGCCATGCTCTGCTTCAACTTTTTCTTCTTCCCGCCGGTGGGTACGCTGACCGTCGCTGATTCGCGAAACTGGGTGGCCTTGTTTGCGTTCCTCGCCACTTCGCTGATTGCCGGCCAGTTGTCAGCGTATGCCAAGCGGCGCACGCGTGAGGCCGTTGATCGCCAGGAAGAAATGGAAAGGCTCTATGCACTCAGCCGCGCCATTTTGCAGACCGACCCCCGGGAGGTTCCGGCCCGGCAGATTGCCAGCCAGATTGTTGAGACCTTCAAGCTGCCGGGCGTGGCACTCGATGACCACGCCCACGGTGAGATTCACTGCGCCGGGTCCGAACATCTGGCAGACCTTGAGAGAGTGCTTCGCAAAGGGCCGGACAGCTTTATTCCGCCCGGGCCGGCGACGCCCATTGTGGTGAGCCCGGTGCGGCTGGGCGGAGAGGAAATCGGGGCACTGGCCATGTGGGATTCCAACTTGTCGGAGACCGCCCTGCAATCGGTTTCAAACCTGGCGGCCATCGGCCTTGACCGCGCCAGGGCGCAGCAGGTGACTGCCCAGGCGGAAGCTGCACGCCAGAGCCAGGAACTGAAATCCACGCTGATGGATGCCCTGGCCCACGAGTTCAAAACTCCCTTGACCTCCATCAAGGCGGCCGCAACGGCTTTGCTGTCACAAGCCGTGCCCAAGCTTCCCGAGCACCAGGAACTGCTGGCCATCATTGACGAGGATGCGGACCGGCTATCGCGGCTGGTGACGGAAGCCATCCAGATGGCGCGCATCGAAGGTGGCACGCTGCAGCTGAACAGGGGGCTGTACGCCCCGGCTGTGCTGATTTCCGCGGCGCTGCGCGATATGAGACACCGGACGGAAGGGCGGCGGGTGGAAGTCCAAATTCCGGAAAACCTGCCGCTGGTGTTTGTGGACGCCGGGCTGGTCCAACTGGCGCTGCGCCAGGTGATCGATAACTCGCTCAAGTTTTCTTCCCCGGACGGTTCGCTCACCATCGCGGCCCGGCCTGAGGAGGGCAGCGTCTTGATCACCGTGGCGGACGAAGGTCCGGGCATTCCGGAACGCGAACTGGAGAGGATTTTTGAGAAGTTCTATCGCAGCCCCGGCCATCATCGCGTGGCCGGAACCGGCATGGGCCTTACCGTGGCGCGCGAGATCCTGCGCGCCCACGGCGGCAACATCGTGGTGAAAAACCTTCCCGGGGCCGGCTCTGAGTTTTGCCTGGTGCTCGGGGCGGCGCCACCGGAGAACCTTTGATGAGCTCAGGACGAATTCTGATTGTGGACGACGACCCGCACATCCGGCGCGTGATGCGCACCACCCTGGTGGCCCAGGGATATGAGGTGTCTGACGCCCGCACGGCGGAAGAGGCGATTGACAAAATTCGCGGCGAGAACTACGACCTGGTCCTGCTGGACGTGAATCTGCCCGGCATGGGAGGGCTTGAAGCCTGCCGAATGATTCGCGGCATGCGAGCCTCGATGGAACCAGCCATCATCATGCTGACAGTGCGCGACTCCGAAAAAGACAAAGTGGAGGCGCTCGACGCCGGCGCCGACGATTACGTCACCAAGCCCTTTGGCACTCCGGAATTGCTGGCCAGGATTCGCGCGGCGATTCGCCGCATGCCGATGGCCTCCGAGGAGGCTCTGCAATCCATCCGCCTGGGCGACGGCGTGACGGTCGATTTCCAGTCGCACCAGGTGCGCGTGCGGGACCGCGAGATCCGTCTGACGCCCAAAGAGTGCCAGTTGCTTCGCTACTTCGCAGCGCATCCCAACCGCACCATCCCTCACCGCGAACTGCTGCAGGCCGTCTGGGGGGCCGACTATGGAGATGAACTGGAATACCTTCGGGTGTTTGTAAACCAGCTGCGCAAGAAGATTGAGGCCAACCCCGCCCGGCCGAAGTATCTGCTGACCGACCCCTGGGTCGGCTATCGCTTTCGCCCACCTGAGTAAGCCTTCACAGAATCCTTAGCACTCCCTTATGACTTCCTTATGCGCTTTTCCCTATCTTGAAATCGGGTAGCGCGATGAAGGTAGTCAAAAGCAGCGTAAGAGACCGGCGTCTGGAGCAGGCCGACGGCGCGCCTGCGATGGAGCCGGGAGCCCTCCGCGCCGATGTCCACGTCATTTTCACAACCCCGCAGGCAACGCGCGCCGCGCTGCGGGCGGCAGACGCCGTGATGCAATCCAGCGGGGCCGGCATTCACTTCCTGGTGCCGCAGGTTGTGCCCATGGGGTTTCCGCTTGGCCGGCCGCCGGTCTCGGTTGCCTTCGCGGAACGGCGCGCAGCCGGCATGGCGCGCGAGTGCTGCCGCAACGCCGCGGTCAAGGTCCAGATCGTCCTGTGCGGTGACCGCGAGCAGTGTATCGAAAGAACGCTCGGCCCCGATTCGCTGGTGATGATCGGCAGCAGGAAGCACCGCTGGCTGGCCCCGGAACAGAAGCTGGCCAGACTGCTGCGGGCCGGAGGGCATCGGGTCATCCACGTTCTTGAACCGTAAGGAGGAACTGCCGGGCCGTAAGAAGCGCCGGGAGCAATCCCGCCTCGTCTAACCCGGCGGACAATTATGTTGAAAGAATTAACTGACACGCCGGGCACTCGTTCAAACACTTCCGGCACGCCGCGCGTTGTCGTGGCGACGACCGCGATGCTGGCCTTCATCTCTTTCTGGCAGGCTGCCGCCGTCGTGCTGAACGATATGGGCTCATCGGCCTTCTACGCCGGGGCCATTGCGGAACATTTTGTCGGAAAATCCGCCCCCTGGTTCAT
>JBAUWE010000638.1:0-13971 GCA_049583595.1 Terriglobia bacterium
GCTCGGTGAAGCGCACGGCGGGGAGTCCAGCTTCGACAAACGGCCTGTGGTCGCCTCCGCGGCCCAACCGATCCAGTCGAAAGATCAGGCGGATGTTGTGCCGCCCGTCAATCTCTTCCACCCTTCGCGCCAGCTCCCGCGATGGCGAATCGCCATCGTCAACTTTCCCGTTGCCTGAAAACAGCCGCACACGGTGCGGAGCTCCGGGCGCGAAGTCGGCCCCCACAATGTCATTGTCGAGCATGCCTCCCACCGTGTAGCCTCGCTGCTCGAGATAGTGCAGCAGCCGAGTACCGCCCAGTAATCCCTGCTCCTCGCCTGAAACCGTGGCAAACACCAGAGTCGCGCGGAAATGGCCACGGGCCAACAGACGCGCGCATTCGATGGAAACCGCGGTGCCGGAACCGTCGTCATCGGCGCCGGGTGCATCGGACTTTGGGTCCATGATGTTCGAAGGCATGGAATCGAAGTGGCCCGAAACAACGAAAACCGTCTTTGCGAGCGCAGGATCGTCGCCGGGCAGAATGGCGTAGACGTTTTCCATCGGGACCAGCTTGTTGCCGGTGCGCGGCGCCTTCACTTCAAAGCGGTCCACCACCACGCGCAGCCGGCCACCGGAGCCAGCGGCAATTTTCTTGAATTCCGCCACGATGTGATCACGGCCGCAGCCAATGCCGCGCAGGGGATCGGTCCACGAGGAGAGCGAATGCCGCGTGCCGCAGGAAACCAGCCCCTTGATGGTCGCGCGCAGATCGCTTTTGCTCACCTCGCGGAGGATGATCGCGCCGGCAGGCGGAGGCAGCAGCTTCGGCCTGGGCGGCGCTGCCTGGGGGACGGGATCCTGCGCCACGGCGGCACCGGCGGCAAACAGAATTGCCAGCACGGCTGGCATCAGCCATCTGGAAATGGGTGAAAAGGAATGCTGGGATAAACACATCACCATCGCCCCTCCCCGGTTCTAAAGAGTCTCGAAAGTATATCGCTTTTCAGTCGACGGTCGCGGGCAAAGGCGTGACAGAAACAGAAAACTTTGAGGCGCGCAGAACAACGTCGACGACGACGCCTGCCTAATCAAAAACGGCGGTCTTGTTGCCGTAGACCAGCACTCGATGTTCCAGGTGGGCGCGCACGGCCCGGGCCAGGACCACCCTTTCCAGGTCGCGTCCTTTGCGGATGAGGTCCTGAACCGAATCGCGATGGCTGATCCGAACGGCATCCTGGGAGATGATGGGACCACCGTCGAGATCCGCGGTGACGTAATGGCTGGTGGCTCCAATCAGTTTGACGCCCCGCCGGTGGGCCTGGTGGTAAGGACGGGGACCGGCAAAGGCCGGAAGGAACGAGTGATGAATATTGATGATCCGGTTCGGGTAATGCCGCACAAAGTTCTCAGTGAGGATTTGCATGTAGCGGGCCAGCACAATAAGGCTGACGTTCCGGTGCTCCAACTCCGTCCGGACCGCCTCTTCCTGCCGACTCTTGGTTTCGGCGGTTACAGGGAATACCCGGAATTCGAGCCCATGGCTTTCCACGAGTTCCCGCAGGTCCGGATGATTGCTGACCACCAGAGAGAAATCGGCCGCGAGCTCACCCGCCCGGCAGCGGTAAAGCAGGTCCTGCAGGCAGTGGTCATACTTTGAGACGAAGATGGCCCCAGGGGGCCGTTCATCGGAGAAATGCAGTTGCCAGTCGAACGCGAGTTCACGTGCCAGCGGCTGGAGCGCAGTCTGGATCGAGTCGCGTGCCAGATTGAACCCCGCCAGATCCCACTCGATGCGCATCAGGAACAGGCCCACCTCGTCATCAATGTGCTCATCGGCGTGCAGGATGTTCCCGTTATTCTTAAAGACAAAATCCGAAATGCGTGCCACCAGACCTTTCCGGTCGGGGCATGAAATCAGCAGAATGGCGTGTGGAGTCCCTGATGTCATCGGAATGATCTTACCACGCGAGCGCAAGACGGCACGCTTCCCGGAGGGGTAAGAATCCTTGCGGGCCGGCGCTTTACGGCACCGATGAACTCCCACCCTTTCGCCGGAAACTGCGGTGAACAGTTGCCGTGCCGGCGGCGTATAATCAAGGGCACGGCAGTCACATTCAGCAAAAAGGAGGGGGCCGGGCGCCAGACGTTCCGGCAAGTTTTCACTCACATGATGCGACGGCTGAAAGACTTCTGGCAGCGGGTGAGCGAAGGGCTGGAGATGCGTGTCCTTTGGACGCAGTTTTTCTCGGAAGCCAAAGACAGCTACAGCCTCTACGATCACGAGATTGACTGGGACAGGCTGAAGCGCGAGTCTCGCTTCCGGCAGATTTGTAAGAGCTGCAGCGCGCTGTTCTGGGCCATGCTGTTGAAGCTTTCTCCGGCCCGACGGATTTTTCTGCTGATCGCGCTGCTGCTGGGAATCCTCTCACTCCCTCAAGGCAACGGTAGCCAGGGCAGCGCACGAGTTTCTCCCCTGCTCCCGATGGCCATGTTGATTTTCCTGCTGGCACTGGAACTGGCCGACCGCGTGATCATGAAGCGCGACCTGGAGATCGCCCGCGAAATCCAGCGCTGGTTGGTACCGGGCACTCCGCCGCGCGTGCCGGGTCTCGATCTCGCTTTCAGCTCAAAACCTGCCAACACGGTGGGTGGGGACTACTACGACGCCTTTCCGCTCGACCCGGAGCAGCCGCCCGGCAAAGAAAATCCGCTGATGCTGGTGGTAGCGGATGTGGCGGGCAAGAGCGTTCCGGCGGCGTTGCTGATGGCCACTTTCCATGCCAGCCTTCGCTCCGTGGCTTCACCGGCAGCTTCATTGACCGAGATGGTCACGCGCATGAACCGTTACGCCTGCGCTCACAGCATGGAGGGACGACGCTTTACTACGGCGGTTTTTGCCGAATATAACCCCACCACGCGCGTGCTCGCCTACGTGCGGGCGGGGCATAATGAGCCTTTCCTCGTGCGCTCGTCCGGACAGTTCGAGCGGCTGGACGCCGGCGATCTTCCCCTGGGCATCGACCCGAACGCGCCCTATCTTCCCACGGAGTTCACGCTCACTGCCGGCGACCTGCTGCTGATTTATTCCGACGGGCTGGTGGAAGCCGTGAATGAGCGAGAAGAAGAATTCGGCGAGCAGCGGGTGATTGATCTTCTGAAGACCGCTCCCCGGGAACCCGCCGAAGAGACTTTGCAGCGATTGCTCTCGAGCGTCCACGCCTTTACCGGCCAGCGCCGCCAGTACGACGACATGACGGCGTTCGTCGTGCGGGGAACGTGAAGCCGCGCCACTGGCATGCGGTGGAGAGCACCACAAATTCCCGTGCATCTGTGCACTGTACTTTTGCCGTCCAACCTTACACAGTTAGCAGAGCTCCCAGCCCCCCCGTAGCCCACACCATTTGCTCCGTTTGCCACAGGCCTTTCAGAAGAGTCTTTGCGAGGGAGTTTGCACGATCAGGGCACCAACCCGTGCGGGATCAGCATCCAATGAATTGAGAGGGTTGCTACTGCCGGGGCCGGTAGTCGTCCATGACGCGTGCGAAGGCTGGGGGCCAAAATGGCGAGATCCGGCTGGTCAGCACTGGGGAGGGGCTGCCTCTGCATCCCTTTTGGAACGATCGGCGCAGGTGAGCTGCTTTTTGCTTCAAGCCTGCCGGCGAGCGACTCGTTAATCTACGCGGCAGAGTGGGGAGATACTCTGTAACGGCGCGGCACGCCAGACCATCTTAACAAAGGGTTGAGCACTCTGCGGGCCCTGGAGTTTCCCGGTCCACCGGGGCGTTGATTCCGTTACAATTCCAATAAGAGCAGAGGTGCAAGCGATGGCAGACGAAAAAATGATTCTGGTGACAGGAGCAACCGGCGCGCAGGGAGGCGGCGTCGTTCGGCACCTGCTGAAGGGCGGCAAGTTCAAGGTCCGGTGCCTGACCCGAAAACCGGAGTCCGAGAGGGCCAGTGCGCTGGTGCAGGCCGGCGCAGAAACCGTTCGCGGCGACCTCGGCAACCCTGAGAGCCTGCAGGCGGCAATGAACGGCTGCTACGGCGTATTCGGCGTCACAAATTTCTGGGAGCACTTCGAAAAGGAAGCCTTCCACGGCAAGAACCTGATTGATGCCGTGAAAGAAGCAGGGATCGAGCATTTTGTCTTCAGCACGCTCCCTTCCGCGCAAAAACATTCAGAGGGAAAACTCGAAGTCCCTCACTTCGACCTGAAAGCCAGGATGGAAGAGTACGCGCGCAGCCTGAATCTGCCCGCCACCTACGCGCACGTGGCCTTTTATTACGAAAACTTTCTCACCTTCTTCCCGCCAAAGTTGCAGGAAGACGGCTCGTTCATGTTCGGATTTCCACAGGGCGACACGCCGCTGGCTGCAGTGAGCGTGGAGGACGTAGGCGGCGTGGTCGCCAGGATCTTTGAACGGCCCGAAGAGTTCCGCAACCAGACCGTCGGCATCGTTAGCGATGACCAGCCCTGCAGCACGTATGCCGAGATCATGTCCCGCGTGCTCGGCAAGAAAATCATCTACCGGTACATCCCTCGCGAAGTTTTTTCCAAGCTGGGCTTTCCGGGTGCGGAAGATCTGGCGAACATGTTCGAGTACAACCGGCTGTTTATTCCAAACCGGCCGGCTGACCTGGAACAGTCCCTGGCACTCTATCCGGAGATGCAACGCTTCGAGCCCTGGGTCGAGGCCAACCGGCAAAATTTCGCGGCCATTTTAAAGTAAACCTCCGGCGGCCTGAATCCTCAAGCAATCCGTTCAGCGGGACTTGCGCGGGTAGCGAGCCTCAACCGTGGTGTGCATGCCGCCGCGGGTGGTGAATTCCCCACGAACCACCGCCCACTTGGGCCGGCACGCCCGGCTAACATCATCAAGGATGCGGTTGACGGCATTCTCATAGAAGATGCCGAGGTTCCGGTAGGCAAGGATGTAGTACTTCAGCGACTTGAGCTCCAGGCAAAGCTTGTCAGGAAGATAGTGGATGGTTACGGTACCAAAGTCCGGCAGGTGGGTGCGGGGGCAGATGGAAGTGTATTCGGGAATCGTGATGGTGATCTCGTAGCCCCGGTAATTGTTCTCCCAGGTCTCGATCTCAGGCAGATCTACTGCCACTCCGGAAGCAGCATGCTGTGGCGTATACTCGCGCTTGGACTTCTTCTTCGGCATTCAAGGTCTCTCCTGTCTCCAAAATTGCGTTTAAATCATTAGTCTACTACAGGATGAAGAATCAGGGCACGCCTGGTTGCCGATAGCCCCTGTTGGTAGCCTGCTGCGGATATGATATGGCCACTTGAGTGGCGACTTGTCAAGGATTGATAAGCAAGCAACCAATTGAACAGGAAAGACTTACAAATTTACGTTGACAACAACACACTAAGACTTTATTATGAGCAGGAACTAAAGCAATGATCATGCATCCAAGCATAGTGTGGATAGGGAGCAAACGAGCAGGGATTTTTTGAGGGAGTTAACCGGACTTTTCAAGTTTCTTAACGGAGGCATCAGCAATGGGAAAGATTATTGGCATTGACTTGGGCACGACCAACTCAGTGGTTGCGGTGATGGAGGGCGGAGACCCGCAGGTCATCACCAACCCGGAAGGCGGCCGCACCACCCCGTCGGTGGTGGCGTTTACGAAGAGCGGGGAGCGATTGGTGGGCCAGGTGGCCAAGCGCCAGGCGGTCACAAACCCGGAGAACACGGTCTATTCGATCAAGCGATTCATGGGGCGCCGTTACGACGAAATCCCGGATGAAATCAAGACCGTTCCCTACAAGGTGATTTCCGTCACCAACGGCGACTGCCGGGTAGTGGCGCAGGGTAAGGAGTATTCACCGCCGGAAATCTCGGCGATGATCCTGCAAAAAATGCGGGACGCGGCCGCGGAGTATCTGGGCGGAAGCGTGACCCAGGCAGTGGTGACGGTCCCCGCCTATTTCAATGACAGCCAGCGGCAGGCCACCAAGGACGCAGGCAAGATTGCGGGCCTGGAAGTGTTGCGGATTGTGAACGAGCCGACGGCGGCGGCGCTGGCCTATGGCCTGGACAAGAAGAAGGACGAAACCATCGCCGTCTATGACTTTGGCGGCGGAACCTTCGACATCTCGATCCTTGAGGTGGGCGAAGGCGTGGTTGAGGTGAAATCGACCAACGGCGACACCCACCTGGGCGGCGACGACATTGACAAGCGCGTGATCGACTGGATTGTGGATGAATTCCGCAAGGACCAGGGCATCGATCTCTCAAAGGACCGCATGGCGCTGCAGCGGCTGAAGGAAGCGGCTGAGAAGGCCAAGATGGAGCTTTCCACGGTGCTGGAGACGGAAATCAACCTGCCGTTTATTACCGCAGACGCTTCCGGCCCCAAACACCTGAGCCTGAAGCTGACCCGGTCGCGTTTTGAGCAGATGTGCGAAGACATCTTCCAGCGATCCGTGGGCCCGGTGAAGCAGGCGCTGAAGGATGCCGGAGTGGATCCCAGCAAGATCGATGAAGTGGTGCTGGTGGGCGGGTCCACGCGCATTCCACGCGTCCAGCAGATTGTGAAGGACCTGTTCAACGGCAAGGAGCCCCACAAGGGCGTGAACCCGGACGAGGTGGTGGCCATCGGCGCCGCGGTGCAGGCGGGTGTGCTGGGCGGTGAAGTGAAAGATCTGCTGCTGCTCGACGTGACGCCGCTGACACTGGGCGTTGAAACGCTGGGCGGAGTGATGACGCCTCTCATTCAGCGCAACACCACCATTCCGACTCGGAAGACTGAGACATTTTCAACGGCAGCGGACAACCAGACGTCGGTTGAAATCCACGTGCTTCAGGGCGAGCGCCCCAGCGCCAAGGACAACCGGACGCTCGGCAAGTTTCATCTGGTTGGAATACCGCCGGCGATGCGCGGAATCCCGCAGATTGAAGTAACCTTCGACATTGACGCCAACGGCATCCTGAACGTGGCGGCCAAGGATCTTGGAACCAACCGGGAACAGAAGATCACGATCACCTCTTCCAGCGGCCTCTCCAAGGAGGAAGTGGAGCGGATGAACAAGGAAGCCGAGCTCCACGCCGAAGAAGACCGCCAGTACAAGGAAGGAGTCGAGGTGAAGAACCGCGCCGACTCCCTGGTCTACTCCGTGGAGAAGACGCTGAAGGAAAATCGCGAAAAGGTTTCAGAAGAGGATGCCAAGAACATCGAAGCTGGCGTGGAGGAAGCCAAGAAAGCCATCCAGGAAGGCAACGTGGAAGCGATCAATGCCGCGGTGGAACGCTTGACTCAGGCTTCGCACAAGCTGGCCGAGGCCATGTACAAGCAGCAGGCCGGCACGGCCGCCCCCCCGCCGCCCGAAGGCGAGGGTGAAGCCGGACAGGCCAGCACTGCCGGCGGCGACAGCGAAGAGAAAACCAAAGGCGAAGGTGAAGTGATCGACGCTGAAGTCGTTGAAGGAGAGGACAAAAACAAGAAGTAATCGGACGGCCCAAAGGTGCATCTAAGTGAATGAAGGCCATTTCGGGAAGAAGGGAGGCGATCCGATGGAACAACAGACACAGCAGCAACAACAGGAACAGGTTCTGGAACACCGGGCACAGGTGGGCATTGAATGCCCGACTTGCCATGCCAGGCAATTCATGGAAATCCAGATTGACAGCCCGGTGAGCAATTCCCGCGCTGCCGAAGAAATTCGCCGGCAGCTCGAAGTCTGGATCGCCTCCCGATGCCCTGATCACCTTGGCGTCGTGCTGAAAACAAGCATGAACTGAAGCGCGGGGTATTGGGCTTAAGAGCGCATGGAGCGAGGATGTGAAATTCACGCATCCCGCTCCAGCGCAACGGTTCGCGCCCTCTGATCGCTGATTGTTTTGTCCACCTCCTTCCACAATGTGAGCCGCCGCCATAAGCAGCGGGGTACAGCAGCCTCAAAAAAGGAAAACAGGCATGCCCGTGGGAACCAACCAGAAGGATTACTATGGTGCGCTGGGAGTCGACCGCAAGGCCAAGACTGACCAGATCCGAAAGGCTTACCGGCGACTCGCCAGGAAGTATCACCCCGACCTCAACCCCGGAAACAAACAGTCGGAAGAGAATTTCAAGAAGATCCAGGAAGCGTACGACATCCTCAGCGACGACAAGAAGCGCAAGATTTACGACCAGTACGGGTTCTACTCCGACAACATCCCCACCGGTGCGTACGAGGCTTACGCCAAGGGATCGGGAGAGCCCGCCGGAGGAGATCCGAGCGTTGACTTTTCCGGCTTCGACTTTTCCGACTTCACGCCCCAGGGTGAGCGTTCGTCAGGTGTGGGCTCGACCTTTCGCGACATCTTTTCCCAGATTTTCACCCGCGGGGGCGAAGGCCGCGAATCTGCTGCGGGCCCGGTGCGGGGGGGCGACATCGAGCACCACATGCACATCGGGTTCTGGGACGCCATTGGCGGAACGCAGGTGCGAATTACCATCGCCAGAGAAGAAATTTGCGGGTCGTGCAAGGGGAGAGGCACGCGCGGCGGGCCCTCCGTCACCTGCTCCGCGTGCGGAGGGAGCGGCAAAGCCCAGCGGACGGCCGGAGCGATGCGCTTTTCCATGACTTGCACGCAGTGTGGTGGGACGGGGCGGCAACAGACTCGTTGCCCGGCCTGCCATGGGACAGGGCATATTCGCAAACCTGAAACGTTTGACGTGCGAATTCCACCGGGAGTTGATACGGGATCGCGGGTGCGCGTTCCAAGCAAAGGAAACGCGGGGCCCCACGGCGGACCGCCCGGCGACCTCTACATCGTGACCGACGTCGAGGCCCACCCGTATTTCGATCGCAAGGGAGACAATTTCTATGTCAAGGTCCCGATCAGCGTCGCAGAAGCTGCGCTGGGAGCCAAGGTGGAGGTTCCAACCATTGACGGACCCACCACGATCCGGATTCCTCCCGGGACCCAGAGTGGGCAGAAACTGCGAATCCGGGGGAAAGGAGCCCCCTCGTTGCGGGCCAGTCTGCGAGGAGACCAGTTCGTCGAGATTGAAATCAAAGTTCCGCGAGTGGCCGATGAGCGCAGCAAAGAAATTCTGCGGGAACTTGACCGGCTGAATCCCGCAGACCTTCGCAGCGAATTGCGAAAGTATTTCAACCCCCGGTCATAAAGGCGAGTTTCCCGGGTCCGGGACAATTGAAGAGCACATGCCAAAACGAGGCCGAAAAACCCGAGGCAAGGCAGGTTACATGATCAGCGCCGTGGCGGAGATGTATGACATCCATCCACAGACGCTCCGCCTGTACGAGCGCGAAGGGCTGCTGATCCCATCTCGCAGTGAGGGCAATACCCGCCTCTACACCGACGAAGACCTGGAAGCCCTGGAAGCCATCCTGAGTCTGACCCGTGATCTGGGCGTCAACCTGGCCGGAGTAGAAATCATTCTGAACATGCGGAAGCGCATGGAAGAAATGCGGAACGAGATGCAGGCGTTTGTTAAGTATGTGGAGCAGGAGATCATGACCCGCGTTGGCGAGTCGCATGAAGAAGTGCAGAATGGCCTGGTTCGGGTGATCCCACCCTATTTGATCCGGATGCACCGCTCCAAAGAAAAACATTGAGTCATTCCGCCGCCGGTTCATCCGAATGGAGTCCCAAGGCAGCAGAATTGAACACTGAAAATTCGCTGCCGGTCTTATTCCCTTCCGATTTTCGTCCCAAGTGATTTAGAATCAGCTACGGGTTGCTCAATGGCCACAAAGGATTGTCCCCACTGCGGAGGAACGGGCTGGCGGCCGGTGGAACGAGACGGAGTGCGCCTCGTGGCACGGTGCGAGTGCGAGAAGTCTCAGCACTCCGAGTCGTTGCTGAAAGCGGCACAAATCCCACGCCGGTACGAGCACTGCGCTTTTGAGAATTTTGACATTCGCAAGGATCCGCAAACGGGGCAGCCCAACCGCAGCCTGGTGGCCGCCAAGCTCTACTCGCAGAAACTTGTGGAAGAATACCCCACGGATTTCGGTCTGCTGTTTGCGGGGCCCACGGGTGTGGGTAAAACCCACCTGGGCGTCGCGGTGCTGAGGGAGTTGATGGTACGGAAGAACGTCCCGTGCCTGTATTACGACTTCCTGAAGCTGCTGAAAGACATCAGGGACAGCTACAACCCGGTTTCGCATACTTCAGAACTGCGTGTCCTGGGACCGGTTCTGGACGTGGAAGTCCTGATGCTTGACGACCTGGCGGCCTCGGACCCAACCGACTGGGTCCGGGAAACACTGGCGCACATCATCAGTTCGCGTTACAACAATAAGAGGGTCACGCTGATCACGACCACCCTCTCATCAGGGCGCGCCAGGCGGCGTGAAGTCCGCGAGCCGTCGGGCGATCCCATTCCGGAAATCGACCGATCTCTGGCACAACTGGGCCCTACCCTTTCTTCACGGCTCTATGAAATGTGCAAGCTTGTGGAAATGAAATCGGATGATTACCGCAAAGCCATCAAGCAGGCTGGGTTCCGGTTCCATATTGAGTAGAAAATAGTTCCTGCCAAGTCCATTGATTGGTTTGACTTCACTTTTCAGGGAACGGTAAAATACAATCTCAGTCGGAACATGCGTTGGGTAAGGGCAGGGAGGTAAGTTCATGTGTTCGCAAGAAAATCGCCTCAACTCAGGTGAGGTCGTCGTCTCACCCGAGGCGCAGGACAGTGTCGACGCTGCTCCGCGCAGAGATATGGCTGACCCCGTCGATACCCCGGCCCCGGCCCAACCCGAAGAAGAAGTCATGCAAACTCCGGTGGTAACCGACGAAAACTCGCCTGCCGCTTTCTCCACTCAGGCTGACGGCGAGTCCGCGGTCGAGCCCGAGGCTAAAGAACCGCCCGCCGCTCAGGCCTCTGAGGGTGCAAGCGAATCCGAGGCCCATCCTGGGGTGGAAGCACCACCCGCGGATCAAACCTCTGAGGGTGCAGACGAATCCGTCACACAGCCCGAGGCAGCAGTGCCGCCCACAGATCAAGCCTCCCAGGCCACAGGCAAATCCGCGGCCGAACCTGAAGCACCGGCTGTTGCCGCTGGCGCGGAAGAGCCATCCGGATCTGAACCTGCTGCAAACAACGAAAACGAAGAAGAGTCTGAGGACGAAAACCTTGGCATGGCCGAGGTTGAGAGCCTGATGGAAAGTATGGAAGCGACCCCCACCCTGGTCGTGGGCGAAATCGTCCAGGGCCACGTTGTCAACGTGACCGACGAAGAAGTGGTGGTCGATCTGGGTCTGAAATGGGAGGCCGTCGTCCCCCGCATGGAGTTTACCTCCGAAGACGGCGCACTGAACGTCGAGACGGGCCAGTCCATTGGGGTCATGATCGAGAAGTTTGACGAGCTCACTGGAAGGGCCGTGGTCTCCCGCCGCAGAGCGCTGCAGGAAGAAGTGTGGGAAGAAATTGAGCGCGCCTTCTACGAAGAAAAGCCCGTCCGCGGGCGCGTCGTGCAGCGGGTTAAAGGTGGGCTCGAGGTCAACATCGGGGTCCACGCTTTTATGCCCGCTTCGCAGGCGGACCTGAAACCCCATCCGACGCTGGAAGACTGGATCGGCCAGGAGGTTGAGTGCAAGGTCATCAAGCTGAATCGCAAGCGGGACAACGTTGTGGTCAGCCACCGGAAAGTTCTGGAAGAAGAAAGCAACGAGAAGAAAACGGCGCTGATGGAGCATCTGGTTGAGGGAGCGGTTCTGACCGGACGGGTGAAAAACCTGACCGATTACGGAGCCTTCGTGGACCTCGGCGGTATCGATGGTCTGTTGCATATGACCGACCTCTCGTGGACGCGCGTGGCTCATCCTTCAGAAGTTGTACAGGCCGGACAGGACGTCGAAGTCAAGGTGCTCAAGTTTGACCGGGAGAAAGAGCGCGTTTCCCTGGGAATGAAGCAGCTGACGACGGACCCGTGGGAAAACGTGACGGCCCAGTTCCATGTCGGTGACCACATTACCGGCAAAGTTGTCAGCGTGACGGATTACGGGGCTTTCGTGGAATTACAGCCGGGCGTCGAGGGGCTGATCCACATTTCCGAGATGAGCTGGACAAGACGGCTTCGTCACCCTTCGAAAATTCTGAAGCCTAATGAGATGGCTGAAGTCGCAATCCTGGACGTCAATCCCGAGCAGCGGCGAATATCCCTCAGCCTGCGGCAGGCGCTGCCCGATCCGTGGGATGGCCTCAGCGAACGGATGGGCGCCGGGACCGTGGTGAAGGGCCGCGTCCGCCACTTTACCGACTTCGGAGCTTTCATCGAAGTAGCAGAAGGCGTTGACGGCCTGATCCATGTCTCGAATCTTTCCTGGACTCGAAATGTGAAGCATCCTTCTGAAGTGCTGAAGAAGGGCCAGGAGATTGAGGCCATTGTCCTGAACGTTGATACCGAGAATCGTCGTCTGTCGCTGGGGTTGAAGCAGCTCCAGCCTGACGCTTGGGAAAGCTTCTTTGCCAAGACAAACGTGGGCGACAGGGTCCATGCGAAGGTCACCCGCCGAACTTCTTTCGGAGTCTTTGCCGAAATCGAAGAGGGTATCGAAGGCCTTTGCCACATTTCGGAGATTGAAAGCAGCCACCCCGGCAGCGACGAAGGCATGCCGAAAGTGGGGGAGGAACTCGACTTTCGCGTTGTCCGGCTGAATCCGGAAGAAAAGAAAATCAGCCTCAGCACGAAGTCCGAAAACTGGAAAGCCACACAATTGCGGGAAAGAGTTCCTGAACCACCGGCACTTTCCAGGATGGCCGAAGCATTTTCTTCTGCAGGCATTACCACCGAAGCGATGGCGCGGACCAATGCCTCGGGGGATCGTAACGATTCGCACTAGAAACAACCGGTGGCTGCGCTTCCTTCCGGACCGGCCGAAAAGCTGCTGGTGAGGATACCCGGGTCTAAATCTTAGCCTGAGGAGTCGAGCATGACAAAAGCTGACTTGATTGAGGATGTTGCTCGAAAGACAGAGTTGAGCAGGAAAGACTCTGAGGTGATCGTCGATACCATTTTCGAGGGTATCGTCAAGTCCCTCCGGGGTGGAGATAAGATCGAAATCCGGGGGTTTGGAAGTTTCAGAACGCGCCACCGGAATTCCCGAGTGGGGCGAAACCCGAAAACCGGCGAACGCGTGGATGTGCCCGCCAAAGATATCCCTTACTTCAAACCCAGCAAAGAACTAAAAGACCTTGTCAACAGTGGCCAGGAGACGAGCCAGCCGCCTCAGGCGGCTTCTCCTGCGGAGGCGCCCGCGCCACAGCCAGCGAGCGAAACGCCTCCCAAGCCAGTCATTTCCGAAGAGTAATCTTTCTGCCGGCAGGTTATTGGACATGGATTATTTGTGGACCCCGTGGCGGTTTCAATACGTCACCCAGGGGACCGGAAATGAGGGGTGTATTTTCTGCGAAAAGGCTTCCGCGGATCCCTCAAGCGACAGAGAGCATCTGGTCCTCTACAGGGGCCGGGCGAATCTTGTCCTGCTGAACCTATACCCTTACACGGTGGGCCACGCCATGGTTGTTCCGTACGCGCATATTGCAGAGCTCGTTGAAGCGCCGGCCGATACGCTGACGGAGATGATGAAGCTGGCGCAGCAGGTCCAGCGCGTGCTCAAGGACGTTTACCATCCCGAAGGATATAATCTGGGCTTGAACATGGGGCGTTGCGCAGGCGCCGGCGTTGAGCACCACGTCCACATGCACATTCTGCCCCGCTGGACCGGCGATTCAAATTTCATGACCGTGGTTGGAGAAACGCGGGTTGAGCCCGAAAACCTTTCAACCACCTACGATAAGCTGGTTGGACACTTCCGCAAATGATTTCCGTTGGTTCGGCAATAAGGTTTCAAACTGAATTTCACCAGCCTTATGGTCCCAGAACCCGGACCCCGCAGTTTTTCCTCCATCGAACAATTGGCCTGCAAAGTTCTTCTGCCGGTTGGCCCCCCTCAGCTTGACCGGCCTTTTGCCCTGAACCTAAAATCGCATCAGGTGCCGGGAATGAATGTGAGACT
>JBAUWE010000639.1:0-2316 GCA_049583595.1 Terriglobia bacterium
ACCAGGAAGAGTCGGACCACCGAGACAGGGTGCGCTGGCCGGGCGTGGGGAATCTTCAGCGGCTGGAGCTGCGTCGGCCTAAAGCCGGCGGTGGTGCCTGAGCACGAGTTTATGGTTGGAGGCGGCGGACCGCCTATGATTTCGAACGAAGGCGATCGGCCTGTTCCAGGTGTTTGCGCAGGCGCGCGATCATGTTCTCGCCGGCGCCGTTCTTCATCTGGTGAATCAGTTCGTCCAGAGCAAAGTGGACGACATCGTGGTGATGGAGTTCCAGCGGAGCGAGGCGGGTGCTGAGGGCGAGCCAGGCGGCGTGCAGGCGTTCGATTTCTTTGGGGGTCAGGTGGGGAGCGTGAGGCCCCATGTAGAAAACAGAATAGGGCCCGCTGGGAAGATAGATTTCAAGCGTCAGTTGCGGTTTGGGATCGGGCAGCCGTTCCCAGGCCAGTCCGGCCAGGCGGGCCTCTTCCGCCGCCGAGCGCGAGGGCGAGCTGCCCAGCACAATCGCCGAAGATCGCAGGCTTTGGGCGGCGCGAAGGACGCCGTCCCATTTCTCCGTGGCGGCAGCGACGGCCAGGCGGATGCTCTTGCCTTTCTTTTCGGCGATGGCGAGGGCGCGCGTAAACAGTTCCTGTTCCTTAAAGCCGACAAGCTGCTCGGCCTGCAGGTCGTGCTCGCCGGAGGCCGCCCGTGTGAGCAGGCGAAGGTGCAGCACCACAATGTCTTTCTGCCGGGTGTTGGCGTGGTCCAGAACGGCGGCCAGATTGTAGAGCGTGTTGTAGTCACGGACCATCACCAGCAGACTGCCGGGCCGGACGTCCACGGTTTCAGGAGTGAGGTCGAAGCCGGGCTGCAGGTTGAACTGGTCGAGCTCCGCATGCGGGTTGCCGCGCCGCCGCATGAATTTTTCCGACGCCGTGAACGCCGTAAACAGCACAACGGTGAAAATGACTCCCGAAATGGTGGCGACCTGCTTGGTGAAAAGATTCACGATGCAGAGCGCAAACAGCGCAACCGTGACCAGGCCGAGTCCCACGGGAATCTCGATCCGCCCGATGCTGATGTTGGCCGGGACACGAAACTCCCGTCCCCCCGGCTTCTTGTAGCGTAGAACCAGCACCGCCAGGCCTTTCATGGCGAAGCTCCACATCACCCCAAACGCGTAAGCCTCGCCCAGAATGAAGATGTCTCCGCGGCTGAGAATGATGGTCAGCAGTTGCAGCCCGACCACCATGTTCAGGATGCGGTGCGAGGTTCCGAAGCGATGGTGCGGATGGCGAAACCATTGCGGAAGAATCCCGTCTTCGGAGACCCGGTTGAGCACGCCGTTCGATCCCACGATGGCTGTGTTCACCGCTCCGGCCAGCATCAGAACGCCCACCACCACCACGAATGCCCGGAAGGCCAGCCGCAAAGACAGTGGTCCCACCAGGTACATGGCCAGGCCGCCGATGGGGTTGTCAAAAAAGCTGCTACGGACCGAATCGGGAATGATCATGACGGCGAAAAACGCCACCCCCGCCGTAAAAACCAGGCTGTAAACGAAAATGATGAACCCCGCTTTCTCAAGATTGCGAAGCTTGGGGTGTTCGATTTCGCGATAGACCTGGGCCAGCGTTTCCTCGCCGCTCATGGCCAGCACCGAGTGGCCGAGCCCGATCAGAATGCCGAGAAGACCGAAGGTATAAGGCCAGTTCGTGTGGCGCAGCCAGCCCAGCGCATCATGCGAGTAAACGATGGTGGAGAGCGAGGGCAGCGGCGGAAGATGCGCGCCCCGCACCCACAGCGTGTAGCCGACCCAGGCGACCATCATCACCACCATCACCGTGGTCACGTACATGATGCGCAGGGCCTTTTCGCTGGATTCGGGGACCCCCTTGATGTTTTCCCACCAGAAGTAGAGAGTGACCAGCACGGCAAAAGCCGCGGCCGTCAGATTCATGGGAAGTGTGAACCCGGTTCCGTAATGCTGCAGGACCTCATTCAGCAGGCCCACCAGGTACAGGCCCGCCGAAACGCCGCTGATGGGGCCGGTAAGAATATAGTCAAACATCAGCGCCGAAACCGAGAACTTGGCCAGCGTGGAACCCATGGCTTCCTTCACCACGCGGTAAACGCCGCCGCGCACAAACATGCTGCAACTTTCGATATAGACCGCGCGCACGGCGTAGGCCAGGCACATGATGGCCAGAATGAACCAGGGGGCGGATTTTCCGACAAAATGTTCCGCAATGGCCCCGGCGTAGAAGGCCGATGAGCCCATATCGTTCAGCACGACGGCGGCAGCCTGCCAGAAAGAGATGAAGGCCAGCATCGCGG
>JBAUWE010000640.1:0-2184 GCA_049583595.1 Terriglobia bacterium
ACTTCCGCCGGATCGTCAACCTCGCCCCGGAAACCCAACAATTGCTCAGAGGATACGGCATCCAGTCGTGCCTGCTTCAGCGTGGTACCCCGCTTGCAACTTTCCTTGGCGCCGATCCGCATTGGAATCAGGTCTACCAGGATGATGTGGCTGAACTGTATGTTCGGGACGGCCGTTCCGACGAGGCCGGTCAAGGCCATCGTAGACTGCAGACTTCATCCGAGGGGCTTAACTAAGCAATGGCCACATCCGAAACCGTGACCGCAAGAGAGCAAGCCACTGGAACCGGAGAGTCTCGCCTGAGAGCATTCCTGAAGAAATGCTTTTCGTTTCCCGCGTTCCTCGGAGCCATCCTGGTGGTCGCCAACTTCGGAATTGACCGCAGCTTGCGCCTCGACCCGGACACGTGGTGGCATATTAAATACGGCGATATGATTATCCAGACCGGCCACTGGCCCACAGTTGACACCTGGTCGTTCACCGTTCACGGGATGCCCCGTGTGGCCTATGAGTGGGGCGGCGAAGTGCTGACCGCGCTTGCATATCGGCTGGGCGGCCTGCGCGGAATGGACGTACTGCTCATCACGCTGACCAGTATCCTCACCCTTCTGGTTTATTACTTTGCCTGGTTGCGCTGCCGGAACTCATACGCCGCGTTTTTTTCGACGTTCGTCCTGCTGCCCGTGGCTTTGCTTTGCTTCACACTCCGTCCCCAGTTGTTGGGCTATATTTTCCTGGTCATCACTCTCATTTCGCTGGAGCGGTTCAGGCAGGGTGAACAGAAAACCCTTTGGGCGTTGCCCCCCATTTTCTTACTCTGGGTTAATACTCATGGCTCTTTTGCTTTGGGGTTTATGGTGCTCGGGCTCTACTGGCTGAGCGGCCTTGTGGATTTTACATCTGGTGGTCTCTACGCAGTCCGTTGGCGGCCGGAACAGCGACTCCACATGGAGGTGGTTGGTCTGTTGAGCATGGCGGTCCTTCCCCTCACACCTTACGGGACACGGCTGGCTGCGGTTCCACTCAATGTTGCGACTTCCCTGCCGCTCAATTTTGCCGACATCCTCGAATGGCAACCCCTGACGACAGACTTCTGGCAGGCTAAACTTCTGCTGGTGCTGCTGTTCGGATTTATCTTGGCCCAGTTGGCCTTTCGACTCCGCTACCGTCTGGAAGAGATTGCGCTGTTTCTTATTGTCGTGTATGCCTCATTCGTGCATTTCCGCTTCGCGATCCTGTTTGCAATTGTCTTTGCGCCGCTGGCGGCCTCTCTGTTTGTCCGCTGGGCGCCGGTTCACAATCCCCAGCTCGATCATTACGCAGTAAACGCTGTGCTCATGTTTGCAGCTCTGGCGGCCATGGTGTTGTTCCTCCCTTCCCAATCCAGGCTTCAGGAAAACGTCGCAAAGAACTACCCCGTTCAGGCCGTTCGCTACATTCAAGAGCACCCCATTCCGGGCCGCATGTTCAATGATTATGCTTTTGGGGGTTATCTGGTCTGGGCACTGACGCCCCAACGCAAGGTCTTTATTGATGGACGGGGCGACATTTACGAACAAGCGGGAGTTTTCGCGGACTATTCAGATATCGTTGGTCTGAAACCTGACACATTCGCCGTGTTGCAAAGCTACCGGATTAATTTCTGCCTGGTTTCACCTAACAGCAGCCTGGCCACATTGCTGGCCGCGAGTTCCAACTGGCAGGAGGTTTACAAGGACACCCTGAGCGCTATTTTTGTCCGTCAGACAACAAGGCCGTCTCCGCGACCCAACTTGAACGCCGCGAGGAAGGACCGGTATTGGCAGATGTCTGAAGCATAATCTCCCCAGGAAGGACGTTGTTTCTGTCAAATTGAATGATGTTCAATCAAGACGACATATCCGATAAGTCAGGCCCAACCGTTGGGAACGCGGTTCCCACGCGCAACGCCGGCACCATCCCATCAGTACAGGTGCATTCCACCCCCACAACGGTGCTCAGAAAGGTTTTTTCCTTCCATACATTTCTGATGGGGTTGCTGCTGGGCGGCGTCTTTGCGGCAACGTTCACCAACGTCCACCAGGCGCTTTTCTCCTCATCTCAGCCGCTGCGCTGGCTCGAAAGCGATACCCTGTGGCACATCACAGTTGGCGAACTGATTCTGAAAACACACACCTGGCCGACGCACGATATCTATTCATTCAC
>JBAUWE010000641.1:0-1834 GCA_049583595.1 Terriglobia bacterium
ATAATTACCAGGGAGATTCGACCTTTTCAAAATTAGCCCATAAACACGCCGTTGAGCATACAGCGGCGCAATCGGTGCGATATAGAATAGCCCTAATCCCACAAATGCTCAATAATTTAGCAATTTCTCCCCCGATGCCGGCCTCGGAAAGGCTCAAAGTTTTATCGGTAGGCTGTGGTCCTGCCTTTGAGCTTCAGCAAATCCTAAAATCTTCGCAGGATTGCGAAAAATATTATTTTAAATTATTTGACCAGGATCCTGCGGCCCTTGCCGAGGCAGCCGAGGTAGCAAGCGGAATAGAGAAAAAATTAGGCGCCGCACCCGCAGTAGAATACGTACAGGGGTCTGTCAGATTAATGCTTTTCTCCCGCCAGCTCAAGCAGAAGTGGGGCCGATTCCATTTTATTTATTCCATGGGTCTGTTTGACTACCTGAATTCCCGGGTAGCAGCTGCCGTGCTTGATCGCCTTTATCGATTACTGAAACCGGGCGGCGAGTTGGTAGTCGGAAACTTTCATGTATCGAACGCTTCAAGATATTATATGCAATACTGGGGCAATTGGGTCCTTTTGCATCGCACAGAAAAAGAATTCAAGAGTTTGTTCCAGAATAATTCATGCGCCGAAGTTTCCGTACTTTATGATAAAACAGGAAGTCAAATGTTTCTACACATCAAAAAGCCCAGACCGAACGTCTAATTCAAAAAGCGGCCGGTAATCCGGTTTAACCCTGCTGACTTTCAATTCAATCCGAACCACCTCCGACCGTCTTGGGAACTTACCCGATAGCCACAAAATTGATTCAAATCAGCTAATCGCCGACAGACGTCAATCCATTGACTGTGCCTGGTGTAAAAGCTTATCACAGATAAAATCTCTGCCTTCCGGAAGAGACTTAACAGATTCCCGGTATTCAGGATATAATAACTTCACGACCGGTTGCAGCTTCCACAAATTCGATATAGCACTCATACTGGCACATAAATTGCTTCGAATTATAGTGCCAGTTCCATAATCTTCCGTAACTTAAAATAATCGGGAAAAAGGATGCCTATGGACAAATCGATAGAGTTTGAATTAAAATATAACAGCGGCGAGACAGAAAAGTTGGAACAAAAATGCACTAAATTCTTGAAATATCACGGATGTCCGGATGTTACAATTCAAGCCCAGATTATGATACTCAGGGAACTCATCATAAGCGGTGAAAAACTTGACGGCCGCAGGTCCGCCGAATTTGAAATGACCGTGCATTTGCACATGGAAAACGATTCGATCACAGTCGAAATAAGGAAGCCTGTTGACGAATCCACCTATGGCAAGTTGCAGGAGTTGGATAAAACAATTCAATGGATCCGGGGCTGTCAGGACCCGTTGGAGCCCTATATGTTGAAGCAGGACGCGACCGCCGATACCTCTCACATCTCGGGATCGAGCGGTTTTGCTCTCGCCCGCTTGGCACATGAAGCAAACGCAATTATTGACTTCTATGTCAGCGAGGACAATATTTTAAATTTGTCAGCCGTTAGAAACCTTGATGCCGACGGTATAAATGTTGGTTAGAATAGGGATATCGCTAATTGGCGAACACGACATCCCCCCACCATAAATTTCAAATAAATTGGCTTACGCTTTCTTTTCCGAAAAATCTTGAAAAGGCCTTTCAGGACAGCTATTTCCAAAATTCCCTGCGGCAGGTTCGTATCGCATTGCTGTTGGGTTTATCACTTTACAGCGTTTTCGGAATCCTGGATGCATGGCTGGTGCCCGATGCAAAGTACAAGCTCTGGCTAATCCGCTATGCCATTTTCGCTCCCTATGTAATCGCCCTATAC